>NZ_JBAWYV010000316.1:0-1509 GCF_037143375.1 Rhodoferax sp. | reverse complement strand
CAAGTGCTGACCAATAGTCAAAAAGCAGTCTGGCCCGAAAAAGACCAATCGTCAGGCAAAACTTAATAGCCCAATGCGACTAAGTCCTGCCCAAATTTCGGTCATTCGCACGAGCGCAACACAGCTTGCCGGCCATGCTGCAAGGGTCTGGCTGTTTGGTTCACGCGTGCGTGACGATGCGCGGGGTGGTGATGTGGACTTGCTGCTGGAATTGGACTCGCCTGTTGCCGAACCGGCGCAACTCTCTGCCCGATTGGCTGCGCAGGTGTCGCGAGCCATGTATGGCCGTAAGGTGGACGTGCTGATTAAAGCCCCAAACTTGTTGCACTTACCTATTCATTCCATCGCATTGGCTGAAGGCATTTGTTTATGAAAATCACACCCTCACTGACAGCTCGCCTCGAATTCCTGGCCCGTGTGACCGACAAGGAGTGCCAGCACTTGCCTCCGCAGCAAGGCGCAGTGTGGCAGAGGCCCAACGCTTGCTGCTCGGGGCTTAGCGACCGATAGTTTGCATAACCCAGTGGCTACGCTCAAGGCGTGGTTTCCGGGGACTCATCGTCCGCACCACCTTCTTTTAAATTCAAAGCCAGTTGATAAAGTGCATTCCGGGGCTCGCCGGTGATCTCGGACGCCAGTTTGACCGCGGTTTTCAGGGGCAGTTGTGCCAGCAGCAGTTTCAAAATCCGGGTATCTGGCCCCGCCTGAGTCTCTGACGGTGCTGGGTGCAACACCAACACAAACTCGCCGCGCAGTCGGTTGGCATCCTGGTCCAGCCAGGCGGGGAACTTCTCGGTGGGGAGAGTGTCGATTTCTTCGAACTGCTTGGTCAATTCACGCCCGATGGTGATGAGTCGGGTGCCCAGCACCGAAAGGGCTGCCGCCAAGGCTTCAATCCGGTGGGGGGCTTCCAGCATCACCACGGCCCGTGTCTGGGTTCGTAAAACTTCAATGGCGGTGGCGCGTTCGGTGGCTTTGGACGACAAGAAGCCGACAAATACAAACCCGCCTTGTTGCGCGCCTTCATCGGCGATGCCGGCGACGCTCAAGAGCGTCGTGACGCTGCTGGCGCCGGGCAGCGGTACCACGGGCAAACGCTCGCCTCGGACCGCCGCCACCAGTCGCGCGCCGGGGTCGCTGATGGCGGGCGTGCCTGCATCGCTGGCATACGCCACGCGTTGGCCTTGGCGCAGGCGGTCAATGACGGTTTGTGCAGCTTGTGCTTCGTTGTGCTGGTGAACGGCAAGCAGTTGTGCGCTGGACTTGTCGATGCCATAAGCGCGCAACAAGGCCTGGGTGTGGCGCGTGTCTTCACAGGCGATGATGTCTGCCAGTTCCAGCACATGCAGTGCCCGCAGCGTGATGTCGGCCAGGTTACCGATAGGGGTCGCAACGACATAGAGCGCGCCGGGCGGATAATTCTGGTGGCCAGCCGCTTCCAGTGCGGCACTGCGGGCAGAAACATAGGCGGAGGCATAAGTAGACATCAATGGTTTTTCCTCAAATCAA
>NZ_JBAWYV010000315.1:0-1520 GCF_037143375.1 Rhodoferax sp. | reverse complement strand
CGAAGTTGATCACGTTGCTGGCGTTGTAGATCAGGGTGAAACCCAGCGCCGCCAGGGCGTAGGTCGCTCCGACCGTCAGGCCGGAGAATAGAAATTGCAGGAATTGGGAAAACAAGTCATTCTCCAGACGTAATTTGAGACAGAACAGGGCGCTGATGCCCCGTCCCTCGGTCGTTATTTCGCGATTTGGAACTTGCCGTTTTTAATTTCTACCATTTGAAATGCACTCGAATCAAGTCCAAGATGGTCGGTGGCCGACATATGAACAATACCGGCTGTGCTTATGTAGCCGTTCGTCTTTTCAATAGCCGTGCGTACCAATTCCTTGTCCGTTGAATTGGCCACCTTGATGCCATTAACCAAGAACATCAACGCATCGTAGGCATATCCACCAAAGGTAGAGGCGTCTTCTTTGTACTGTTGCTCATAGGCAGCCTTGTAAGCTGAAAGTATCGGTTTTCGCTTGTCGCTGTTCGGCAATTCACCGACTACCAATAGTGCTGGCGAGGGCAAACGCACACCTTCACCTGCAGCACCCACTAAACGTGCAAATTCGCTGGATGCCACGCCGTGAGATTGATAAATTGGCGCTTTAAGACCCAGTTGACGGTAGTTTTTTGTCACTGTTGTTGGACCTTGACCAATGCCAAAGACCAATACAGCCTGAATAGCAGGATTCATTTTGATGCGTGTCAACTGAGGCGTGACATCAGTATCCTTTTGTCCGTAAGTTTCATCGACCAATATCTCAATGCCGATTTTCTTGGCTGCAGCCAGAGCCTCCTTGTGTCCTGATTGTCCAAATCCACTGGTTTCAGAGATCAGCGCCATCTTGGTAAAGCCGCGTTTCTTTGCATCTTCAAAGACCTTCTCTGCAGCCATGCGATCCGTATGGGAAATCTTGAAAATCCATTTGTGAACAGGTTCCACAATGGCGACCGCTCCGGCGAGTGAAACGAACGGGATGCCCGCTTTTTCGATCAACGGCATCATTGACAGTGACGATCCGGTGGTTGTTCCCCCCACTATGAAATCTACTTTGTCTGATTCAATCAATCGCTTGGTGAAGGAATTAGCCTTGTTGGCATCGCTGCCATCGTCATAACTAATTAACTCAAGATTTCGTCCGAGTACGCCGCCTTCAGCGTTGATTTTCTTGATGTAAAGCTCGACGGTTTTTAATTCCGGCTCACCCAGAAAGGCTGCAGGGCCGGTTGTCGATAAAACCGCGCCAACTCGAATTGATTCGAGCGCATGGGAACTTATAGGGGTCATCATAGAAATGATGGCGATCATCAGTGTGGAAATAGTGGCTTGTTTCATTGTTTATCCTGGTGTTGGAACGTATTCTTGCGGGAGAAAAAAGCGAGTCGTTTCTATTCGCGGCTGAGGTTTAAGTTGGACGAAGATAAATTCTTGTTTGCCTGAGATGGAGATAAATTTTCAATGGGCGCTATGGGTTACTAGTTGCTCAATAGCGCCAAAAATGCTCGTGCCCGCGCGGTCCAGCATTTCGATAT
>NZ_JBAWYV010000314.1:0-1529 GCF_037143375.1 Rhodoferax sp. | reverse complement strand
CGATGCCCTTCTTTTGCGGGTCATATGGCGGGCAAGGATCGATTTTGAAGCCGTATCAAGCGTTCCAGCAGCGTTGTTTTACCCATGCCGGAATGCCCGGTAATTCCAAAAATTTTCATATAAATCAAATTATTGTTGAGCAAGCACGCTCATGGGCCAACTTTCCCCAGTGGCAGGGGGCGCGAGACGTTTTAGCCTGAGTGAATTAGGACATTGGGTGATTTCGAAACTTCATGGCCAGAGGAGAAATCAATCAGACAATCCCTGAGTATGAAAAACCGCGCATTCTGTTCATCCAGTTCAACTTACCTAAATCCCGGAAAATCTAGCTTCGAAGATAACGATGCCCAACCTTTGTCGAAATCGCGGCAATCAGGGCAAAGTTTGAGATAGTCAAAAGGCAGCTCCGCCATTGCCGATTGTGAGCCGGTCAAAGATCATGCGTAACTCACGTTGTTTACCCACCACTATTTCAATCGCGCACATATCCATTCTCCGATAGTTTTTACGTGCTGACCAGCCTGCATGCCCGAAAGTTGTCTCTCAATAAAGTGACTGTGGCACGCAAAACTCAGGGACTCATTCGACCAAACAGGCGTTGATCCCAAATAACCTTTTTTGCTCTGCGTCTCGATAAGTTTACAGGCTGCAGGATGGAGTGGATTGACAACAGCATTGCATTCCAGCTTGGCAACGACAGATGGTACCCATGCAGCACATTGCCGGTGTGCAACTCACGTTGGAGCTGCTGTTAACCGAGGCCTTCGAATCGCGCTCGGGGCGCAGTGCGGCCATTGGCCGGTTGGTCGAATACTTCACAATTTTGCTGTTGCGCCACACCATTGAGGCCAGTCTGGTCAAGTAAGGCGTGCTGGCCGAGCTCGCCGATGAGAGATTGGCCAAGGCCATGATGGCCATGCACGCACGGCCAGAAGCAGCTTGGACGCTTGAAACACTGGCGGGTGTTGCCACCATGTCTCGCTCACGATTCGCCAAGCATTTTTTGGACATTGTGGGGCTACCGCCATGGACTATCTAACCGACTGGCGCATCAGCATCGCACATGGCTTGCTCAAGCGCGGCAAGCCCTTGAAAGCTGTTGCACCTGCCGTGGGTTACTCCAATGAGACCGCGTTTGCCCGGCGCACCGGGGTTTCACCCAGTAGCTGAGTTGCGGCCATTGATGGCCCCTGATGGAAACCAATCTTCAGAGACTTGGAGTAATTTTCAAAAACCTCAAAAAAAATTCGGCTGAAGTCGGTGGATTTATCCTTGTGATGGACATTAAAGTTGCGCTGCACCGAATGACAGCTTACCGGCAGTCACATCGGCAAGGCCAATGACTCCTGAGGGTCTGCAAGAGTCCGCCGCTTTTCTCCGAAGCCGAGCTTCAAACTGAACGGCTGCAATGGAGAGAAACCTAGACCCGGACCGCAGCGGTTGCAGTTATAGAACTTTTGGCTGTGAACGACTCCAGAGGGCTGGATGTCGACATTCGGAATGTCAGCAATTGGGTTGCCCAGTTCTAC
>NZ_JBAWYV010000313.1:0-1538 GCF_037143375.1 Rhodoferax sp. | reverse complement strand
AACGACAACTTGCGCGTGGCCGTCATCAGCATCGACCCGTCACGCCGCAAGAGTGGTGGCGCCTTGTTGGGCGACCGTATCCGCATGAACGCCATCAACCCGTGGAGCCAAGGCCCCCGCGTGTTCATGCGCTCACTCGCCACCCGCGATTTCGGTTCCGAGATCAGCGCCGCGCTGCCGGACGTGATTGCCGCCTGCAAGGTGGCCGGCTTTGACTTGATCGTGGTCGAAACCTCCGGCATTGGCCAGGGCGACGCAGCCATCGTGCCGCATGTGGACGTGCCGCTGTACGTGATGACGCCCGAGTTTGGCGCCGCCAGCCAGCTGGAAAAAATCGACATGCTCGACTTTGCCGAGTTCATCGCTATCAACAAGTTTGACCGCAAAGGCTCGCTCGATGCCCTGCGCGATGTGGCCAAGCAAGTGCAACGCAACAAGGAAGCCTGGACCACCCCAGCCGACCAGATGCCGGTGTTTGGCACCATGGCCGCGCGCTTCAACGACGATGGCGTCACGGCGCTGTACCAGGCGCTGATCGTGCGTTTGGCCGCGTTGGGCTTGAACTTGCAGCCCTCACTGCTGCCCGTGGTCACCGTGCGCCACAGCACCAACCAGACCCCCGTGGTGCCTGCCTCTCGCACCCGTTACCTGGCTGAAATCAGCGACACCGTGCGTGCTTACAAAAAGCGCGGCCGCGCCCAAGCCAAGCTGGCGCGCGAGATTCAGCAACTGCGCGAATCCGGTCGCATGCTGCATCTGGACGGCGCCAGCCAGGTCACCGCGGAAGAAGCCGTGCTGGCACTTGCCGCACAACGCGAAGAACATCTAGGCGCAGCAGAGAAGAAGCTGCTGGCCCAATGGCCCGCCATGCAGGCTGCCTACGCCGGTGACGTCTACGTCGTCAAAATGCGCGACAAAGAGATTCGCACCGCGCTCACCAGCAAATCACTCAGCGGCACCACCATCCGCAAAGTGGCCTTGCCACAGTATGAAGACCATGGCGAAATCCTGAAATGGCTGACGCTGGACAACGTACCCGGCAGCTACCCGTACACCGCCGGCACCTTCGCGTTCAAACGCGAGGGCGAAGACCCCACCCGTATGTTCGCCGGTGAAGGCGACCCGTTTCGCACCAACCGCCGCTTCAAACTGGTGTCCGAAGGCATGGCGGCCAAGCGCCTTTCCACCGCGTTTGACTCGGTCACCTTGTATGGCAACGACCCCGATTTGCGTCCCGACATCTACGGCAAAGTGGGCAATTCAGGCGTTAATGTCGCCACCATCGACGACTTGAAGGTGCTCTACAGCGGCTTTGATTTGTGCAGTCCGACCACCTCGGTCTCCATGACCATCAACGGCCCGGCGCCCAGCATTTTGGCCATGTTCATGAACACCGCCATTGACCAGAACATCGACAAGTTCAAACTGGAAAACGGCCGTGAACCGACCGACACCGAACTCGCCAAGCTCAAGGAATGGGTGCAAGAAAACGTGCGCGGCACGGTGCAGGCCGACATCCTGAAAGAAGACCAGGGCCA
>NZ_JBAWYV010000312.1:0-1572 GCF_037143375.1 Rhodoferax sp. | reverse complement strand
TCATGTCAAACCTCGCCCATACCCTCGCCGACTTGACCGCCCTGCGTGACCGCGACGCCTTGGACCTGGCGCTGGTGCGCGCCATGGCGGACCTGGTGCAACCGCAAACTGCTGTGATCTGCCGCGTGGTGGGCGATTCGAGCAATGAGCGCTGGCTGACCAGCGCCCGCTGGAACACCCAGGCCTTGACGCCCACCGCGGACTCCGCCTGGTCCCGGCTGGATTTGCTACCCCATCTGGCGGACTACCCGCTGCGCCAGCAAGCCGTGTCGACACGCCTGGTCACACACTCCACCAGCCACCCGAGGCTGACTATTTTTCCCCTCGCGGGCAGTCCTGGCAGCGTTGCCGTGCTGGAGATCGGCACGCTGGCACCCCTGTCAGAGGAACAAATTCGCCTGGTCACGGGCGTGCTGCGCCTGTACCTGAATTTCCAGGGCCTGCTGGACTACGGCGAGCGTGATGCGCTGACCGAGTTGCTCAACCGCAAGACATTTGACGGCGCTTTTCTGAAAGCCACGCTGGAACAGGAACTCTCTGGCGATGCGCCGCAGGACCCCCGCCGCGACACCTCCGGCGCGGGCAGTTACTGGCTGGCGATGCTGGACATTGACCATTTCAAGAGGGTCAACGACAACTACGGCCACCTCATTGGCGACGAAGTCTTGCTGCTGCTGGCGCGGCTGATGCGGGCCTGCTTTCGCTTTCACGACCAGTTGTACCGATTTGGCGGCGAAGAGTTTGTGGTGCTGATGCGTTGCCACGGCGAGCATGAAGCCGCGGGTGCGCTGGAGCGGCTGCGTGCGGTGACCGAATCACATTTATTCCCGCAGGTCGGCCACATCACCATCAGCATCGGCTTCTCGGAAGTCAAAACCGGCGACTCGCCCAGCGGCGCCTTCGAGCGCGCCGACAAAGCGGTGTACTACGCCAAGGAACATGGCCGCAACCAGGTCTGCAGCTACGCCGCGCTGGTGGCGAGCGGCCAATTGGCCGACCAGGCCGCCAACGTGGGCGACGTGGAGCTTTTCTAAACGCCTGCAGCGCCAATCTGCGGTATCCTGCGCGTCAGTTTTTTTACCCCCTTTTTTTTGATATGACCACCTTACTCACCCGCATCGAAATTGAAAGTGCCCCGCACCCCACGGCCGCCGTCATCTGGCTACACGGCCTCGGTGCCGATGGCCGTGACTTTGCCGCCATCGTGCCCGAGTTGAATTTGAAAAACTGCCCGCCGATCCGCTTCGTATTTCCGAACGCCCCCAGCCTGCCGGTCACCCTCAACGGCGGCTATGTGATGCCCGCCTGGTACGACATTTATGGCCCCGACCTGGTGAGCCGCCAGGACGCCGCCGGCATCAAAAAATCGGAGCGCGACATCGTGGCGTTGATCGAGCACGAAATTGCCCGTGGTATCCCGGCACACCACATCGTGCTGGCCGGTTTCTCGCAAGGCTGCGCCATGGCCCTGCACACCGGGCTGCGTTTGCCCAAAAAACTGGCCGGCATCATGGCCTTGTCGGGTTACCTGCCGCTGGCCGAGACCTTGCCCGCCGAGCGCTCTGCCGCCAA
>NZ_JBAWYV010000311.1:0-1576 GCF_037143375.1 Rhodoferax sp. | reverse complement strand
GACCGCGTGATGTTCCCGATCCGCAACATCAAGGGTGAATGCATTGGTTTTGGCGGGCGGGTGCTCGGCGACGAAAAGCCCAAATACCTCAATTCACCCGAAACACCAGTCTTCAGCAAAGGGCGTGAGTTGTACGGCCTGTTTGAGGCCAGAAACGCATTGCGCGAGCACGGCTATGCGTTGGTGACCGAGGGCTACATGGATGTCGTGGCGCTGGCCCAGCTCGGCTTCCCCAACGCAGTCGCAACCTTGGGAACAGCCTGTACCGCCGATCATGTACAAAAGCTGTTCCGTTTCACGGATTCGGTGGTGTTCAGCTTTGACGGCGACGCCGCGGGTCGGCGCGCAGCACGCAAGGCCCTGGACGGTGTTCTGGCCTTCGCCAATGATGTGCGCAATGTGAAGTTCCTGTTTCTGCCAACCGAACACGACCCCGACAGCTTTATTCGTGAATACGGCAAAGAGGCCTTTGCGCGCTACGTCAGCGAAGCCGTGCCTTTGAGTCGCTTCATGATTGACGCGGCGCGCGAAGGCTGCGATCTCAATACCGCTGAAGGCCGCGCACACCTGGCAAGCAATGCCAAGCCTTTGTGGATGCCGCTGCCCGATGGCGCCTTCAAACGGCAGTTACTGACGGAAATTTCCGATCTGGTGCAATTGGCGAGTCGAGAGTTAACCGACTTGTGGCTGCCCAAGCCCTCCGAGAACCATCCCGAAAGATCAAAACGGCATCAAACCGGAAACGCTTACCGCAATGACATTCCGGTCTATGGACAGCATTACCCGGAAAGAACCGCATCGCCCGCCCGCTTGAAGGGGCGCCCCTTGCCGACCAGCCGTGCCGATCACGCGACACGTCTTTTGCTGGGCGACATGGCAGCCCTGGAAATCTTGTCGGCTGAAGATCACACCATGCTGTGCGAATTACCAGAGCCTTACGGACCCTTGTTTGTCTGGCTTGAGGTCCAGTTACATGAACACGGGGCACAACCCTGGGTTGCCCTGCGCGAAGGCCTGCGCGGGCATGCGTGCGAGGAAATTGCCGTGCGACTGATGAACGGACACGAAATCAACGATAACGACGAAGCCGACGCCAGTTCCAGTGAGTTGCGTGACCTGCTCAATCGCATGCTGGTTGAACGACTCAAGGCACTGGAAACGGCGGCCATCGATGAAGCCAAAACTGATCCAACGGCACTCCATCGCTACCGTGAACTGCAGGCCCGCAGACGCCAATTGGAATCAGCCCCCACGGCAGACCTTGATCGAGCCAACAACGCCTGAATTTGAAAATTTGAAATCCAGAGCTATAATCACGCCCTATTTTCGGCAAGAGCGACAGCAGCACCTCCGGGCCCAGCCAAACGTTGACAGAGTTCACAACCGGCTACCTAACCGCAAGGACTGCATACCAAATGTTCGCATCCACATTTTGCCAACGGGAAGTTAATTTCTCTGCGCTCCAAACGACGTCCGTTGTTTGAGGCGTTCGTCCGCCCTGTCTGTTTCTGCAAATTTGAGGTCATCACATGCCTGCTCAAAAACTCAAGAAGCCTGTCCCGGCCACAAAAAAACC
>NZ_JBAWYV010000310.1:0-1596 GCF_037143375.1 Rhodoferax sp. | reverse complement strand
AAAACCTGGCTCGACAAGCTCAAGCAGGGTTTGCGCAAGACCGGCTCCAGCATTGCCACGGTTTTCACCGGCACCCAGATTGACGACGCGCTGTATGAAGACCTGGAGTCGGCGCTGTTGATGGCCGACACCGGCGTCAAGGCCACGCAGCACCTGCTCGACGACCTGAAACGTCGGGTGAAAGAGGCCAAGGCGACCGACCCGGCAGCGGTCAAGGGTTTGCTGATCGAGTCGCTCACCCAGTTGCTGGCACCGCTCGAAAAACCGCTGACCATCGGCCAGCACAAACCCACCGTCATCATGGTGGCGGGCGTCAATGGGGCGGGTAAAACCACCACCATCGGCAAGCTCACGCGCCATTTATCGGACCAGGGCACCTCGGTGTTGCTGGCAGCGGCCGACACCTTCCGGGCGGCGGCGCGGGAACAACTGAGTGTGTGGGCCGAGCGCACCACGGTCGAAATCATCAGCCAGGAAGGCGGCGACCCGGCCGCTGTGAGTTTTGACGCGGTCAGTGCCGGCAAAGCCCGCGGCCGCGATGTGGTGCTGGTCGACACGGCGGGCCGCCTGCCGACCCAGTTGCATTTGATGGAAGAGCTGAAAAAAATCAAACGCGTGGTGCAAAAAGCCGACGCCACCGCCCCGCACGAGGTGCTGCTGGTGATTGACGGCAACACCGGCCAAAACGCACTCAGCCAGGTGCGTGCCTTTGACGACGCGCTACAACTCACCGGCCTGATCGTGACCAAACTCGACGGCACCGCCAAGGGCGGCGTGCTGGCGGCGATTGCCCGCGAACGGCCGATTCCGGTGTATTTCATCGGGGTTGGCGAAAAACTGGAAGACCTGCAAACTTTCAACGCCCGCGAGTTTGCGCAGGCGCTGCTGTCTTAAATAACTTTTCAGCGATTTCCAGGCAGCGTTGTTTCCATGAATTCTCAACTTTCCCGCCGCCAACTGATGGCGTTGGCAGGCGTGACGCTATGCACGCCCTTGCTGGCCCAAACCACGCCCGACTGGTCGATCACCCTGCAAAAAGCGCGTGGTCAAACGGTTTATTTCAACGCCTGGGCCGGTAGCCAGAACATCAATGCCTATTTACAGTGGGCCGCCGCCGAGGTGAAGCAACGCTACGGCGTGCAGGTGGAACACGTCAAGATCACCGACACCGCCGAGGTCGTAAAACGGGTGCGCAATGAAAAAGCCGCCGGCAAATTGAGCGACGGTACGGTCGACCTGGTCTGGATCAACGGCGAAAACTTCCTCGCCATGAAGCGCGAAAAACTGCTGTTTGGCCCGTTTGCCGAAACCCTGCCCAGCTTTGCCTACGTCGACGTGAAAGGCAAACCGACCACCCGGATCGACTTCTCGGAGCCGGTGGATGGCCTGGAAGCGCCTTGGGGCATGGCCCAGTTGACCTTCTTTGCAGACAGCAAACGGGTGCCCAGTCCCCCGCGCAGCATGACCGAACTGCTGGCTTTTGCCAAGACCCACCCGGGACGCGTCAGCTACCCACGCCCACCGGACTTTCATGGCGCCACGTTCCTCAAACAGGCGCTGCTTGAAGTCAACACGGACCGCCGGGCGCTCTACCAG
>NZ_JBAWYV010000309.1:0-1609 GCF_037143375.1 Rhodoferax sp. | reverse complement strand
CGCGTACCGATGCCGCTTGCAAAGGCGCACTCAGGCGGGGGGCGGGCTTGGCTTGGCGCGTGCGCACCTGCGGCGCTTCGTCACCGGTGTTGAAGAAGGCGATCGATTGCTGCAGTTGTTCGGCCTGGCCCGAGAGTTCTTCGCTGGTGGCAGCGAGCTCTTCGGACGCCGAGGCATTTTGTTGTGTGGCCTTGCTCAGCTGGCCCATGGCGCCACCAATTTGCACCACCGATTCGCTTTGCTCGGCACTGGCGGCGGCAATTTCTTGCACCAGCTCAGAGGTTTTCTGGATGCTGGGCACGATCTCGTCGAGCAGTTTGCCGGCGCGCTCGGCCGTGGTGACGCTGTTGCTGGCGAGTTCGCCAATTTCTTTGGCTGCTTGCTGGCTGCGCTCGGCCAGTTTGCGCACTTCAGCCGCCACCACCGCAAAGCCTTTGCCGTGTTCCCCGGCTCTGGCCGCTTCAATCGCGGCGTTCAGCGCCAGCAGGTTGGTCTGGTAGGCGATGTCGTCGACGATGCCGATCTTGGCGGCGATTTGTTTCATGGCGGTGACCGTCTGGCTCACAGCGCTGCCGCCTTCGATGGCTTCCTTGTTGGTCTTGGTGGCCATGCCGTCGGTGACTTTGGCGTTGTCGCTGTTTTGGCTGATGGAGGCCGACATGACGTCAATGCTGGCCGTGGTTTCTTCGACGCTGGCGGCTTGTTCGCTGGCGGCTTGCGACAGTGATTGCGCGGTGGCGCTGACCTGGTTGGCCGCCCCCGTCAAAGCGTCAGCCGCGTCGCGTACTTCGCCGATGACGCGGGTCAGGTTTTCGGCGGTGGCGTTGGCGCTGTCTTTGACTTGGCCAAACAGGCCTTCGTAGTCGCGTTCGATGCGCTGTGTCAGGTCGCCTTCGGCGAACGCGACCAAGACTTCGGCAACGTCGGTCAGGCCTTGTTCGCTGGTGGCCATGAGTTGGTTCATGCCCAAAGATACTTTGCCGAAGAAGCCGGTTTTGCCTTCGAGGTTCAAGCGTCCGCTGAAGTCGCCGCGGGTGGCGGCGCTGACCATGTCATCGAGTTCGTGCTCGGACGCGATTTCGTCGGTGCGGTCGATCCACTGGGTGATGCGCCCAATCGGGGTGCCGCTGGCGTCGCTCACCGGGCGGGCCAGCAGGCGCAGTTTGCGGCCCTGGATTTCCATGTCCACGGTTTCGCCGGAGCGCACGGCCTGGTCGAACCGGCCAGCGTCGTCCGGGTTTTTAAACAGGGTGCTGAGTTTGTTGCCGTAGAACTTGTCAGCCTCGAAACTGGCGCCGCCAAAGAGCTTGAGCAGTTCTTTGGCCGGGGGCGTGGCGTGCACCAGCAGGGCTTGGGCGTTGGAGACGGTCACGCACACGGGCAGGCTGTCGAGCGACAGGCGGATGCGCTGGTTGAAGCTGGCCGCCTCGGCCGCGTCTTGCAGGGTGCGCTGCACTTTATCCATGGCTTCGCTGATGCGGGCTTTTTGTCCGGGCAGGCGCTCCATGCTCACTTCCAATTTACCTTCGGAGTAGCCGGTGACGATGTCGACGATTCTCATCTTTACCGCGATGTGCGATTGCACCACTTCGTTGGCGGCTTGCGCCAT
>NZ_JBAWYV010000308.1:0-1610 GCF_037143375.1 Rhodoferax sp. | reverse complement strand
AGGCGTGGCCACCGTTCTCGTAGGTTTCCATGATCTGCAGCCACTTCTTCAGGTCACAGGCAAAGCTGCTACTGGTGGTGCCATCAATAGCCGTGCGAGCCCGCTCACTCAGCATCACCATGGCACAGCAAGGCGAACTACTCCAGCCTTTTTGCGGCGCACTGATCAACACGTCAACACCGGTATCGGCCATGTTCACCCACATCGCGCCCGAAGCAATGCAATCCAGCACAAACAAGCCGCCGACCTCGTGAACAGCGGCAGAAACGGCACGCAGGTAGTCGTCGGGCAGGATCATGCCGCAGGCGGTCTCAACGTGCGGGGCAAAGACCACATCGGGCTTTTTCTCACGAATCGCGGCTACCACTTCATCAATAGGCGCAGGCACCCAGGGCGACTGCTTGCTGGCGCCTACACGGCGGGCCTTCAGCACGGTAGATTCAGCCGCGATGGCACCCATGTCCAGGATTTGGGTCCAGCGGTAGCTGAACCAGCCGTTGCGAATGATCAAGACCTTTTTGCCACCGGCAAACTGCCGTGCGACAGACTCCATGCCAAAAGTGCCACTGCCCGGCACCAACACCGCCGACTTGGCGTGGTAGACCTCTTTCAGAATACCCGAAATGTCTTTCATCACGCCCTGAAAATTTTTGGACATGTGGTTGAGCGAACGGTCGGTATAGACCACTGAAAATTCAAGCAAGCCGTCAGGATCGACGAGGGGTAGCAAACCGGACATGGGAGTCTCCTATTTATTTTGTCGTCAAAGTTTAAAGTGCTTTTTGCACCACCGCGCCCTGGAACAAATAAGGCAGTCTGGGACCAGCGCCCGGCTCGGCACCGCCCTTGTTTTCAACACTGATAGCCAGTTGCGGAACATTAACCAGTGTTTTTTCAGTCGCGGGCAGGCGCAAGGTCTTGCTGGAACTACCCAGCACGCCCAAGGCAATCGGCTTGCCGCTGGCGGGCAGCGCCCACAGTTGCATGCTGTCTTCACGGCCTTCAGCCACGCTGCTCAGGCGTTGAATCTGCATGGCATTGTCCAGAGGATCCAGTGTCACCAACAAGGCCGGTGCCTGCTTGTCATCCGTCAACACGGCAATAAATTTGATTTGTGCCACGTCTTTCAGCTTGTTTTGCAGCTGATTGACCTGGGCCGTGAACTGCTCGAACATGCTCACCCCGGTGGCGGCTGCAAACGCCATGATCAGCAGGCAGCCTATGGTGGCGGCGCGCCACCATGCGCTACTGGCGATGGGGGGCAAAGGGGATGTGGTTTCATTCATCGGCATTGATTCTCTTGATAAGGGTTTGCAGCACATCGGCCGCCTGGTCGTTGGCCACCTGACAGGTGCCCGCAGCATTATGGCCACCGCCGCCGTATTCCAGCATCAGTTCACCGACATGGGTTTTGCTGCTGCGGTCCAAAATGGACTTGCCAGTGGCAAACACGGTATTTTGCTTTTGCACACCCCACAACACATGGATGGAGATATTGCACTGCGGAAACAGGGCATAAATCATGAACCGGTTGGTGGCCCAAATGGTTTCTTCTTCGCGCAAATCCAGCACCACCAGGTTGCCATGCACGGTGCTGCAGCGCAGCAACT
>NZ_JBAWYV010000307.1:0-1667 GCF_037143375.1 Rhodoferax sp. | reverse complement strand
GGCAAGTCACTGAACTACACTTCCATTAACCCGCCTGTCGTGGTGGTCGGCTTGCGCTGCAGACCCGACCAAGACTTTTCCGCCGCCAGTGTTAGCTGTATTGATCTTTCGAAGTCAATTGAAAGGCCACTATACGCAGATCCGCTCGTAATCCTGCCGGTACCCTTGTCCAATCAACTTCACCTCTCAAACTGGCTACCCGAAATGCAGACCATCTGCGACTGCACGACAACACGCACCCAAGCGGACTCCGGCACTTGACCTGATTGTTACTGGCGATCAAAATAATCGATTTGCCGCAAACGTCATGTAGATCAAAACAAGCGCGAGCCCTAATCAGCATAGATCTGAGAACGTTGTTTAGCCGAGGTCCGAAGCCCTGATCATTTCAACAGAACCTTCAGGTCGGGCACGCAGCTCCTGAGCGTACCTGCGCAGTGCAATTTCGACGATTAAATACAAGGGCGCGTCAACACACGCTTTGATTTCGTTGACCACATCCGGACGTAGGCGAACCAGGGTTGACACTCGTCCTGCGGTCTTACCGCGTCCGGTCACGACCACCAGCGGTCGATGCGATTCATCAAGACTTGGCAGTGGTGCGAGACCCACGCCAGGAGCAGCGGTCACGGGCGTGCCGGCGATTTTGACTTCGATGGGCTGGGTCAGCGTGTAGAAATTTCCGCTACCGAAGTTGTAATTTGGCTTCTTCATGAATTGGCTGCTCCAGCGAAAGGCGTCATTGTTTGACGATCAATTATTCTGATATCAATGTATTCGAAAGTGATCGTTGCTCATGCCGGGCAGGCAAGTTTGTTCTTGTCATACAGGGCAGGGCGCATGAATCATCGGATGCCTGCGTAAGATGGCATTTGATGACATTGGTTATTTGCCTTAATCATGGTATTGAATGATATCTCAATTACCCTGCCAGTCTCACTGCGAATACGTTTTTTATTGGTGGCGTGTCCATGCTCATCAGTAGTGCATATTACGAGCTGCACTGAACACAAATCTGATGAAATGTTTTCCACCACCTTGGGCGGCTCTTGACAATGTTATTTTCAATTGATATCATCAGCTATCAATAAAGCAGCTACCAAAACTTGGCTGCTCATCAAACTAGCCTGATGAACAGACCTCGGCGCGGCAGTCGCGTTGCGCCCCATCAACAACCCAAGGGAGAAACGAAATATGAAAATTATTAATGCTTCCGTTAAGAATCAGCTTGACTCCAGTTCAGTGGCGGTCAGCCCATCGACACCAAAAAACAAAAAAAGTACTGCGCAAGAGAGCAAGCATGCGGCCGCCAAGTTACTGCAAGCGAATGTGCTGCCAAGTCTTAAATCAGAGAAGGGGCCGAACGAAGACGCTGACGATCCCGTAGTGGTCTCAAAGCGTCAATTGCGAATTTCGATTCCTTTGAGCATGAGCCTGGTTGATCGGTTGCTGGCGATGCCGGTGCTACCGATGATCCAAAGAAGCGTCATGCACATGAACAGGAATTTCGATGAGTACGAGCTCTCGTGCAAAAATGATCTAGGTATTTGGCATGCCTCGGATGACGCGCTCGCCATCCTGAACAACTACCCGTTTCATAGCGCCCACGCACGTGTGGAGTTGCCGTACTTTGTCCTGTGGGGACTGCATGCCGTGTTGCCGGCGGT
>NZ_JBAWYV010000306.1:0-1702 GCF_037143375.1 Rhodoferax sp. | reverse complement strand
GCCGCACCAAATGCTGCAAATGTGGCGGCCATTTTGTGACCGACCCGTATGAGAACGCCCGCCACTATGAGTGCGGCTTGTGCACCCCACCAGCCCGTGCTGGCAAGAGTGCCAGCACCGGCGGGATTTTGTTGCACTAGCTCAATAGCGATTCAGCGGCACTCGCCCTGCCCTTTCTGCCATTACCCCATGCGGTCTCGCCGCGCCAAGGCAGGAAACAGTCGCAGCCAAAGACCTGCGACCAGCAAGGTGCCGACACCACCCAACACCACCGAGCCGACCGGCCCCATCAGTGCAGCGGTTGCACCGGACTCAAATTCGCCTAACTGGTTGGAAGCCCCGATAAAAATTGAATTGACGGCCGAAACGCGGCCCCGCATTTCGTCAGGCGTTTCCAACTGCACCAGGGTCATGCGCGTCACCACGCTGATGCTGTCGGCCGCACCGGTGATGACCAGGGCCCACATCGACAAACCGAAATCAGTTGACAGCCCGAACACCACCGTCGCCACGCCAAAAACCGCCACGGCGGCCAACAGTCTATGCCCCACCTTGCGGTGCAGTGGCCAGCGGATCAGCACCAGGGACATCACGAGCGCCCCGGCCGCTGGCGCCGCGCGCAGCAAGCCCAGTCCTACCGGACCCGTATGCAAAATATCACGCGCATAAATGGGCAACAAGGCGGTGGCACCACCCAGCAAGACGGCAAACAAATCCAGCGACGTCGCGCCCAGCAACACTTTGCGCTGCCAGACAAAAGCAAACCCGGCCAGCACACTACCCCAGGTGGCGGCCAAGGTTGAGGGCCGGTGGGCGTAGCGCACCACCAGGGTCAAAGCCCCCGCCATCAGCAACAACGCAGCACAACTTCCGTAGACGGTCACGGGACCGGTCGTATACAACACACCGCCCAGCGCCGGTCCGCAAATGATGGCCGCCTGCATCCCGCTGGAACTCAAGGCAATGGCGCGCTGCAGCAATTCCTGCGGCACCAGCAGGGGCGTGAGCGCCTGCTGCGCCGGCATCTGAAAAGCCCTCGCCACGCCCAACACCACCGAGATGCCCAGAATCAGTTCCCGAGTGGCGAAGCCGCCTTGCGTGGCCACGATCAGCAGCAGGGCAATGAGTGCTTGCACCCCCATGCAACTGGCAAAGATACGGCCACGGTGCAAGCGATCGGCCAAGTGCCCGGCCGGCAAGGTCATCACCAGCGCGGGCAGAAACTGAAACAGGCCCACTAAGCCCAGATCCCAGGCGCTGGAGGTGATGTCATACATGTGCCAGGCCACGGCCACCATCAGCATCTGGTTGGCCGTGACGCCAGCCAGTCGGGCTAACCAGAAACGAACGAAAGACTGCTGGGCGAGGAGCCGGGGGAAACTTTGATTTGACATGGATTAAGCTTAGCAGCGCCAGGGATGTCCCTTGCGTCCTAGTCCAGAGACCTCCGGTCAGCGAGGTTTATAAAAACAGGATGACAAACGCCCGGTCGTTTTAAAATCACCTTTTGGAGAAATGGACAAGTCGCTTAGTGGCACCCGGAACCGACGGTTCCTGGCACCCGGAACGCCGCAGAAGACGGCTACGACTTGCACGCTGATGAAAGAGTGAAATTGGTGAAGAAGGCAAGTTGGCATGTGCGACTGGGCACGCTGGAGTGGTCGCGCTATACCTATGAACGACCCGAAAACGATCCGCTGCG
>NZ_JBAWYV010000305.1:0-1779 GCF_037143375.1 Rhodoferax sp. | reverse complement strand
CTGTCCAGAATTTGAGTTTTGCGGAAGCCGATCTGCTTTCAGATAAAGGATGGACCGAAGCACTAAAAGGGTGCTCGTTTGTCCTTCACGTCGCTTCGCCGTTCTTGATGGCTGAACCAAAAGATGAAAACGAGTTGATTGCTCCAGCAGTCGAAGGCACGCTGCGAGTCATTGCAGCTGCTCAACTATCGGGGGTGAAAAGACTTGTACTGACATCATCGACATTTGCCATCATCGCTGGAAGAGATACGGGTAAGTACGGTCCAAGCGACTGGTCAGACACAAACTCGAACATTGGCGCTTATGCGAAAAGCAAGACATTGGCAGAACGAGCTGCCTGGGACGCAACCAGAGTCGGCATGGAACTAACGGTAATAAACCCTGGAGCGGTTTTTGGACCGTCGTTAGGTGCAAAGATAGACGGTCAAAGCGTCACCATGATGACCAAAATGATCACAGGGAAAATTCCGATGATTCCCGACATGGCCATGGGCATGGTCGATGTGCGCGATGTGGCCAAGCTTCATGTAGCAGCGATGACTGCCAAAGGTGCCGCCGGAAAGCGCTTCATCGCGTGCACAGCAGAGCCTGTCGAGATGGCAACAGTGGCCCAAGTTTTAAGAGAGGCTGGTTACAAAAAAGCCCCTTCGATGAAAGCGCCGACCTTCCTTCTGAAATTCATGAGCAAATTTGACCCTGAGGCCAAAGGCATGTTGCCGTTCATTGGAAGAAAGGCATCCTATGACAACAGCGCCACGTTCAATGTTTTGAACTGGAAGCCAACACCCATGGCCACCTCCTTCAGAGAGATGGCAGCGTCCATTTCGAAATAACAGCGCATCGCCTTAAGTTTGACTAATTTTGACCACTCGTAAACCACAGGAACCAGAAATGACCAATGCCGCACCTGCAAAACCAGCCTACTTTATGGTTCAAGTCAAAGCGAAAAGTTTGGAGGAACTGTCAGTGCGCTATGCGCAAGCAGCCATAGCGAGCCTAATGAAACTCGGCGGCCAAATGATTGTAGGCACGCCAGCGCCGACTGTCTTGGAGGGAGAATGGGACGGAAGCTGGGCAGCTATCTTGCGTTTTCCAAGCATGGAAATGGCGCAAACTTGGTATAACTCCGCTGAGTACCAGCCATTGAAGGAGTTGAGGATCAATGAGCTGACTGATGGTGGACAAATTTTGCTGGTCGAGGGAATGTGATCAGTTCGAACTTGTCTATTCAATAATTTTAAAATCCTTATGCTTAAATAATTTATTAGGCACTTTGAGCATAAGGAAGTAATTCAAAAAAACGACCTTATGGCGAATAGCGATGGAAATGTTGATTGGCGTTCATTGTGTCCGATCAGTTCTGCATTGGACGTGCTCGGCGACAAATGGTCGCTGTTGGTCATTCGTGATTTGATCATCCACGGGGCTCGAACGTATTCACAATTTCTCGAGGCGCCTGAGCATATTTCTACGAATATTCTGGCAGCCAGGCTCGATCTCCTAACGTGTCTAAAGTTAATCGAACGAACAAACCCCGAGGCCACGTCTCGTAATAACGCTTACCGACTTACGGAAAGCGGAGCGGCGCTTCGTCCAGTGCTTGAAGCCTTGGGAAAATGGGCTGGCACTCACCTTTCCGACTTCAACGTCGACATAGTAAAGCTGTCGTGAGACAGCGCAGAAATTGTCCGCAAACTGCAAGATGCCGAATTCCCAGATCGGCTCCAGATTGGCGTAGAACTGGGCAACCCAATTGCTGACATTCCGAATGTCGACATC
>NZ_JBAWYV010000304.1:0-1790 GCF_037143375.1 Rhodoferax sp. | reverse complement strand
GCTCAAAACTGGTTGCGGGTTTCGATTGATAGAAGTCTGGGTTTTCGAAACAATCAACTGATCAGGCGTCCGTCGACTGTAAGCAAGCTCTGCGCAACGAAGTTGACGCTGCGGCGCGTGTTATCAAAGCTAACACGAAAGCCGCCAACGTCAACGAGGGATCGTTTCTGGAAGGTCTCCAACACACTCTTACGGGTTACAGGGCCGTCAATTGAATTGAGTACCTCGAAGGTATAACGCGCCGCAATAAATCCGGCTAGACTCAACGCCGTTGGTGGCTCCTCAAAAAGTTTCGCCATCACTGCTTTGTAGTGACGCACAATGGACAGGTTACTAGACATGACGGGCACTACCTGCGTACCAATGACAGTCGTCTTACGTTGACTGCCGAGTTGGATAAGCGTTTGCAGATTGACGTCTGCTAGAGCGACTATGTAGCGCTGATTCAAAGCACTAGCGCCTTTCATAAATGAAATAATCTCCGGTGTACCGCCAACAAATAGCAAGATGGCAGGTGTATCAGGCGTGAGGCGACTACCCATCCCCGTCACGTCGCCTTTTGCCTCAAATGTCCGAATTTTCAATTTTAGACTGCCCGCAAGGCGATCGATGTCGTCGCGATACTGATTCATATCCTGCTCAGTGGCATAGACAGCACCAACATCACGCACGCCTTGTTCGGTTAAGTTTCGCAACGCGTGACCGATTTGTTCTTGACGACCAGCAAAGATTGGAAAAGTTTTTTCATCTACTGCCAGAGCTGAGTTCTGTAGCCAAGGTGCGATGTTCGCTATAAAAACGCTCTTCTTACGAATCTGAGTAACTAGTTCAAATGCCGCGCGCTCACCAGCAGCGGCGCTAATCGCAATACAGCTTGCATCGTCGCTAATAGCTTGCAGTGCAGTCTGAACGCTTTGTGAGGTGCCGTCAACCTCGAACGTTGCGTGGCGGATCTGATGACCTTGAACACCACCTTGGGCGTTTATATCCTGCCAGGCTGCTCGTGAGCCGATCATGATGTCCTTGGACACATCCTGCTGCGCAGTCGAGGTGTCGATGACCTGGGCAATGGTATAAGTTCGCTTGACTGCTGGAGTTTTGGCGGGTGCAACTGCAGCAACACAAGGTGAGAGCAACAGGGCACCTGCGGTTCCTAGCAAGTTTCGACGATTCAATGGAAGCTGAAGCATACTCATGACCTTTAATGAAGAAATTTCGGATGGGCAAAAACCTGAGGGACCAATCAGCGAAGTTAAATGTCATACCTAACTGCAATAACTGCACTGAATTGAAATTCCTGAGGCGTGAAGTAGGATGCTAGTCTTGGGGTTTATCACTAAGGCTCTTTTTCATACTCATGTCCATCGTTGACCTTTATTGTGGTTAGTTCTAGAAATGGCTCACTAAAACATGTTCTTGCTCTGTGTTTCACCACTTTCCAGCCCTTAATAATTTCATTGATGGTTTCGTCAAGGCTTGCTGCAACTGCTGGCGCCGGTTGAACATATTTGAGGGCTAACTTAAATCGTTGTTCTGCCTGCCAAACGTCATAGGCGCTTTGTTCTGCCAGCCATAGGCTTGCATCGCCTCCACGCTGAATCCCCAACCAAGCTTCAATGCGCAGTGCCATTTCAGGAGAGATTGAAGCCCATCCATTCAGAACGCGTGACAAGGCTACGTGTGACACGTTCAACTGCTTAGCAGCTTGGGCAGAACTCAGTCCCAGCGCGGGCAACACGTTATCTCGAAGCGTAAGACCGGGGTGAAGTGGCTCAAACATACTGTTCACG
>NZ_JBAWYV010000303.1:0-1855 GCF_037143375.1 Rhodoferax sp. | reverse complement strand
AAGGTCAAAGCCATGAAAAAAACGACATCCCCCGCCCAGCCCTCAGAGCAGCAACGCAAGGTGGCCAAGTCCATCGACGACGCGTTTCACACGCAACTGGCCAAGGCCAACAAGGGCATGCCGTCGATTTCATTGACCTTGGCCTACGCCGACTGGGCCATGCATCTGGCGGCCTCGCCGGGTCAGCAACTGCTGCTGGCTCAGCACGCGCTGGCCCTGAGCAAACAAGTCCTCGGTACCGCCATGCAGCCCGAAAGCGCTGCGGTGGATGCCGACGGCAAACCCGTGCGTGAAATGGACCCCCGCTTTACCGACGTCGGTTGGAGCAAATGGCCCTTCAACGTCATGAAAGAAAGCTTCAAAGCCAGCGACACCTGGTGGCGTGAATCCACCGAAGTCGACGGCCTGTCCAAACACAGCCAGCATCTGGTGAACTTCTACACCCGTCAAAAATTGGACGCCATGGCGCCCTCCAACTTTGCGCTGACCAACCCCGAAGTGCTACGCGTCGCCAAAGAAACCCAAGGCCAAAGCTGGATCAAGGGCTACCAGAACTACGCCAAAGACCTGCAAGCGGCCCAAAAAGCCCGCCACGCCAGCGACGAAGACAAACTCAAGACCCTGGACTTCGAAGTCGGCAAAGACGTCGCCATCACCCCGGGCAAAGTGGTCTACCGCAACCACCTGATCGAACTCATCCAGTACACCCCGACCACCGCCAAGGTGTACCCCGAGCCGCTCCTGATCGTGCCGTCCAACATCATGAAGTACTACATCCTGGACCTCTCGCCCGAGAACTCCATGGTGCGCTACCTGGTGGCCCAAGGCCACACCGTGTTCATGATCTCCTGGCGAAACCCGGACGCCAGCGACCGTGACGTCGGCATGCAGGACTACCTGCAAATGGGCGTCATGCAAGCCATGGCTGAGGTCAAGACCCTCACCAAAGCGCCACGCATCCACACCCTGGGCTACTGCCTGGGCGGCACCTTCCTGGCCATCGTCGCCGCAGCGATGGGCCACGGCGAAGGCAAGTCTCACCGTCAAGTGCGCGGCCAGAACCCGCACCGCCGCGAAGAAGACGCCACCGGCCTGGACAGCTTGCCAGAACTCGCCAGCGTCACCCTGCTGGCGGCGCAAACCGAATTCAGCGAACCCGGCGAACTCGGCGTCTTTATTGACGACGACCAACTCAACACCCTGCGCCAGTCAATGGCCCGCACCGGCTACCTCTCAGGTCGCCAGATGGCCGGCTCCTTCCAGTTCATGAACTCGCGCGACCTGATCTGGTCACGCAACACCCGGCGTTACCTGCTGGGCCAGGACGAAGTCGGCAACGACATGATGAGCTGGAACGCCGACCTGACGCGCCTGCCCGAGCGCATGCACAACGAATACCTGTCCTCGCTGTTTCTGAACAACGCGCTGGCCTCGGGTCACTACCGCGTGGGCGGCGTGGGCGTCACCCTGACCGACATCAAGGCGCCGATGCTGGTGGTCGGCACCGTGCGTGACCACGTCTCGCCGTGGCACTCGGTCTACAAAATCCATCAACTCGTGGAAACCCAGGTCACCTTCGTGCTGGCCGCTGGCGGTCACAACGCGGGCATCATCTCCGAGCCGGGCCATGCGCGTCGCAGCTACCAGATCGCCTGCACCGAAAAAGGGGCTGGTTGGGTCGAGCCCGATGCCTGGGTGGCCACGGCTCCGCTGATCGAGGGTTCATGGTGGGAAGCCATGCACACCTGGCTGGTCGAGCGCTCGGGCAAGCGTGTGGCACCGCCTGCGATGGATGCGGCCAAGGTGCTGTGCGATGCACCCGGCGAGTTCATCATGGTGCGCTATGCCGACTGAT
>NZ_JBAWYV010000302.1:0-1860 GCF_037143375.1 Rhodoferax sp. | reverse complement strand
ACCAACGTGCCTGTGACTGACATCCTCAGCCTGATTCAGGCTCGACTGACAGCGTGACATTGACTGGCAGACCTGACATGATTTCAAGGAGATCGTCACTCCTGACTTTGATGGCAGGTCTTGGTCAGTTCTCACTTCATGAGCAGGCCTTGGCCGGTGGCCAAGCTGAAGAGCCGCTGGTGGATGCGGTACGTACCGCGTTAAGTTCGGCGGTTGGCAGCAACGCGCCTCCTATCCCGGAGTTTCCAGATACCGAATCACGCCTGAAGTACTTGCGCTGGCTCGGCGGCTTGAGTGAACGTCTGAAGCGGCAAAAACCTGACTGGAACGTGCGTAAAGAATTTTTGCAAACGATCTGGTATGAAAGCCGCCGTTCTGGGTTGGACCCGGCGCTGGTACTGGGGTTGGTGCAAGTAGAGAGTAATTTTCGAAAATTTGCAGTGAGCAGCGTCGGCGCTCGTGGTTATATGCAAGTCATGCCGTTCTGGACCCGCGTGCTGGGCGATGGCGATGCTGGCAAGCTGTTTCACATGCAGACCAACCTTCGTTTTGGTTGCGTCATCCTGCGGCATTACCTGGACCGTGAAAAAGGGGATCTGTATCTGGCGCTGGGTCGCTACAACGGTTCACGCGGCAAGGCACCCTACCCGAATGCTGTTTTTGGTGCCAAAAGAAACTGGGAAATCAGCGTCGCTTGACCATGTAAAAAGCCACCCGGAGGTGGCTTTTGATGAGGAAGCGTGGCGGATCAGGCCTTGGCTGCCAGCGCCGTTTGGAGTTCGCCGTTTTCGTACATTTCCATCATGATGTCTGAGCCGCCGATGAACTCGCCTTTGACGTAGAGCTGAGGAATGGTGGGCCAATTGCTGTAGTCCTTGATACCGGCGCGGATTTCATCATCTTCCAGCACGTTCACGGTCTTCAGTTCCTTGGGGTCAACGCCACAGGCCTTCAAAATCTGGATCGCACGGCCTGAAAAACCACACTGGGGAAAGCTGGCATTGCCTTTCATGAAGAGAACGACTTCGTTGGTTTTGACCAGGTCGTCGATGCGTTGTTGGGTATCAGTCATGTCGTGGGTCCTTGAAAATAGATGGGCAATTATTTCACCTTCGTCTACACCTTGCCGCCAGTAACCACGATGGATGAAGGGCTAGTGCTTGTATGCTACTAAATAAATAGCTGCTTACGCAGGTGCTACCTGCGCTAGAGGCTTATTTGGCTTGTAAAAATTTATCTGCTGGTCATCTGTGTCGCCGTGGGTTTTGCGTACAAATGCGCGAAAATACGCCCCTGATATTTCCGTTTTAACCAGAGTACTCCTATGAAAATTGAAAAAGACACGGCGGTCACCTTGCGCTACAAGTTGATGGACAGTACCGGCAAGTTGCTGGATGAAAGCACCGACCCGATGGTCTACCTGCACGGTGGCTATGAGAATATTTTCCCGAAAGTCGAAGCCGTGCTGGACGGGCAGGAGCCAGGTTTTCAGACCACGCTTGATCTTGCGCCGGAAGATGCTTTTGGCCTGCTTGATGAGGGCCTGGTGCAAACCATTCCCAAGTCGCAATTCCCGCCCGGTGTGAAAGTCGGAGGCTCACTCAAGGGCGTGGGTGAAGACGGCCAAGAGCAGATTTTTACGGTCATGAAAATCAAGGGTGACACCGTCATGCTTGATGGCAACCACCCGTTTGCAGGCAAGACCTTGCGCTTTAGCCTTGTGGTGACGGACGTCCGTGTGGCTTCAGAAGAAGAAATCGCCCACCGTCATGTGCATGGCGAGCACGGCCACCATCATTGATTAGTCAGGCACCAACCTCGCCACCACGTCTTTCAGGCGCTGCATTGAAATCGGTTTGA
>NZ_JBAWYV010000301.1:0-1871 GCF_037143375.1 Rhodoferax sp. | reverse complement strand
TGGTGCAGCCTGCGTCTTTGTGCAGGATGTCGTCGATGTTTTTGAAGGTTTGTTCGAACATGGGATTTTTGTTATTTGTCTAAGCGCTATAAGCCGCGCTTAATAGCGGAAGTTTGCAGTCCACGTCACCGTGCTGATACTGGATACAGGCGATCAATTTCGGTCAAGGTGGCTTTGGCTTTAGAAATGGTGTCTTCAATAAGTAAAGCCATCCCCGAGTATCGTTGTGAAGCCGTGACAGGTTGACCCATCCAGGCATCTGTCCGGGTCCCAATGTGAATCTCGTCCAGAGTCTTTAGGTCCTCTTGAAGGGATGCCATTTGCGTGTAAACGATGGCAATTTGCTTGGGCAGGTCGCCTTTGAGGCTACCCAACTTCCCGACGTTGGCTTTATATACTGCCCGATATTCTTTCCTGCTCGGTGCACTGAAAAAGCCAACGGCGTTGTTATCGGTACACCACTTCGCCTGCTCTCTCAGACTAGCAGCGTAGTTTCGTAACTCAGCAATATGCACAAGGGCAGACATTTCGCCCTTGAATGCGTTTGCCAATTGGTGTGAATCCCGGTTGATTGCAGATCGTGTACTGAACCAGACTGCTCCCCAAGAACCAATCAGTGACAGCAACCCACCAGCCAGCGCTGAGCACAGCGGAATATAACTTCCGAATTCGTTTGACATATTCTTCTCTCCCTAACCTCGGTTCATGGTCATCACCCATCCTTTTTTGTGTGGACGGTGCGTGCCAATTTTAGAAATTATTTATTTGCGTTGTTTTGATCGAGATTCATGGATTCTGAAAGCAATTCACATATATCGATCTTTAGCGCCGTTGCCAGCTTTTCCACATTATCCAACGACACGTTCCTCTCTGATCGCTCAATTGAGCCCACATAAGTTCGGTGTAAATCAACCAGGTCAGCCAAAGCCTCCTGCGACAAGCCATCTCGTGCCCGCAGTAATCTCAAGTTTTTCGCGAGCCGCGCTCTGGCGGACAAAGAAGTTTTTACCTGCTTTTTCATGCAGGTAGCATCTTGGTATGATGCTTTTGAGTCTACAGACTTTAAGTAGCATTATTGAGGCATCATGAAAATCCAAAAAACCAATCTTGAATCCATTAGCAGGCTTGTTGTTGGAAAACCTACTGAGGCGGCCTTTCCCGAAAACCTGTCGGATGTTGTTCTACATCAGATTGCGCGTGATTTATTGCTGTGCGAAATTGCCTTTACATCAGAGGAAATGGAGACAAACCCACCAGCTGCTGGGCCTATGTTTTTGGTAGGGCACATGTTGTTGAATGAAGCCGCGAAGTTGAAAGGGAAGTCAACCTTTGTTTTGTCGGAAGATCGACTTAAACACTGGCTTCCCCGGTACATGTTCTACGTGGAGCGAGAGTTGATCGCCCGTATTCTCAAAATTACGCGCAAAAACGATTCAAAAGATTTGTTGAATGAGGTGCAAGCCGAAGTCTCGTAGATGGTTTTTCTGCAGACGATATTTAAGCTACTTCCCATTTGAGGTACTCATAGGCAGTCTACTGAACAGGCGCCAGTGGTGAAGATCGACAGGAATCGCCTCAAAGAATGCGGTTCCTGAGCATAGTTCGGTGGCGTCAAGAAAACGACCGTTTTACAGACATACATGAGTGTGCGAAGTCGGCAATTTGAAATGGGGCGGCTTTAACAAGTAATATTAAAACGTAAAACTTTAGGCGAACACGATGGAAAAACTGGAGACAGAAAATGTCGGCGGCAACAATGTGGATGCGGCTCTAATCGAGATAGCCGCCATTGCCGAAAAGGTTCTTGGCACTCGGGAATTGGCTGAGAGCTGGATATCACAACCAGCTTTAGCTTTGAATGGCAAGCGGCC
>NZ_JBAWYV010000300.1:0-1927 GCF_037143375.1 Rhodoferax sp. | reverse complement strand
CACGCCTCACCGCAGCAGATCATCACCACCCTCGGGGCCACCCACGCGCTGGACATTGTGAGCCGCACCCTGCTGCGCGCCGGGGATTCTGTGATGGTCGAGGAGCCGGGTTGGGCGATTGAGTTTGCCCGGCTGACCGCCTTGGGCATGCGTATTTTGCCGGTGCCACGCGGGGCCGAGGGGCCCGATCTGGCGCTGATGGCGCGCTACTGCGAACTGCACAGCCCGAAGCTTTTTGTGAGTGTCAGCGTGTTTCACAACCCGACCGGGTACTGCCTGACGCCGGGCAGTGCGCACCGGGTCTTGCAGTTGGCCAGCCAGCACGATTTTCATATTGTTGAAGACGATACCTACAGCCACATTGCGCCCGAACATGCCACCCGACTGTGCGCGTTGGACGGTCTGCAACGCACGATTTATGTCAGCGGCTTTTCCAAAATTCTGGCGCCCGGCTGGCGTGTGGGTTATCTGGCGGCCTCGCTGACGCTGGTGGAGTCGTTGCTGGATACGAAGTTGTTGGCGACCCTGACGACGCCCGCATTGCTCGAAAAAGCCATCGCGTGGTGCATTGATCAAGGCCAGTTGCGCCGCCATGCCGAGCGCATCCGAACCCGGCTGGATCTGGCGCGGGCTCGCAGCGTCAAGCTGGCGCTGGCCGCAGGCTGCACATTTGCCGCGCCGCCAGCGGGTTTGTTTGGCTGGGTAGAGACCGGGGTGGACACCGATGCGCTGGCCCAGCGCATGCTGGATGAGGGCTATTTATTGGCGCCGGGGGCCTTGTTCCATGCCAGCCGGCATCCGAGTACGCTGATGCGCATCAACTTTGCCACCACGCAAGAAGCGACGTTCTGGCAGGTTTTTACAAAAATTCGCGCGGAGATGAGCCCGGTGGCCGTCGCCGACGTCAGACCAGCAACAAGCCTTTTGGCGGGAGGTGTTTGACGTTGGACAGCGTGCGCAGCAGTGCCCGGTTGACCTCTTCGATGTTCATCTCGTGCGCATCGCACAGCACGCGTGTGGCGTGGGTGTGTGGTGACTCCAGTGCGGTGGCGACGTCCAGGTAGGGCACATACGGCCCTGCGTGGCCCAGAATGGCGGACGTTACGCGCTCAGAGAGTTGCAGGCGCGAACAGGCCGCGAGCAAGGGCTCGCCCAGCAGCAAATCTATCTGCGACAACAGGCCGCACATAAAGACCTCGCGACGCAGATCATCGCCATCGCCCGCGTCCATCAGCTGGTCCATCAGGCGCGCCCGTGCCACCATGGCGATACGCACCGGTTGCAAGTTGAGGTCGCTGGTGGCGTGCGGCAGTTGCCCCAGCAGCCAGGCGCGGATCACCGAGAAACCCAGCACCAGCAGGCCTTGGCGCGCGGTTTCAATCTCGGTGCGCAAGCCCAGTCCGGCCGAGTTGGCGTAACGCAAGAAGCGGTAGAAAAGGGTCGGTTCTTCGCTCAGGATTTGTTCGATTTGTTCCACCGAATCATCGGCGTCAATCGCTTCGATCAGTTGGACCACCGCACGGTGTGAAGGTTGGATGCGCTGGTGCCGGTAGCCGTGCAACACGTCTTCCATGGGCCAACCGGCCACAGCCCAGGCGCCTTGTTCGTCCAGGCAATGCTCGGCCAGCACCCAACTGGCAACTGATTCGTAAATGTGCCCTGCCACCACCGGGCTGGTGACGCGACTAGGCAGCGTGGCCTCCGCTCCGTTGTGTTTGCGCAGCGAGACCCGAAGACCGGCCAGCGCTTCCTCGGGGGTCAGGCTCACCATCTGGCGTAAAAAGCAAGGCGCCAGTTCCGGGCTGGGGTGCGCGCCGGGCTCGCCGCGCCAGACCAGCCGCAAGCCACGGCGATGGGCCTGGTGCACGCGCGCCACCATAGCCTTATCGCGCAGGTGGGACTCATTGACCTCAATCCAGGGGCAGGT
>NZ_JBAWYV010000299.1:0-1930 GCF_037143375.1 Rhodoferax sp. | reverse complement strand
ACGGTCAGCTATATGGCAGTCCAGATTCCTTAAAACTATTGAGCAAAAACAAAGTTTGTCAGGAATATTGATTCACAATTCCCTCAGTTGCTATGAATGCTGTCTTTGCCATCAAGTTGACATTACTGCCTATCCTTCTTTTTGGGTTGGCTAGCGGTCTGGGCTATGTAGTTCCCGGTGCATGGGCAGGCGCGCTTTTTGCGCTGGTCATCATCCTCTGGCAAAAGCGCCATGGGCCGATTCCTCTGCTGAGCAAAACCAGTTTTGCAACGTTGATGGTCATCGCTTGCGCCGCGTCATTGGGCTTGGTGGCAAGCACCAACGCCGCGTTGGCGCTCGGATTTTTGGGGCTGGGCATCGGCACCGGGGCCAGCGTCGTGGTTGGCAAACCTTGGACGGCGTCATTTTCAGCCGGTGCCTACCAGGGTGCAGAAAGAAATCCCCTCTTTCTGCGAATCAATTCCTTGTTGTCGGGTCTGTGGTCGGCGCTTTTCCTTTACTTCGCAGTGGCACGTTTAGGGGCATTGCCCTCACTTGCGTCATGGATTCCCCTGGCCGTAGGTATTGGGGTTTCTGTCGCCTTGCCCGGCATTTGGGTCAAAGGCAGTTTGCAGAGGCAACTGGACACAAGGCAACCTTGGCGCTGGGTTCCGCCAGACTTCAAGCAGCACCGCGACTCCACAGATTTCGACGTCATCGTCATAGGCGCCGGGACTGGGGGCCTTTGTGCGGGTGCGCTATTGGCGCAGTCGGGCTTGCGCGTCCTCGTTGCAGAACAACATTCCACGCCGGGCGGCTTTGCCCATAACTGGACCTGGACGGGTCAGGATGGCGAAGCACATCCTGTATTCAGATTTGACTGCGGCGTGCACGATGTGTCCGGCGCTTGGGAGGGTGGCGCCGTCCACGGCATCCTCAAACGATTGGGGTTGGCAGAATCCATCGAATGGAAGCCCATGCAGCACCGCTATTATAAAAATGGTGCCATCTTTGATGTGCCAGCGCAATGGGATGACTATGTGGAAGCCCTGGCCCGCCGCTTTCCCGACGACTCACAAGGCATTCGAGGCGCCATGACGGACATACGCTCCATCTATGACGGCATGTTTTCCGACGCGGACTCCAACAGCGGCATACCCGGTGTGCAACGCAGCGTTGACGACATGCTGCTCTTTGCCCGCAACGCGCCACTGGCGGTGCGCTGGATGGAGCAAACTTTCATTGAACTGTTGAAGTCCCACATTCGCGGTGATGCCGCACAGCAGGAACTGCTGAGTCTTGCGGGCTATATCACGCACGCACCCGAGACATTGCGTGTGATGGACATGGTGCCGTTGTTTGGATATCACCTGTATGGAGGGCTCTACCCAGTTGGCGGCTCGGGGCGCATAGCACAAGCGCTTACGGACTCTATCGTGCTCGATGGAGGCGAGGTGCTTCTGGAAACGCCCGTGACCAAAATACTCGTCGAAGAGGGCAAGGTTGTGGGTGTGCGCCTCCGCAATGGGGGGACGGAGGGGAAAATAGTTCGCGCCAGTGCGGTTGTCGTGAATGCGGACATCTTGAGTGCGACGAAGCAATTGGTGGATGCGTCACATTGGCCACAGGAATTCCTGAATCGAGTTTCAAAGTTGCAGCCTTCGGGTTCCGGAGTTGCGTTGCACTTGGGTGTGCGAGGTGACTTTGCCGGTGTACCGCCAATCGTCCATATTAAGTCCGAACAGGAATCCATCGGTTTGACCATCCCCAGCAATGTCGACCCCAGTGCTGCGCCGGACGGATACAGTACGGTAGAAGTGTTGCGCTTGCTCAAGCATGAACAGGCGCGGGATTGGTTTGACGATGAACAACTCACCAACAACACCACCCAGCGAAATTCACAAGTCTATTTGGACAAAAAACGTGCGGAAGGTGACTCGCTGCTAAGGCT
>NZ_JBAWYV010000298.1:0-1950 GCF_037143375.1 Rhodoferax sp. | reverse complement strand
TTGCGAAATTCGAGGTTTTAAAAAACAGCCTGAAGCTACTATTTCAGGCATGTTTCCAGGTGACCATGACATTGAGTGTGCGGTAGTAGAACTGGAGGGCTGCCTGCCAGAGCCCTTGCGCTCGCTCGCCCGCGTGGCGTATGACTACCGCTGGTCATGGACGGCCGATGGCGCGGCCTTGTTCGAGACTTTGGACCCCGAGCGCTGGGCCCGCACCGGGCACAACCCCCGGCGACTGCTGACCGAGACCCCGCGCGCCATGCTGGAGCGGGCCGCCGAGGACGCCGGCTTCGTCGGCTGGGTCGACCGCATTGCGGCCGAGTTGGCGGCCGACCGGGCCCGGCCCTGGTGCGCTGGCGCTGTCAGTCCGGCGCACCCGGTGGCGTTTTGCTGCTCCGAATTTGGCGTGCACGGCTCGCTGCCGATCTACTCCGGGGGCTTGGGTGTGCTGGCGGGCGACATCCTGAAAGAGGCTTCCGATTTGGCGCTGCCGATGGTGGGGCTGGGGCTGATGTACCGCACCGGCTACTTTCACCAGCGCATTGACGCGACCGGCTATCAGCATGAGTACTGGCTGGATGCCGACCCCGAGCGGCTGCCCTGCGTCAAGGTCACCGGCGCCGATGGGCGACCCGTGACGGTCACGGTGCCCATTGAAACTGAAAACGTCACCGCCCAAATCTGGCGCGTCGATATCGGGCGCGTGCCACTCTACCTGCTCGACACCGATTTGCCGGTGAACAGCCAGGTCGGGCGCTGGATCACCTCGCGCCTGTACGAGAGCAACCGCAGCATCCGGTTGGCCCAATATGCGGTGCTGGGCGTGGGCGGCGTGCGGGCCTTGCGAGCGTTGGGGCTGGCCCCTTGCGTTTACCACCTGAACGAGGGTCACCCGGTGCTGGGCGTGTTTGAGTTACTGGCTCAAGCGCAGGCACAAGCCCTCGCTGGCCAAGGGTTTGATGAGGCCTGGCAGCAGGTGCGCGAGCAGGTGGTGTTCACCACCCACACCCCGGTGCCAGCCGGCAATGAGACCTACGGGCGCGCCGAGGTGCTGGGCATGCTGGGGCGCGTGGCAGACGGGGTGTGTGACCGCGAGCGTTTTCTCAGTCTGGGCCGACTGGACCCCAGCAATCCCGAGCAGCCGGTGAGCATGACGGTGCTGGCGCTGCGGGCCAGTCGCCATGCCAACGGCGTGAGCGCCCGCCATGGCGCGGTGGCGCGTGCCATGTGGCAACCCTTGTTCGCTGACCGGGCCGTGGCCGATGTGCCCATCAGCCACATCACCAATGGCGTGCATGTGCCGACCTGGTTGCACGGCCCGATGCGCACGTTGCTGGACCGCTATCTGGGCGAAGGCTGGCTCAGCCGGGCTGACCAGCCCGCCACCTGGGCGCCGGTGCAAAACATTCCAGCTGCCGAGTTGTGGGCCGCACGCGGTGCGGCGCGACGGCAATTGGTGGACATGATTGCACGCCGTGCCACCAGAGACCGGTTGAGCCGAGGCGAGCCGCTGGACTACGCCGAGGCGCCCCGAAGCGGTTTCGATCCCGAGCGCCTCACCCTCGGATTTGCGCGCCGACTGGCCACCTACAAACGCCTGCATCTGGTGGCCTTGCTGCCCGAGCGGGCGTTGGCTCTGGTCGGGGGTGAGCGCCCGGTGCAGTTTGTGTTTTCAGGCAAGGCGCATCCGGCCGACATCGCCGCCAAAGACGTGGTGCGCCAGGTGTTCGCCCTCAAGCGTGCGCCGAGTGTGGCCGGGCGCGCGGCGTTTTTGGAGGACTACGACTTGGCGCTGGCCGGGCAGCTGGTGGCGGGCTGCGATGTGTGGATCAACGTACCGCGTCCGCCCAATGAGGCGAGTGGCACCAGCGGCATGAAGTCAAGTTTGAACGGGGGTTTGCAACTCTCGGTGCTGGACGGCTGGTGGGCCGAAGCCTATGACGGCAGCAA
>NZ_JBAWYV010000297.1:0-1956 GCF_037143375.1 Rhodoferax sp. | reverse complement strand
CTATGTCATTGAACTGGTCGGTGGCGCCGTTTGGATCCATAGGGTCGGGGTATTTATTGGCGTTCATTCCAAACGTTCCAAGCATGGCGGACTGGGTACCCTCCTGCCATTCATGCTGCAAGGCTAAGCGCCAGTAAGGCGCCGCATCCTGCAGAACTGCAGCTTCTTCACGGGGCACGCCTTCACGGAAGATATTAAATAGCCCATCGGGGGTAACGTAGGCTCCAATCTCTGCGTACACGGTCCGGTTCCACATAGAGTAAGCGGTAAGCCCCACCACTTGCTGACCTAAGCCTTCTTGGATTAGCGTAGCGGCCGCTGGAGATGGTGCAATGCTGGAACTGGCATATGGAAAGCCCCATACCGGAGTCGTGTTGTATATGTCTGATACTGTGGGATTGTTATTAAGGCTGAAGCCATAGGCCACGTTTAACGAGTCAGACTTATATGCGTTGGCGTATCGCAGATCTACATTGTCGATTTGGCCTTTGTCGGCCTGTCCGTCGTAGCTGTATTGAATGAAACCTCCGACGTGGTCAGATAGTCGGCCTGCCAGAAAGACACTGGCTTGTTGTAACTCCAAACTCTTTTGGTCCGGAAAGTTGCTCGCGTCAGTTCCTGGGCTAGTGGTGTTGGCTGTTCTGGTCACTGACGTTTGCAAAAATCCGGCAATCGGTATCAGAGGCGGGTCCCCATCGCGGCTGAAGGAAACTAGTGGACGCTCTTCTCCAACGATCGGCTTTATCAAAGTGTAGCCGCCCAATTTGAATTGCCTGCCAACCGTCGTCAACTCCGGCCAGCTGACGTGGCATGCCATGCATTCCATTCCAGTTTGCCGAGCAAAACTCGGAACTGCATGTGCAGTTTCTAAGGTGGCCAGGCAAAAGATTAGCAAAACTATACGAAACTGGATATGCATCATGAGTCTCAACATAAATTTGCTCCTTCCGTCTTAGACCACGACTAACGCAGTTTCGTGACCACAAAACTGTGAAGTGAGACTAGTCAATATTTGTGTGTCGGTAAAGTTGGTTGGTTCCTAAAAATGATCTCCAATTTTTAGGGTTGACCCTATATTCTTAAGAAGCGATGAAGAGTGGAATGTGGTCGACAATCGCAGGAGAAAAAAGGACATCAGGGTTTCAGACGCTTACACAATGGCCATAGCACAGGGCCACAAAGATCGCACCGAAAAAAACTGGTCAAAGCCTTTGACGTTGTCGGGTGACTGGGGCACGTCTTGGCCGCTGCTGCGATGGGTTGTTTTTGATGATCTGGCTGCTTCGCTAAAGTGTTATTCAAGGATAGTGGTCGACGATAAACTCAATGACGAACTTGGACACCCATCAAGCTAAGGTGTAACGCAGTAAATGCTGCACTGCCGACCGCCAGCTTCCAAATTCCACTGGGATTATCGCGATTCGGATGTTTTGGCCGCCTCCGGCCCGTCAGAGTCAACGGCACGAGATTTCAGCAAATCACCAGTGTCAAAAAACGAAAATGCAAAGAGCAGTCGGTCGCTAAATGCTCTCCAAAGACTGCTGTACTGCCTATTGCAGTCACACCAGGCGGGGAGGTAGTCGGCTCTTAGGCCGCGTTAGCCGTGAAGTGTAGTAATACTGCCACCAACAAGTAGTAATATTGCCACTAACTTAAAAGTCGCACAGTTCCCGAAGTAGCGCCACGCTGCCAGTTCGCTTCATCATTCTGCGAACCAGTAAATCACAGCGGACTTTTGTTACACCCAGATAGTGGGCAAACTGCTCCTGGACAACGCGCATCTGGTTGCTTTGCTTATCTATATGAAATTGACTTATCCATCGCACCAGACCGGTCGGCGGATGCAATGACTTGTTGAACAGTGCAGCCGGATGACTGGTACCACACCAATACATCGCAAATAGGGGTCCCCTCGTTTTCAGTGCAATAACTGGCGGTACGCAAACCCAGCACTGG
>NZ_JBAWYV010000296.1:0-2031 GCF_037143375.1 Rhodoferax sp. | reverse complement strand
CGGCTCAGCAGGGCGCGGCAAAAAGAGCCATCAATCACCACCGCTTCAATGTCCAAAAAGGCTGTGCCACTCACCACGCAATGTGCCAGCGCGTTGGCGGCTGTGGCCACCCAGGCACTGGTTTCGTGCTCAAACGGGGCTGACACGGCGCGTTCATCGTAGGCGGCGCTGGGGTCCAAGCCTTGGGCAATAAAGCGCTGTTCCAGTTCCCACAGCGAGGCATGGCTCAAGAGTTGCATCGGCGTTGTGCTGCCTTCAGCCAGGGTCAAGGGCAGCGAAGCTACGGCGCCGGCATTGCCGTGCACACCCACATGCAGGTGCGAGTTGATGACCAACCCGCCGCCCACAAAGGTGTCGACAAACAGGTACAGAAAACTTTTCAGGTCACGCCCACGCCCACTCACCAGTTCGGCCACGCAGGCCGCCGAGGTATCTTTGACAAAGCTCACGGGCGCATCCGTCATGGCTTGCACTTGCGCGGCCAGGTCGATCTGGTTCCACTCGCTCGATTTCGCCTCAGACAAGCCCAGCATCTTGTGCCAGCCGCCCATTTGAAACGGTGCTGCAACGCCGACGCCCACCAGGCGCGAACTCAAGGGCCCCAGCGAGTCCCGCAGGTCGTTCATGTTTTGCGCAATGGCGGGCAGTAAGGTGCTGGCATCCGGAAAGGCGTAGTCCAGTGTTTTCCGTTGGCGCACCCGGCCGGTGAAGTCCACCAGCAACCACTCGGCACTGCGTCGGCCAATCTTGATGCCCATCGAAAATGCGCCGTCCGGGTTCAACGCCAGAGGCACCGAAGGTTGGCCAATGCGTCCACGCACCCGCTCGTGCTTGATGACCAGCGCGTCTTCTTGCAGCCGGGTCGTGATCAGGCCGATGGTTTGTGCGGTGAGTCGAGTCAGCCGCGCAATATCTGCCTTGGGCAGGCTGCCGTTGAGTCGGATTGCTTGCAGCACCACGCGCTCATTGAATTGCCGCATTCCTACATGGTTGGAACCGCGCGGACGCAGCAGGGTGTGTGATTCAGAGGCGAGAGCGGTGCTGCGGGTTTTCATGGACGGAGATTTTCGCCTATGACACCTTTGCGCAAAATAAAGTTACCAAACGGCTGGCGCTCGCCGGTCAGCACAATGGCATAGGCCGCCCGCGCCCGGTCGTAAAAGTCGAAGCGCTCCAGCCGTTCAGCGCTTTGCCCGGGCAAAAATTCGGGCGCCAAATAAGCCAAAACGTTGCGCTGCAATTCAGACAGGTACGGGCTTTCGGTGTCGCTGACCTGCATGAAGGCCACCGGGTGCGCCACATCCGCCGCCAGCGGCAGCACCGAGTTGATGGCTTGCACGGCTTGCGCCATGGTGCTGCCAGGCAGCCGTAAAACAGGCTTGCCGGCGGCAATACTCATGGCGGTGAAGTTGGCGTCGGCCAGCACCAGTGCGTCGTCGTGGCCCATCTCCATCAGCAGCTTGAGCAGATCCGGGGTGAGCAGGGGGTTGATACCTTTGAGCATGTTTTTCTTATAAATAGTTGTTCAGGCGTGCGCGTCGGCGGGCAGTTCATCCACCGTCTTGGCGCCGGTCATCACGGCCACGGTGTCGCTCATGCTGATAGTTTTGGGGTTGACCACAGCGGCGCGCTTGCCCAGACGCTGAATATGAATGCGGTCGGCAATTTCGAACACATGCGGCATGTTGTGGCTGATCAGGATCACCGGCAGGCCTTTGTCGCGCACGCGGCGGATCAGTTCCAGCACCATGTTGCCCTCTTTCACCCCGAGCGCTGCCGTGGGTTCGTCCATGATGACCACATGCTGGGCAAACGCCGCCGCCCGGGCCACCGCTACGCACTGGCGTTGACCGCCAGAGAGTGTTTCCACCGCTTGCGTCATCGAGCGAATGCCTACTTTAAGTTCCTGCATGCGGGCGATGGCTTGGGCCAACATTTCTTTTTTGTCCAGTAAGCGCAGCAGTTGGCCAATAGCACCGGGCTTGAGCAACTCGCGGCCCAGGAAAAGATTCTCGGCAATGCTCATGGCCG
>NZ_JBAWYV010000295.1:0-2061 GCF_037143375.1 Rhodoferax sp. | reverse complement strand
ACCATGCTGTACCGCAGGTTGTTGCGGTGCAGCGCGTGAATCGCGGTGGCGGCGCGAATGGCGCCGGTGGCGCCCAGCGGGTGACCGAGGGCAATGGCGCCGCCCATCGGGTTGACCTTGGCCGGGTCCAGCCCCAGCGTGTTCATCACCGCCAGCGACTGCGCGGCAAAAGCCTCGTTCAACTCGATCCAGTCGATGTCGTCCTGCTTGAGTCCGGCATAGCGCAGCGCCGCTGGTATTGCCTCGATGGGGCCAATGCCCATGATCTGCGGCGGCACACCCTTGGCGGCAAAACTCACATAGCGCGCCAGCGGTTTCAGGCCAAATTGCTTGACTGCTTTTTCGCTGGCCAAGATCAGGGCCCCGGCGCCGTCCGAGGTTTGCGAACTGTTGCCCGCCGTGACCGAGCCGCGTGCGGCAAACGGCGTCTTGAGCTTGACCAGACCCGCCATTGAGGTGTCAAAGCGCGCACCTTCATCCAGGCTGATCAGACGTTTTTTCTCGATCACTTCGCCGGTTGCCAAGTTGGGCGTGCGGTCGGTTACTTCCACCGGCGTGATCTCGTCGGCGAAGTGGCCCGCCTCCATCGCGGCCAAGGCTTTCTGGTGCGACTTGACGGCGAATTCGTCTTGCGCCTCGCGGCTGATCTTCCATTGGGTAGCGACCTTTTCGGCGGTCAGGCCCATGCCGTAGGCAATACCAATGTTCTCGTCGTTGCTGAACATGGTGGGCGACAGCGAGGGCGTGTTGCCCATCATCGGCACCATGCTCATGCTCTCGACGCCCGCGGCGATCATCACGTCGGCCTCGCCCACACGAATGCGGTCGGCGGCCATTTGAATCGCACTCAGGCCCGAGGCGCAAAAGCGGTTGACTGTGATGCCGCCAACGCTGGTAGGCAGGCCCGCCAGCACCGCGCCAATGCGCGCAATGTTCAGACCCTGGGGCCCTTCAGGAATGGCACAGCCGCAGATCAGGTCTTCGATCATGTGGGGGTCCAGCGACGGCACTTGCGCCAGCGCCGCCTTCAAGGCGTGCACCAGCAAATCGTCTGGGCGCAGGTTGCGAAAAGCACCCCGGTGCGAGCGACCGATGGGTGTGCGCGTGGCGGCAACGATATAGGCTTCTTGAATTTTTTTCATGTTAGTTTCTCACTGGCTTACCGGTAGACATCATTCCCATGATCCGTTCTTGCGTTTTGGGATGGACGAGGAGTTCGCAGAAGGCGCGGCGCTCCAGCGTCATCACATAGTCTTCGCTCACCAAACTGCCCGCATCGACATCGCCGCCGCAGAGCACGTTGGCAATCAGGCTGGCGATATGAAAGTCGTGGGCGCTGATGAAACCACCGTCGCGCATGTTGACCAGCGAGCCCTTGATGGTGGCCGCACCGCTGCGCCCCGCCACGGCAAACAGACGCTTGTGCGGCGCGCGGTAGCCGCCGTTGAACAGCGCTTTGGCTTCGTTGATGGCGACAAACAGCAATTCGTCCTTGTGCGGCACCACCACATCGCTTTCCAACAAGTAGCCCAACTTGCGCGACTCCAGCGCGCTGGTTCCTACCTTGGCCATGGCGGCCGCGGTGAAGCCTTCGATGAGGAAAGGCAGCAATTCCTTGCCGTTAGAAGTCGCTGAATTCTCTGCCGCACGGCGCGCAATATAGGTCAGGCCACCGGCGCCCGGAACCAGTCCGACACCGACTTCCACCAGCCCGATGTAGCTTTCCATCGCCACCACGCGCCGGGCTGAATTCACCGCCATCTCACAGCCGCCACCCAGCGCCAAGCCGCGTATGGCCGACACCACCGGCACGCTGGCGTAGCGCAGTTTCAGAAAGGCTTGCTGCATCTCGGTCTCGTAGCTGTCAATGGCAGCGACACCGCCCATCATGAAGGCCGGCAGCATGGCTTGCAGGTCAGCGCCTGCAGAGAACATCTCGCCCGGCGACCAGATCACCATTCCTTTGTAGTTGGCTTCGGCCATCTCCAGCCCTTGCATCAGGCCTTCGACCACGCCCGCGCTGATGGTCTGCATCTTGGTCTTGAAGCTGGCAATCAGCAC
>NZ_JBAWYV010000294.1:0-2068 GCF_037143375.1 Rhodoferax sp. | reverse complement strand
GTTGCTCAAACTGGTGCCCCTGCTGGCCGACTCGGTGGTGGCGCCGGGTAAAACGGTGGATCTGCCACCGGTGCTGCTCACGGCACCCGCGATAGAAGAGTTTCTCGGTGACCGCGCCGGTGTCTCGGCCTTTGGCATCGCCAACCTGGAGGGCCAGGTGCTGGTGGGCGCCGAGTGGCTCAGCGCCTTGCCGCCGACCACGCACGAGCCCGAGTTTTCCAGCGCCGAGGAGGGCGGCGTCACCTACCGCATCGTGGCCCAGCGCGTCCAGACTGCCGCCGGTGAGGTGGTGGTGCGGCTGGCCGATGGGTCGGATTCGCGCCAGCAGTGGGTGCGTTTGGTGCTGTTCAAGGTCTTGCTGCCCAATCTGGTGCTGATGCTGGTGGCGGTGTTTGTCATCAATTGGGCGGTGCGGCATGCGCTGCGGCCGCTGCTGGCGTTGCGCAATGCGGTCGAGCACCGCGCCGTTCATGACCTGAGCCCGATCAATGTGCAAGCCTCACCCGAAGAGGTGCGCCCGCTGGTGCAATCGCTCAACCGCCTGTTTGAACTGGTCAACGCGCAGGCGGAAAGCCAGCGCCGGTTCGTCGCCGATGCCGCGCACCAGTTGCGCACGCCACTGGCAGGCTTGCAGGCGCAGGTCGAGGCTTGGGCGCAGGCACTTCATTCGCCGCTGCCCGATTCGGCTTTGCGCGAAAGATATGAGTCAAATAGGGCTCTAGCCCCCGTTGATGTTGCGCAAGCAGCTATTTCTTTAGGAGCGGATCAGGTCCTGCACATGCGCGATGCGGTGCGCCGCACCACGCAGTTGGCGAACCAGTTGCTGGCCTTGTCGCGGGCCGACGCCCGCAGTCTCGACGCCCAGCCGCTGCAGCGGGTCGACCTGAAAGAGCTGTGTGAAAACCTGCTTGAAGCGCACCTGGACCGGGCCGCCGCCCGGCACATCGACCTCGGGCTGGAGGTGCAGGCGGTGCACGTGACTGGCCACGAGTGGTTGCTGCGCGAGTTGCTCTCCAACCTGCTGGACAACGCTTTGAAGTACACCCCACCCGGGGGCTGCGTCACGCTGCGCTGCGCGCGCACGGTGGTGGGAAATGTCCCGTTTCTGGAGGTTGAAGACGATGGCCCGGGTGTGCCGGTGGCTGATCGGCAGCGCGTGCTGGCGCGCTTTTACCGGGTGCCCGGCACGGCCAGCGAGGGCAATGGCCTGGGTCTGGCGATTGCCGACGAGATCGCCCGGGTTCACCGCAGCGAGTTGCAAGTGGGCGAGGGGGCTGGCGGCAAAGGGGCCCGGTTCACGCTGTTGTTGGCTATGCGAGAATGAATTTAACCCTCCGCCTTGAGCACCATGTCTGACGCCGAATCTTCCTCCCCCCTCGCTTTGCACCGCTCTTACGACCGCGAGGAGGCCGCTCCGGCGCGCAAGCGTCCCAAGCCCGGCGAGCGCCGCGAGCAGATCTTGCAGGCCTTGGCCAGCATGCTGGAGCAACCCGGCGCCGAGCGCATCACTACCGCCGCGCTGGCCGCTCGCCTGGCGGTGAGCGAGGCCGCGCTGTACCGGCACTTTGCCAGCAAAGCGCAGATGTTCGAGGGCTTGATCGAGTTCATTGAGCAATCGGTATTTTCATTGGTCAACCAGATCGTGGCGCGTGAGGCCGTCGGTGGCGCGCGCCAAGCCAGCAAGGTGGTGGCGATGGTGATGCAGTTCGCCGAAAAGAACCCTGGCATGACCCGTGTCATGGTGGGCGATGCGCTGGTGTTTGAGCACGAACGCCTGCAGCAGCGCATGAACCTTTTTTTCGACAAGATCGAGGCCACCCTCAAGCAAAGCCTGCGCAGCGAGGCAGATGCAAGCAGCACCGCCACGCCCAGTTTGGACACCCAAGTGCGGGCCTCGGTGCTCACGGCTTTTTTGGTGGGGCGGCTGCAACGCTTTGCAAGATCGGGCTTTAAACGCCTGCCTTCGGAGCACCTGGAGGCCAGTCTGGCCCTCATTTTTTGAACCGGGCAGGCGGTTTTTTCGAGGGTAAACCCTTGATTTCATTAGAAAAATAGCTCTAGTTCAGTG
>NZ_JBAWYV010000293.1:0-2080 GCF_037143375.1 Rhodoferax sp. | reverse complement strand
CGCGCCCCTGCCTACCGGCCAACGCAACACGGCGGCCATCGGCCCCAACGGCACCTTGCGCCTGAACAAACGCATGGCCGAACTGGGCCTGGCTTCACGCCGCGAGGCTGATGAATGGATTGGAAAGGGATGGGTCAAGGTCAATGGCAAGGTGGCCGAGATGGGCATGCAAGTGACGCCTGATGTGCGCATCGAGATCGACAAGGTCGCGCAAGGCCAGCAGGCGAATCAGGTCACGGTGCTGATCAACAAGCCGATTGGCCTGGTCAGTGGTCAGGCCGAAGACGGCCACGAGCCTGCCATCACGCTGGTGCAGCCGCAAAACCGCTGGACTGAGGACAACGCGCGCTTCTTTTTTCACCCCAGCCAGCTCAAAAGCCTGGTGCCCGCCGGGCGGCTCGACATCGACTCCACCGGCCTGCTGGTGCTGACGCAAGACGGCCGCGTGGCGCGCCAACTGATTGGCGAAGACGCCCACATGGAAAAAGAATACCTGGTGCGCGTGATGTACACCGGCGTGATCAATGCGCTGGCGGCCAATTCTGCGGCGGCCACCCACGCCGCCCGGCCGGTGCCTCGTGCGAGCGCAGCCCAAGCTACACAACCCGGCCAGGTCACGCAACTCAGCCGCATTGACGATGACGACCCGGTCAGCACCGATGTGCAATCGGTGTTCCCGCGTGAGCAACTCGCCCGACTACGCCACGGCCTGAGCCTGGATGGTCAGGCGTTGAAGCCGGCCAAGGTCGAATGGCAAAACCCCGAGCAGTTGCGGTTTGTGCTGACCGAAGGCAAGAAACGCCAGATTCGCCGCATGTGCGAGTTGGTCGGCCTGAAAGTGGTGGGACTGAAACGCGTACGCGTTGGCAACGTCATGCTGGGCAACCTGCCGGTGGGCCAGTGGCGCTACCTGGCGCCGCACGAGCGCTTTTAAGCCGGGCGACGCCAGCCCGAATCAGCCGGTGATTCGGGCGAACTCTGCCGCGAAATCGGGGCTACTGGGCGCCACATGAAGTTGCGACTCGCAGTAGCTCATGAACTGCCGGGCCGTTCGCAGCAGGCTTGCCTTCAACTCATGCAATACATTGAAATGTTCGGCAACGGCGTCGTAATCGGTTTCGTAGTCATGTGCTGCCAGATTGCGGGCAGCGCGGGCCACCTGCCATTCTTCGATATTTCCGATCACGCCAAACTTCTCAAACAGCGCCAACACTTTGATAAAACTCTCGGCTTGCTCCCCTGACAACAGCAAGCTATGGCGCATCGCCGACCCCAGCGTATCTTGCAACTTGGCAAAACGCTCGTTGATAGCGGCCAGAGCCTCGAACAGGTCATTGTCTTTTTTGTGCTGTGTCAAAAAGCATCCTGTCAGCGGCCAGCCCAAACCGCTGTCCGATGCATCCAGAAAATACACGCAGCGTTGAATCGCCTCCAGCAGGTTGGCCAAGTGCTGCTTCTGCTGGAATAACAATGTTTCTGTATTCATAAAACCTCATGAAGGGGCTGATGCCGCCCAAAGCGGCTGGGCCTGTGCCCGGGCAATAGCTACAAACGCGCCGCCAGCCATGCCGCGCCGGGCCAGCAGAACATCCACAGGGAGTTGCAAGCGCTGCTCCAGCCGAGTCTTCAAGCGAGCCCGACACAGCAGCCCGTGCGCAGGGGCCACCTCGACCAGCAAATCAATATCGCCCCCCTGACGCTGATCATCCAACCGGGAGCCGTAAAGCCAGACGCTGGCATCCGCCCCCATCACTTCGTGACTTGTGGCGAGAATAATCTCGATCTGTTGAGGGGATAAACGCATAGCCGGGCATATTACTCTCGACCAGCACATGCTCAAACTTTGCCGAAGGCCTAGGCGTCCGCCCCTACCGCAGGGCGTGGAAGCGCCTTCACAATATATTCATGACGAAACCGACCTCCAAAAACCCCTTCAAGCACCTTCGCGCCTCCGATCTTCGCGCGATTGCCCAACTGGCGACCCAAGCCACAGCGGGCGTGACCCGCATCGCCGAAGGGGTGCATCAATCGGTTTGGCGCACTTTGGGTGCACCCAGCGGCAAAACACCCGACCAGACCC
>NZ_JBAWYV010000292.1:0-2109 GCF_037143375.1 Rhodoferax sp. | reverse complement strand
GCCATGTCGCTGGGCATTTGCATCATCGTGGCGGCGGCGATTCACGGGTGAGCCCTTCCGAGGAAACCGGGCCGCGCCCGGTCGAAGTCGCCCTGCTCGCCTCGGTCTTCATCGTCTCGGCCTGCGGGCTGGTGTACGAATTGGCAGCCGGGGCGCTGGCGTCCTACCTGTTGGGCGACTCGGTGTTGCAGTTCTCCACCGTCATCGGCACTTATCTTTTTGCCATGGGCGTGGGCTCCTACTTATCGCGCTTTTTCGAGCGCCAGTTGCCCGCCCACTTTTTAAGGATAGAACTGCTTGTAGCCCTTATAGGTGGAGCGTTACCCGCTCTTCTTTTTATAGCAAATGCCTGGCTGCCCGGTTCGTTTCGTTTTTTACTTTACGCGTTGGTGATGGCCGTGGGCACGCTGGTGGGGCTGGAGATTCCGCTGGTCATGCGCATTCTGAAACGCAACGTGGCGCTCAAGGATCTGGTGTCGCAGGTACTCACCTTTGACTACCTCGGCGCGCTGGCGGTGTCGCTGGCGTTCCCGCTGGTGCTGGTGCCACAGTTGGGCTTGATCCGCACCGGCCTGCTGTTTGGGTTGATGAATGCGGCGGTGGCGCTGTGGGCGCTCTGGCTGTTTCGGGATGAGTTGCGGCAATTCAAGGCGCACGCCCTGGCCTGCGTGGCAACTTTGGGCCTGCTGGCCGCCGGCATGGCGGCGGCCGATCAGGTCACGACCTGGGCAGAAGACAAGATGTACCAGGACCACGTGGTGTTTGCCAGCACCTCGCCCTACCAGCGCATTGTGGTGACCCATGGCGGCGGCGAAGGGCGGGCCGGTTACCGGCTGTTCCTGAACGGCAACCTGCAATTTGCCCAGCGCGACGAATACCGCTACCACGAAGCCCTGGTGCACCCGGTGATGGCGGCCTATTCAGCCACGGGCGGGGCGCCCAAAAAAGTAGCGGTACTGGGCGGTGGCGACGGCATGGCGGTGCGCGAAATTCTCAAATACCCGGGCGTGGACAGCGTCACGCTGGTGGAACTGGACCCGGCCATGACGACGCTGTTTTCAACGCAACCGGTGCTGGTCAAACTCAACGCGGGTGCCTTGCAGTCGCCCAAGGTCAAGGTCGTCAACACCGATGCCTTTAGCTGGCTGGAGAGTACCGACGACATGTTTGACGTGATCGTGGTGGACTTCCCCGACCCCACCAATTTTTCGATTGGCAAGCTCTACACCAACGCTTTTTACGCGCTGCTGGACAAGCACTTGGCGGCCAGCGGCTATGCCGTGATCCAGACCACCTCGCCGCTGGTAGCGCGCCAAAGTTTCTGGACCGTGGTCAACACGATCGAGTCGGTCGGCCTCAGCGCCACGCCGTACCACGCCCATGTGCCGAGCTTTGGCGAATGGGGTTACGTGGTGGCCAGTCGCCGCCCTTACCGACTGCCCAGCACCTTGCCTGCGGACCTGCGGTTTTTGACGCCGCACAGCCTGCCCGCGTTGTTTGACTTCCCGGCGGACATGGCTCGGGTGCCGACCGAGGTCAACCGCCTGTCGAATCAGGTGCTGGTCACGACTTACGAGACCGAGTGGGGCCGGGTCGCCAAGTAAAGCGGCGCCTCGTCATTCAACCGGGGCGGTTATCGCTAAAGCGGGAAGGTCCAGATGCTCACAAACCGCTCCAGCTCCGCCTGAAACTCTGCAGGCGTCGCCTCAAGGTGGTCATATAGCCAAGCCCCCAATTCTTCGGTGACTTCGTAATCGAAGACACCCGGAAAACTGTCAGGGTCTTGTTTTTGGCTCCACTTATCAATGACTTTGGCCATGTCGTCACAGAGATCGACAAGACCTGCGAATCCATTGATTTTGTGCAGGTTGGGCCAGCGTTTTTTTACCGTGTTGCAACGGGCATGGTCAAGACCAATATAGAGGAAAGTGGCGGTACTCATGGTGTTGATACCTCAGCAAATCAGGCCCCATTTCATCAGGAATCACACCCTGCGAAGTGTCAGTGACGAAGGTGAAACACCCTCCTTTTCGCCCGATCAGGCTGTTCTCAGCCAGTGGCCCACTTCGAGATCAACAGCTTGCTTTTATTTGACGATGGTGACGGCTT
>NZ_JBAWYV010000291.1:0-2127 GCF_037143375.1 Rhodoferax sp. | reverse complement strand
GTTGGCTTTGTCAACGGCTTGGGCTTGTTCTGTCGATTGCTGCTGGACCTGTCCTCCCGAGTTCGACAGTTTCAAGCCTCGAAAATCGTAGACACCCAATGGAATCAATAGCTTAGCGAGGTTATTTCAAATTCTTGTGGTGGCACGTTTAGTTTATAAAATTCTTATTCTTCATAGGTAATGGTTGTGATAAAGTGGCGGCATGTTTGTCAAGGTCACCACTTCTGGTCCGCGTCGCTATGTTCAACTGGTCGAGTCCTACAGGGATGACGCCGGGCGCGTTAAGAAGCGCACCGTAGCGACATTGGGGCGCCTGGATCAACTCACCGGCGAGCTCGATTCAGTCATTGATGGCCTACTCAAAGTAGCAGGACGTGAGCCGGTTGCTGTTCAACCTGCTACGACATCTGTTGCTGCAACCGCCGGTGTTTTATTCGAGTCAGCCCGTGCCTTGGGCAATGTTTGGACCCTGACCGAAATCTGGAAAGAGCTCGGTTTCTCGGATCTGCGCCGCGTCTTTCGGCGCACTCGCCACACCATTGATGTTGAGGCTCTCATTCGCATCATGGTGCTCAACCGTCTGTGTGACCCCGACTCCAAACTGGGCGTCTTGCGCTGGCTGCAAACGGTGGCCTTGCCAGATATCGACGTCAAAGCACTCACCCATCAGCACTTGCTGCGCAGCATGGATGCGCTAATGGATCAACAAGATGCAGTGGACGAGGTCGTCGCCAAATTGCTACGCCCCTTGGTTGATCAAGACCTGTCGGTAGCGTTCTACGACATGACCACCATTCGCGCCGAAGGGCTCACCACCATGGAGGGAGATGTGCGCAAGTTTGGCATGGCCAAGGAAGGCTTGATCGCTCGCCAGTTCATGCTGGGGGTGGTGCAAACCAGTGAAGGCTTGCCCATTTATCACGAGGTCTTTGATGGCAATACGGCGGAGACCAAGACCTTGCTGCCAATCCTCAAAAAGGTGATGGACAGGTTTCCCAATCTGCGCCGTCTGATCCTGGTGGCTGACCGTGGGTTGCTGAGTCTGGACAATCTGGAGGCCTTGCAGGCGATCCGTCTACGCCCAGACATAGGCCAGGATCCGGGAAAGAGCCAAGCATTGGAATTCATCATCGCCGTACCAGGCAGGCGTTATCACGAGTTCACCGATTTACTGCAGCCATTACAGGCGCAGTGCGCCAAGGCCCCCACCGAAATCACGGGCGAAGTGGCGTGGAACGGTTTGCGCATGGTGGTGGCGCACGATCCACAGACGGCGCTTGAGCAGCATCAGAAACGCAAAGCCGCAATGACCGAGTTGGAAACCCAAGCCAAGGGATGGGCGGGCAAGCTTGACGGACAGGACCAGGGAGCGAAAAAGCGAGGGCGCAAGCTCTCCGACAGTGGCACCAAGGCGCGTTTCTATCATGCGGTGCTGGAGGCTCATTTGGGCAAAATCATCAAGATTGATATGAAGGCGGAGTTGTTCAGTTACGCCATTGATGAAGACGCCTTGCGACTGGCCGAGATGATGGACGGCAAGTTGCTGGTGGTGACCAACGTGCAGGACATGACGCCCGACAAAGTCATTGAACGCTACAAGTCATTGGCTGATATTGAACGGGGCTTCAAGGTCTTGAAGTCTGAGCTTGAGATCGGACCGGTTTATCACCGCCTGCCCGAGCGCATTCGAGCGCATGCGTCTATTTGCTTTATGGCGCTGATCCTGCACCGGGTGATGCGCATGCGTTTGCGGGCCGCTAACACGGGTGTTACGCCGGAGCGGGCATTGCAGTCGCTCAAACGAATTCAGCATCACCGCGTAACTATCAACGGTGCGCCACCCCTTTGTGGCGTGTCTTCAATGACGGCCGAGCAACACGACGTACTCGCCGCATTGAAGGTCAAACAACCCAGCCAATTTAAGCAACTTAGCCTCTTGTAGGGGCACGTTTTGAATTCATGGCCAATGAAATCATAGGCTTGCGTCATTAACTGTCGAACTCGGGTAACCGGGCATTGAACATCGCTGATGAGGGCCTTTGCAAGTGGGTCTGCATTTTCAATGTTATTGACCCCAGTTGACACGGCTTTCCAACATGCCGAAAGTTGGGCGTTACCGCAGTAGGG
>NZ_JBAWYV010000290.1:0-2133 GCF_037143375.1 Rhodoferax sp. | reverse complement strand
ATTTCAGCCAGGTGATTGGCTGGTGTTTGGCTCCGAGACCAAGGGGATATCAGACGAAGTGCGCGCCTCGTTCGCCCCCGCTCAAGGGCTCAAACTTCCCATGATCGAGGGCCAGCGCAGCCTGAACTTGTCTAACGCGGTGGCAGTAACGGTGTTTGAAGCCTGGCGGCAAAACGGGTTTGGCGCTCGCGGGGCGGATTCAGTCGACTGAGGTCGCCACGCAGTTGCGCCCGTTGCGCTTGGCGGCGTAAAGGCCCCGGTCGGCTTCTTTCATCAGGTCTTCGGTACCGTGCATCCCGGCCGTGCGGGAGGCCACGCCGAGGCTGATGCTGCCGCGCCATTCCCCACTACCGGCTGGCACACGAAGCGCGGCGACTTCGCTGCGAATCGTTTCGGCCAACAACAAGGCACCCTTCAGAGGGGTGTTGGCACAAATGATCAGGAACTCATCCCCACCGAGTCGGCAAACAATATCGTCCGTGCGCACAGCGTGTTGCAGTTGCGCAGACAAGGCTCGCAAGACGGCGTCCCCGGCGTCATGGCCATAGGTGTCATTGATGACTTTGAACCCATCCGCATCAATCATCAAACAAGACAGCGGCGCGTCCAGGCGCACGGCGGCCTCCCATTCGCGTGCAAAACGGCGCAGGGCGAAGCGCCGATTCGGCAGCCGGGTCAGGGCGTCAGTATTGGCAAGGTCTTCGAGTTGCTGATTGGCTTCGCTCAAGGCCTGGGTTCGCTCGGCCACGCGCCCTTCCAGAGTCTTGTTCAGTTGCGTCAACGCATGGTTGCGCTCTGACACCTGTTCAAACAAGCCGTTAAGGGACCTCAATAAAGTAGCGGTTGCCGGGTCCTGTGATTCAGACTCGGCCTGATAGGCCGCTTCAGGACTGGAGCCGGACTTGATCAACTCGAACTGCCGGGCCATGAACTGGTCCGTTCCCAGAATGTGGTACGCCAGCCAATGGGTCAAGAACTGCAACAAGGACTTGGCGGCGTCCCGGTTATGGGCCGAAACACTGCCGTGCAGCTGCGTCACTTCATCAAAAAATTTGTCGTGGACCTTTTGGTGCTGCTCGATATAACGCGCATCCAGGTGCATGCTGTGCATCAAATTTTCTTCTTCGGTGAAATGGTATTTGGCGTAGTCGGCCAGTTCGGCGAAGACCGTTTCCATCTCGGCGAGGGTCGCACCCTCCTCGCGCATGACCAGTTCACCAAACCGGTTGATGACATCGACCAAGCGGTGATGTTGCTCATCAACATCGTGCAGGCCGGTTACAAAGCAGGGGTTCCACTGAAACGCGTCCATTTATTTCCTCCGATGGATTGCCACTGTGTCAGATCTTTTATTAGCCGCCCCATGATCACGTCAAACAAAGCAAACTTGCGTACAAATCAATACGCTTGATTTGAATATCTTTCAAAACCCGCAGCACAGGAAGGCATGAAAATCGCCAGAACTTCTGACTTTGCAGTATGTTAGCGGCATGCAAGACGACGAACCCGGCTGGACTACGCACCTCACCCACATCCCGCAGCGGGTAGATTCGATGCGTTTTTGGTTTCGGGTGGCCCTGCTGGCGGGCTTGACGGTTTGGGCCTGGTTCTTGATCCGGCTTGATTACCGAACCGGGGAAATGATGGAATCATTTCTCCACCGGCCGCTGCTGGTGTTTCACGAGGCCGGGCACATCATCTTCATGCCCCTCGGGGAATGGATGACCGTGCTGGGCGGCACGCTGGGCCAGTTGATCATGCCCGCCGTGCTGGCCGGGGCGCTGCTGATCAAGAACCGCGACCCCTTTGGCGCGGCCGTGGGCCTTTGGTTTTTCGGGGTGTCGCTGCTGGATGTGGCGCCATATATGTTCGATGCGCGGCAACCCCAGCTCATGCTGCTCTCCGGCGCCACGGGCGAAGCGGGTGGCCACGACTGGATCTACTTGTTCTCCAGTGTGGGTTGGCTGAACAAGTCACCCTTCATCGGCGGCCTTACCCATGCGCTGGGGGCGCTGGTGGTGGGGGTGTCGCTGGCCTGGGCGGCCTGGTTGCTGCGCCAGCAATACCCCCGGATCGATGGGTTTGTCCGGCAGGAAGACGAGGATTTATAACAAATCAGCCTCTAGCCCCCGT
>NZ_JBAWYV010000289.1:0-2151 GCF_037143375.1 Rhodoferax sp. | reverse complement strand
GGCAAAAATGGCTGGGCGTGCCACGCAGCCTGGGCGTGCTGCAACCCCTTATTTTCCTTTTTTTGGTGGGGGCGAGCCGGGCGGTTGCCCGCTTCTGGCTGGCTGATCTGGGCAATGCCCAGGCCAAGGCCACCGGCCGCTTGCTGATTTATGGCGCGGGCACGGCCGGCGTGCAAACGGCCTCGGCCTTGCGCGTATCAAGCCAATTTCAACTGCTGGGTTTTGTCGATGACGATGCGGCCAAGGTCGGGCGCAGCGTCAACGGCATTCCGGTGTTTTCGCCAGCGCAGGTGCCGGCGGTGGTGGTGCAGCAAGGTGTCACCGATATTTTGCTGGCGCTGCCCAGCGCCACCCGCGACCGGCGCAACACCATCATCGACAGCTTGCGCGCGCAGCCGGTGCACATTCGCACGCTGCCCGGTTTGGCTGATCTGGCCAGTGGCCGGGTCACGGTGCAGGATTTTCGCGATCTTGATGTGGAAGACCTGCTGGGCCGCGACCCGGTGCCGCCCGATGCAGCCCTGATCGCGCGCGACCTGGCCGGGCAGGTGGTGCTGGTCACCGGCGCGGGTGGCAGCATTGGCGGCGAGCTGACGCGCCAAATCGTGCAGCAGCAACCGCGCCAGTTGCTGCTGCTCGACCACAACGAGTTTGGTCTTTACAGCATTCACCAGGAGTTGCAGGGGCTTTGCGCCGCCAAAGGTCTGGTGGTGGAACTGGTACCGCTGCTGGGCAGTGTGGCCAACTTTGAGCGCTTGCTGGCGGTTTGCACGCAGTACCGCCCGGCCACCGTGTACCACGCCGCGGCCTACAAACATGTGCCGATGGTGGAAGACAACCCGGGCGAGGGTGTGGCCAACAACGTGATGGGCACCTGGAACACCGCCCGCGCGGCGCGTGATGCGGGCGTCAAGCGTTTTGTGTTGATCTCCACTGACAAGGCGGTGCGGCCTACCAACGTGATGGGCGCCACCAAGCGCATGGCCGAGCTGGTGCTGCAGGCGCTGGCCGCAGAGAGCACCAACACCTGTTTCACGATGGTGCGTTTTGGCAATGTGCTCGATTCGAGTGGCAGCGTGGTGCCGCTGTTTCGCCGCCAGCTCGCCGCCGGCGGGCCGCTCACCGTGACGCATGCCGAGGTCACCCGCTATTTCATGACCATCCCCGAGGCCGCGCAATTGGTGTTGCAGGCCGGCGCCATGGCGGTGGGCGGCGATGTGTTTGTGCTGGACATGGGCGAGCCGGTCAAGATCCTGGACTTGGCGCGGCGCATGGTGCAACTCAGTGGCCTGAGCCTGCGCGACGACGCCAACCCCGCGGGCGATATCGAGATTGAGATCACCGGCCTGCGCCCGGGCGAAAAGCTCTACGAGGAGTTGCTGATTGGCGACAACCCCGAGCGCACCGCCCACCCCCGCATCATGAAAGCGCATGAAGACCACTTGGTCTGGGCCGGGCTGGCGCTGCATCTGCAAACGCTGCGCGTAGCCGCCGACCTGAATGACGTGGCGGCGATCAAAGCCGTGCTGCAGACCTGTGTGCAGGGCTATGGGGTCCGCGTGTCATAAAAAGCCCGGCCAACATGCGGCACAATTTGCGACTGATTCATTTCTGCAAACCGAGTGCCCCCCATGACCGACATCTCCAAAATCACCCCGCGCGAAAAAGCTGAAATTCTGGCGCAGGCGCTGCCCTACATTCGCAAGTTCCATGGCAAGACCATGGTCATCAAGTACGGCGGCAACGCCATGACCGACCCCGCGCTGCAGGCCGATTTTGCCGAAGACGTGGTGCTGCTGAAGCTGGTGGGTATCAACCCGGTGGTGGTGCACGGCGGTGGGCCGCAGATCGAAACCGCGCTCAAGCGCCTGGGTAAAAAAGGCGAATTTATTCAGGGCATGCGCGTGACCGATGCCGAAACCATGGAAGTGGTGGAGTGGGTGCTGGGCGGCGAGGTGCAGCAAGACATCGTCGGGCTGATCAACCAGGCCGGTGGCAAGGCCGTGGGCCTGACCGGGCGTGACGGCGGCATGATTCGCGCCCAAAAACTCAAGCTGATGGACACGCAAGACCCCAGCATCGAGCACGATGTGGGCCAGGTCGGCGACATCGTCAGCATCGACCCCAGCGTGGTGATTGCGCTGCAAGACG
>NZ_JBAWYV010000288.1:0-2182 GCF_037143375.1 Rhodoferax sp. | reverse complement strand
CCCAACATGTTTTTACCAGCAATTGGAAGCCTCTCTTTAACGGCGAGGGAACGGGAAATTTGACCCTTTCTAGCCTAATTGCTGCGCCAAAAGCTGTCACCACCGGCACCTTCGCCCTAGGTGCAGCCAATTACGTAGGTGCGGCTTCAACCTGTACCCCGGCTGCTCCTTGCTGGAGCTATGGCGGCAAAACCTATGCAAGCGCTATTGCTGTTGCTGCCATCAATGGGGTGGCTGGGAATTACACAACTGCGGGTGATTTAATCGCTGGTTCGGCGCAGTCAGGCATGGCAGCGGCGATTGCCAGCAAACTGGCCACCATCCCTGAGAGTGAGCTGAGTCTGATTCGGAAAAAAGGCGGCGCCCGAATGGACAAGACCATCACCGACAACTGGAAAGGCTATGCCAGCTACACCCAGGAAGCGCGAACCGGTGCCCGGCCCTTTGCGATGAATGAAAATAATAATTCGATCGATATTGCAGAGCCGATTGACTACACCACCCATGAATTTTTGGGGGGTATGCAGTACGCCGATGCTTTGACCCAGGCCAATGTGCGCGCCTCCATGTCGCTGTTCAGGAACAACATCAGCACACTCAATGTGCAGTACCCATTTTTGACGGCTGCAACAACCGTTGGTGGTATTCAGACTGCTACCTATGACCTGTATCCGGACAACAATGCGTTCAACCTGAAGGGTGAGTTTGCACGTTCGTTACCTGACTTTTACAAAGGCCGCTTCAACGCTGCCGTGTCGTGGGGAACCAGTCAGCAAGATGATGCTTTGCTGGCGCCACTTTCTCCGATGCAACTGGCCGATTTACAAAGAAATGGTATTAGCCAGTTTGGTAATGGCATATCTGCAGGCCAACCCAACCCTGGTTATGCCACGGGTACTTCGCTCGTCTCCAACTGGAGCGGGGTCAATGCACTGAGTCAGCAAACTTCCAAACAGCGCATAGACACCACTTTACTGGATCTGGGCCTGGCCGTTAAACCCACCGATGCACTGGGCATGAAGGGGTCTTTCCGTTTCTATGACACGGCCAATAAAGGCGGCTACATGGCCTACAACCCCCTGACCGGCCAGTTTGGCCGTGGCATAGTGGATGCGGGTGGTACGGTGGGTGATTTGATCGTCGGTTTGAAGCCCGGTGCCACGCCTGGGATTGCAGGAAATAATTGTTATATTCCAGCTGGCTACCCTGCGGTTCCAGGTTGCACTTTTGGTGTGACAACCAATGGGGCTACCAGCGTTGCCAACGGCGCCAATATCCCTGTCTACGGTCAGGCACGCTCCACCCAGCAGATGAACTATGGCCTGTCTGCCGACTACGACCTGACCCGCACCAGCAGCGTCAATGCGGCCCTGGAGCGTGAGGACTTTACGCGCACCTTCCGGGAGCGCGACAAGACCTGGGAGGACAAGCTGAAACTTGGTTACGTCAATCGCGGCCTGGGCAACGCGACTTTGCGCACCTCCTTCGAGACCGACCGCAAACGGGGCAGTGATTACAACTACCGGACCTTTGCAGACTTGGGTACAGCGCTACCCGGCCTGGACCCGGCAACCCAGATTCGTTTGGCGGGCACACTTGGCTATACAGCCTTTAGCCCGGCTAACGGAACGGTGGCAAACAATGCCAATCTTTTCAATCGCTACTCCTACTACTTCCGTAAGTATGATCAAGCCGACCGTGATCAGAACATCTTCAACGCCCGCCTGAACTTTCAGGCCCGCGAAGACCTGGACCTGGGTGTAACCTTGCAAACCAAGGACATCAAGTACCCCGATTCGTTCTACGGCATGGACAAAGACAAGCAGGACTCCCTGAGTCTGGAGCTGAACTACCAGCCCTCCTCCGGTAAAAACCTTTACGCCTTCTATTCCTACCAGCAGGGCCAGCGGGCGATGAAGATGAACTCGGGCGTCGCGTTGGCCACAGTTGTCAACACGTGTACGGCGGCTAACCTTGCCTTGTACGGCTACTCAGCCTGCTCTGACAACGTCAACGGCATCGGTGGTTCGCGCCCGGCCTCAGACGCTTGGTCGATGAGCACCGATGACCACAATGATGTGTTGGGTTTGGGTTTCCAGAGTGCGGTGGGCAACATGCAGTTCGGTATTGACTACACCTACTCCAGCAGTTCAACCGCCATCAGCTACAACTACGGCAGCAC
>NZ_JBAWYV010000287.1:0-2234 GCF_037143375.1 Rhodoferax sp. | reverse complement strand
GGCCTGTGTGTGGACGGCCATGTGCTGCGTGGCAAAAACGGTAACGCCGGGCACGCCGGGCATCTGTTTGTGAGCGACAACGACGATGCCTTGTGCGGTTGCGGTAACGTGGGCGACGTCGAGGGCCTGATCGCAGGCAACGCCATTGCACGTCGTTTCGCAGCCCAGGGCTACTCCGATGCAGCTACGCTTTTTATAGCTGCTTACGCAGGCGATGCGGTGGCTACAGCCATTATTGATGATTTATGCCAGGTGATGGGGCGGACCCTTTACAACCTGATCGTGACGCTCGATTTGCAGCGCATCAGCATTGGCGGCAGTGTGTTCTGGCACCACCGCGAGTACCTCTTGCCCAAACTCAAGGCGTTTGTCTACGGCAAGCTACCGGCCCTGACCGATGGTTGCGAACTGGTGCCTGCCGGTTTGGGCGAGCGCGTGGGTGACTTTGGGGCGCTGGCGCTGGTGGCGTAAATTTGCACAGAGCTTGCCTTCGCGGCCCGAAATCGGCCGATAAAACTCAATAAATTGATTTTTTGCCTGTTTTCAAGGGTAAGCCCTATGGTTCAATGACGTTAATTAATTAACAATTAATTAATTCGAGCGGCATGGTGCTTGCGCGGATCAACCTTACGCCTTGGCCGATTGTGTCCGTGGCGTAAAAATAACAGGAGACAACATGTTGAAACTTTCCAAGCTAGCTACGGCCGTTGCTTTGGTGTTGGCTGGTACTGCCGCTATGGCGGGCGAAGTCGAAGTCTTGCATTACTGGACTTCCGGTGGTGAGGCCAAGTCGGTCGCTGAACTCAAGAAAATCATGGAAGCCAAGGGCCACGTCTGGAAAGACTTTGCCGTGGCCGGTGGTGGTGGTGACAACGCAGCCACCGTGCTGAAGAGCCGTGTCGTTTCAGGCAACCCGCCAGCGGCAGCGCAAATCAAGGGCCCCGCCATTCAGGAATGGGCAAGCGAGGGCGTGTTGGCCAATCTGGATGCCACCGCCAAAGCCGAAAAATGGGACAGCCTGCTGCCTAAAGTCGTAGCCGATGTCATGAAGTACAAAGGCAACTACGTCGCCGTGCCGGTGAATGTGCACCGCGTGAACTGGATGTGGGCCAATGCGGCTGTGCTAAAAAAAGCCGGTGTCGCGACCATGCCCAAGTCGTGGGATGAGTTCTTTGTGGCCGCTGAAAAAGTCAAGAAAGCCGGTCTGATACCCGTGGCACACGGCGGCCAGAACTGGCAAGACTTCACCACCTTTGAGTCGGTGGTGTTGGGCGTGGGCGGTGCCAAGTTCTACAACGAAGCATTGGTCAAGCTGGACCAAAAAGCACTGACCAGTGCCACCATGACGAAAGCGTTGGAAACCTTCCGCAAGGTCAAGGGCTACACCGACGCCGCCTCACCTGGGCGCGACTGGAATCTGGCCACGGCCATGGTGATGCAAGAGAAAGCAGCGTTCCAGTTCATGGGTGACTGGGCCAAGGGCGAGTTCATTGCAGCCGGCAAAGTGCCAGGCAAAGACTTCTTGTGCGCGGCTGCTCCTGGCACCGCCAATGCTTTCACATTCAACGTGGACTCGTTTGCCATGTTCAAGCTGAAAGACCCCGTTGCTCAAAAGGCGCAGGGTGACTTGGCTGCCGCCATCATGGGAACGGAGTTTCAGGAAGTTTTCAACCTGAACAAGGGCTCAATTCCGGTTCGCTTGAACATGAACATGGCCAAGTTTGACGATTGCGCCAAGCTGTCCAGCAAGGACTTTGTGGAAACGGCCAAAACCGCAGGTTTGGTCCCTTCTGTGGCGCACGGCATGGCCATCAGTCCTGCCGCTGAAGGTGCTATCAAAGACGCGGTCAGCCAGTTCTGGAACGACGACAAGATCTCGGTCGCCAATGCGCAAAAAAGCATAGCTGCCGCAGCCAAAACCAAATAACCCTGTCATTTTTATAAAACTTGCTTTGTTGAGAAACATACTATGAAGACAACACTCAAAATCAGTCTGGTCGCGGCTGCTGCCGCCCTTTGCGCCAGCAGCGCTTTCGCAGTCGAAGCCGCTGGTATCGAATTTCACGGTTATTCCCGTGGTGGCCCGGTGCTCAGCTATGACGACAACACCAAAGGCGGTTTGAGCCTCGGCGGCGACCTGCAAAAGTACCGTCTCGGCAACGAAGGCGACAACGGCATTGAGGTCGACATCATCAAGAACTTCGAAGCCGGTGGCCTGAAATGGAAATTCCATT
>NZ_JBAWYV010000286.1:0-2251 GCF_037143375.1 Rhodoferax sp. | reverse complement strand
CGTGGTTTGCAGCTTTTCATCGACCGTGGCGCGCATCTCGTCGAGCTTGGTCGCATTGGTGGCCTGCAGTTGCAGCAACTGTTTCTCCAGCGTCTCGCGCACCTCGTTCATGCGCCGGGCGTTGGATTCGCTCAAGCCAGAGAGTTGGTTGGTGAGCGTGTCGGACAACGTTTTTTGCAACAACGCCAATTGCTGACCAAAGGCGTCAATCTGGGTGTTTTGAGTGCGTGTGGCCTCGGCACCCTGCTGCACCAGGGTTTGCTGAAAGGTTGCTAGGTTTTGCGTCAACTCCTGGCGCCCACCGCGCGACGACTCGCTGATCTCGCGGCGCAACTCGCGCTCCAGACGCTCCGTGCGCTCGGAACTGGCCTTGGCCGTGATCTGCACCGCGGCCAGCACTTCCAGCTTGGCTTGCTCCGCCTGCAGGCCAGCGGTGTCAGCCGTGCGACGCAGCGCCAGCCACAGCAACACCAGCCCATTCAAAACGGCCAGCGCCAGCACCAGCCACAACAAAATATCATTCAAATCAGGTTCTCACTTGGGGGTTGAGCAGCCAGTATGCCCGGCGCAGTGCCCAAACGCCGCGAGGCGATTAGCGCCCAGCAAAACTATCGGCTCCGCGCACGGTGAAACTGGTGAGTTCCTGGCGCTCGTAAAACTCAATATTATTATTCTGGCTGCGTTGCTCAAATTCACTGGCGACAAAGTTGTGCAAGGCTGGCACGTACCACTTGGTGTCGGTGATGCGAACCACATAGGCACTGGACTTGCTCAAATTTTTGCCATTGGCGAAACCCGTAAATTCAACTTTCCAGGCTTCAAACTCACCCGCCGGCACTTTGATCATTTCTTTGGCGAGCACTTTGAGCGTCCCATCGCGCTCCTCCACCCCATGCGTGCCGTCCGCGTTGCGCCACACCATCGAGTGTTTGATGGGCTCTGTGCGACCAACCTCCAACTGGCTTGGAACCCATTTGTAGGCAGGGGAATACTCGCGCACATAACCATTGGTTCCGTGCAGGGACTGAATCGCCCCATCGGCGGTCCAGGTTGCAAAGCCGTCGCTGAGCTTGATGGAACCATCGCTGTTGAAGCCGTTGATTTTGCGGCTCCAGTTGCTGACCACTTCTTGCTTGAACTTGTCCACCGTCTGGTAAAGCCAACGGTCGCCCACACTGAAACCTGCGCTATTGCGGAGGGCGGCCTGTCGCTGTAACTTGCCTGGTGTTGGCGTCACTGGTTGGGTCTCGACCGGTTTGATGGTCAAGTTGGCCAACAGTTCGGCCGTGCGTTGATCGACGGCGGCCTGGTCACCAGCCACACCAGTTCCAGCGCTTGCAAATGAAACACCGCCATTCTGACCAGCGGCCTGCATCTGGTTGGCTTGGGCTGCCGCAGTGGCCTTGGCATCAGCCAGACTGAAACTCTGAAGGGCCACGCGCTCTTGCAATATGGTTTTGCCGGTCTTGACGCTGGTCTCAAAAATATCTTGCGCCACGACCCGCTTGACTTCCGGCACAAACCAAAACGTGTGGTCAAGCAGGAGCTCTTCGCCATTGTTGGTGTTGGCGCCTTGGGCGAGTCGGCGGATGCGCCATGCCAGGAAATCACCGGCGGGGGTGCTGACTTTCTCACGCCCAATGACTTCTATCGAACCTTTGCCGACAAACTTGACTTCTCGGCCATCGTCTTTGTACTTGCTCAACACGTCATAGCTGATGGGTTCTTTGAATCCGGGGCTCAGTTGTGTCGGCACCATGCGGTAACCCGCGCTGTAAAAGCGCTCCCGCTCAAAGTTCGGCAAATAGCTGAACTGGCCCGAGGCCGTAAGGACGCCCCCAGCGTTGAAAACAGCGTCGCCATTGGCCCCCAGCGAAACCACTTTTTGCGTATAGGCGCTTGATTTCAGGTTGCGCACTTTATCGCTGGCAAAGGTCCAACTGTCGCCCACTGAGTAGTTAATGTGCGTAGTGTGGTTGCCAGTTTTAGTGGGCTTTGCGGGCTGTGATGGCGTGGGTGTTGCAGCAACCAAAGGCTGTGAAGTGGGGGCTGAAATACCGGCTACCGCCACCACCGGCTGCAACTTCAGCAGCTGGGCGCGCGCATCCGCCGCAAACTTGCCGGTGGGATAGCGGTTCAGGTACGCCCGGATTTCGATGCTCAGGCTGCTGGCTTTGACGGCATCCCACAGCGCAGCCTCGACCGCCGAGCCAGAGTCAAAGGGCACGACCACCACCGACCCACCCCTGAA
>NZ_JBAWYV010000285.1:0-2266 GCF_037143375.1 Rhodoferax sp. | reverse complement strand
GCCAGGAAGTGGTGCAAAGCGCCCATCCCGGTGGCGGTGTTTCCACGAAGTTGACTGGGTCGCGGGCAAGTGGGTGAAGCATCCAAGGTCGCGCCGGTCGATAAACTGAGTTTGGTGCTGGTGGCGGTATTCGCGTTTGCGTTTCTTGAGGAGCGACTGTCCCTGTGTCTGTTAGCTCCGCGCTGTTATGGACTAATTTCCTTCACGCCAACAACAAAGTAATCAGTTTCCCCAAAACATGATGTGGGCAATCCCTTGTGTTGTGCATAGGTCAAGGCGACTCGTTTACCAACGGCAGCATTGACCTGCTTGGCAACTTCAGCGTCCCTGACGGTAAATAAGAATTTCTCGGGGGCAGCACCAGGCAGTGCGACCAAAGATAGCTCGCCCTCCCACGTTTTACAAATCCAACCTTTATCGGATATTTTTTGAAGAAACCCGGCTCGTTCACCGGTGGAGTAACTCCAATTCAAGGCAGCGAAGACATAAAGTGCGAAGACCACCGCAGTGGTCGCGAGGAGTCCAACAAGCGAAAAAACGACTCGTTTTGTAGTAATTGGCATTGACAGATTCCGTTGATGTGTATGCTGATGATGGTACCGTGTTAAGTTGATGCTTGGTCCTTCAGTTTTAGTTGAACGGACTGAGGCGCAGTTTTCATTTAACCAGTGAGAAAATCGGGTTTCAGCAACGGCGGAAAGCGCAGACCGACAGTACAAAATATAGCTGACTTCTGGAATAATCAACTTTTCGGCGCTTCATTTGTAATGGTGCTCAACACCAGTCCCGCCATATCCCGGGACTGGTCGCTGTGGTTTGATTGCAATCCCTTGACAGTACCGAGCCTGTCCTGCATATCCTCGTCCTGACTTGCCTTGAGCTTGCCTTCCAACCGGTCAATCGAAATCTCGATACCCACAATTCCACGCATCAGCTTGTCAATGAAGTCTAAGGGCGCATCGCCCACGCGCCAAGGCAAGGTTTGCCGCGACTCCTGGGAATCCGTCAAGCGATTGAGCATGCCCAGAATCCAGTGTGGGTCTTCAATCACCCGTGCCTTGCCGTGTGCATGGACAACGACGTAGTTCCAGGTGGGCACGACCTTTCCATGGTCGGACTTTCCAGGATACCAACCTGGGGTGATGTACGACTGTGCTCCCTGAAACATCACTACGGACGGAGTGTCGTTGAGAAGCTGGCGCCAAACGGGATTGGCACGCGCTACGTGCCCCATCAACGTACCATGGGGGCCGCGCGTCCGGTCCAGGATGAACGGCACATGATTTGCAACCAGTCCATCTGTTGAATGGCAAACCCAAGCCCCCAGTGGATGAGCCTCCATGAGGGAGAAGGCCGCGTCGCGGTCGTTGAGCTGATGATGATTTGAAACGTACATGTCTATTTCCTATATGCCAGCCAGCGCGTGCTTTACCAGCAGTATTGCCAACACCCACATGGTCAAGCCAATCAGACCATCCAGCACTTGCCATGCTTTTGGTCGGGCAAACCAGGGAGCCAACCAGCGCGCACCAAAACCCAACAGACCAAACCAGAACAGACTGGCAACGCTCGCACCCGCCACAAACCACGGACGCAACGCAACCGGTTGCTGTGCACCAATGCTACCGACCAGCAGGACGGTATCGAGGTACACATGGGGATTGAGCAACGTAAAGGCAGCCGCCTGGGTAACAACACCCGCCAAGCGCAAACCTGTGCCCGTTTCTTCCGTCCGTAACTGGTTTGATTGCCTGGCACGACGAAGCGCCTGCCAACCATAGGTTGCCAAGAATACAGCGCCTGCCAACGCAAGTGCGCGTGCAAATCCCGGATTTTCACCCAAGGCCTGTGCCATTCCCAAGACACCGACTGCAATCAGCACAGCGTCCGCCAGTGCGCAGAACAGCACCACAATGCCCACATATTCGCGGCGCAACCCTTGTCTCAGCACAAATGCATTTTGAGCACCGATTGCCACGATGAGCCCAAAGCTCAGAGCTAGACCATGAACAAAGGCAGGGGCGATTACGGAAAAGTATTCAGGTAAATTTGTCATAGTCCGAGCTTGCCTGCTTTCACAAATGAAGACAAACTATCATTCATTCATCCAGTTTAGGAAAACTAATTTCATGTTGGACTACGCATCGCTTTCAGCACTGACCGCCGTGGTGAGGGAAGGCAGCTTCGAGCGGGCTGCCCGCGCACTGCATGTGACGCCATCGGCGGTGTCACAACGTATTCGTTTGCTGGAGGAGCGCATTGGGTG
>NZ_JBAWYV010000284.1:0-2281 GCF_037143375.1 Rhodoferax sp. | reverse complement strand
GCAATCATGACCCAGCCGCCCGCAAACGAACAGACCGCATAGGGCTGGTGGTCGCAAAAGGCGCGGGGGATTTCGTTGCACACCATGTCGCGCATCACCCCGCCAAACACCGCCGTGACCATGCCCATCAGCACGGCCACCATGATCGGCATATTACTGTCCAGGGCGATCTGGGTGCCGCCAGCGGTGAAGAGGCCCAAGCCCAGCGCGTCGGGCCATTGCATGGCGCGTTCGGTCGGCTCGAAATGGTGTTTGCGCATGAAGACCATGGCCCCGATGCCCAAAATGAGCAGCACCCACAACCAACCTGCATGCGCCACCCAGAAGAAGGGCCGCCGGTCCAGCAGGATGTCGCGCAGCGTGCCGCCGCCAAAAGCCGACAGGCCCATCACCATAAAAATGCCCACGACATCGAGCCGCTTGCGCGCGGACTCGATCAGGCCGGAGAGTGCAAACGCCACGGTGGCTGCGGCTTCAATGGCAATCTGGGTGTTGGAGAGCGTCAGGACTTCGGTGAGTTTGGGAATCGTCATCCCACTATTAAACGACAGCCCTTGCTGATGTTCTTTATGTGTATTTCGAGATAAGCAAATGGAATGTAAGTAGTTTGAGTTTTAACGATGGCGTTTCACAATCCGCCACAACCTGTTTCATTACTCAGAAAAACTGCGAAATTTCCTCAACATGGCAAGCATCATCATCGTTCCCGGCTGGCGTGATTCCGGCCCCGGTCACTGGCAAAGCCTGTGGGCCGATGCTTTGCCCGGCGCGGTGCGGGTGAAACAAGACGACTGGATCACGCCCTCGCGCAAAGCCTGGGTGGCGTCTATCGGTCAGACCATCCTGGCACAAGACGGCCCGGTGGTGATCGTGGCGCACAGCCTGGGCTGCATCGCCACCACACACTTGCCGCCCGAAGCGGTTGAAAAAATTCAGGGCGCGCTGCTGGTGGCACCGGCCGACCCGGAGCGCCGCAGCATCCTGGCCGACTTTGCGCCGGTGCCGTACCAGCCACTGCCCTACCGCAGCATCATCGTGGCCAGCAGCAACGACCCGTATTGCCCGGTGCGCACGGCTGGCGCTTATGCCCGCGCTTGGGGCAGCGAATTTGTGCGCTTGCAAATGGCGGGTCACATCAATATCGAATCCGGCTTTGGTGCCTGGCCCCTGGGCTTGGCGCTGCTGCAGTCCCTGACCGGCGAATCGTACGCCGCGTCAATCCCGTACACCCCTCATTCAAACGACGCCTTGGAATCCGCATGAAATTTAAGACAAAACTGACGCTAGCCCTTGCTGAAATTGCGCTAACAGCTACTAATTTTGTAGCGGCGCAATCCACGCTGCTGAACGCCTCTTACGACGTGTCACGCGAGTTTTACAAAGACTACAACGTGGCTTTCGCGGCCCACTATAAAAAAACCACCGGCAAGGACGTGAAGATCGACCAGTCGCATGGTGGCTCCAGCGCGCAGGCGCGGGCCGTGAATGACGGTCTGGACGCCGATGTGGTCACCATGAATACGACCACCGATGTGGACTTTTTGGCCAGTACCGGCATCGTGGCCAAAGACTGGGCCAAACGCTTCCCCGGTAACGCCTCGCCCACCAGCAGCACCATGTTGTTTCTGACGCGCAACGGCAACCCGAAAAACATCAAGGATTGGGACGACTTGATCAAACCCGGCATTCAGGTGATTGTGGTCAACCCCAAGACCGGCGGCAACGGCCGCATGGCCTATCTGGCGGCCTGGGGTTATGTGCGCAAGAAAGGCGGCACCGACGCGCAAGCGGCTGAGTTTGTCGCCAAGCTGTTCAAGAATGTGCCGGTGCTGGCCAAGGGCGGGCGCGATGCGACCACCATCTTTTTGCAACGCAACATTGGCGATGTGTTGGTGACGTTCGAGTCCGAAGTGTTGTCGGTGGACCGTGAATTTGGCGCGGGCAAGGTCGATGCCGTGCACCCGTCCATCAGCATCGTGGCAGAAAATCCGGTGGCCGTGGTGGAGCGCACGGTGGCCAAAAAAGGCACAGGCGCGTTGGCCAAGGCCTATCTGGATTATTTGTATTCGGATGAGGCGCAAGAGATTGCCGCCAAGCATGCGCTGAGGCCACGTTCGGCGGTTTTGTTGAAGAAATACGCCAGCACCTTCAAACCGATTCAGTTGTTCGCGGTGAGTGAATACTTTGGTTCCTTGTCAGAGGCGCAAAAAGTGCACTTCAACGATGGCGGCCAGTTCGACAAACTCTACACCGTCAAGTAAATGACCACTGCGACTATTTC
>NZ_JBAWYV010000283.1:0-2288 GCF_037143375.1 Rhodoferax sp. | reverse complement strand
CTTCTGGACGTGTAATGACTAATCCTCCTCCCGCCAAAGCGCCCCGCTCGGGCCCCATGGCAGACCGAATCTTCGGCCTGTTGGCCAAAGGTTCGGCATTTTTCACCTTGGCGATGCTGTTCGCTATTCTGGTGTCTTTGACCGTTAGCGCCTGGCCTGCGATCAGTAAATACGGTCTCAGCTTTCTAGTTAATACGACATGGGATCCGGTCAAAGAAGAATTCGGTGGCCTGGTCATGATCTACGGCACCTTGATGACGTCGATCATTGCCCTGGTTATTGCGGTCCCCGTCAGCTTTGGTATTGCCTTGTTCCTGACGGAACTCGCGCCTGCCTGGCTCAAGCGCCCGTTGGGCACGGCCATTGAGTTGCTTGCGGCGATCCCTTCCATTGTTTACGGTATGTGGGGACTGCTGGTGTTTGGCCCCTTGTTGGCCACCTACGTCCAACAACCCTTGCAAAACATATTTACCGGTGTGCCTTACCTGGGTGCTTTTTTCTCGGGTCCTCCTGTGGGCATCGGCATTTTGTCGGCCGGCATCATTTTGGCCATCATGATCATTCCGTTCATTGCGGCAGTCATGCGAGATGTCTTTGAAGTCACCCCCACGCTGCTCAAAGAATCGGCCTACGGATTGGGTGCCACGACCTGGGAGGTCGTGTCTACGGTGGTGTTGCCTTACACCAAGTCAGGTGTCATTGGCGGCATCATGCTCGGACTCGGTCGTGCCATTGGTGAAACCATGGCGGTTACTTTTGTCATCGGTAATTTCAACCAACTGGATTCTCTGAGTTTGTTTCAGGCCGCCAACAGCATCACCTCCGCCTTGGCCAATGAGTTTGCCGAAGCTGGTGAAGGCTTGCACCAAGCGTCCCTGATGTACCTCGGTCTGGTACTCTTTTTCATCACCTTTGTTGTGCTCACACTGTCCAAGATTTTGCTTGCACAACTCAAGAAAAACGAAGGAGCACGAACATGAGCACGGCAAATACATTGACTTCCATTGCCGAACTGGATCAGTCGCGTCAGGCTCGTTACGCCAAGCGCAAGTTTGTCAATCGCGTAGCTCTCACCATGTCGTTGACAGCCATGGCCTTTGGCCTGTTCTGGTTGTGCTGGATCTTGTTCGAGACCGTACGTCTGGGCATTGATGGACTCACGCTCGACACGCTGACCCAAATGACCCCCCCTCCCAACGATGCGGGTGGTTTGGCCAATGCCATTTATGGCTCCTTTTTGATGGTGGCGCTGGCGACCTTTGTTGGCACACCAATCGGGGTGATGGCAGGCATTTATCTGGCCGAGTTTGACTCTAAAGGCTGGCTTGCTTCGACGACGCGTTTTGTCAATGACATTTTGTTGTCTGCACCCTCCATCGTGATTGGCCTGTTTGTCTACGCAGTGATCGTGACACGGTTCAAATCGTTTTCAGGCTACGCCGGCATTGCTTCGCTGGCTTTGATTGTGATTCCGGTCGTGATTCGCACCACCGAAAACATGCTCCAACTGGTCCCACCCGGCTTGCGTGAAGCGGCTTATGCATTAGGTGCTCCCAAATGGAAAGTGATTTTGAGCATCACTTTACGGGCAGCCAGCTCTGGCGTGGTGACCGGTATTTTGCTGGCTGTGGCCCGCATTGCCGGAGAAACAGCACCGTTGTTGTTTACGGCCTTGAGCAACCAGTTCTGGACTTCCAGCCTGAGCGAGCCGATGGCCAGTTTGCCGGTGACCATTTTCAAGTTCGCCATGAGTCCTTATGAGAATTGGCAAAAATTGGCTTGGGCTGGTGTGTTCATCATCACGATCGCGGTTCTGGGACTGAACATCCTGGCCCGAGTACTGACCCGTAATAAATCCTGAGCTAACTACTGTTAAAGCTACGAACAAAGGCAACCATGACTACAGCTGTTACAACAACTGAAAAGACGAAGATTTCCGTCAAGGATTTGAACTTTTATTACGGAAAGTTCCATGCGCTCAAGGGTATTAACCTTGAAATTCCAGAAAACAAAGTCACGGCGTTCATCGGTCCGTCCGGTTGTGGCAAGTCGACTTTGTTGCGCGTATTCAACCGTATGTTCGAGCTGTATCCCGAACAACGGGCTGAAGGCGAAATCATTCTCGACGGTGAAAACCTGTTGACCAGCAAAAAAGACGTGGCTCTGCTGCGCGCCAAAGTGGGCATGGTTTTCCAAAAACCGACGCCGTTTCCGATGTCGATTTTTGACAACATCGCTTTTGGCGTCAAACTTTTCGAGTCGCTCAATACCAGCGATATGGAAGAGCG
>NZ_JBAWYV010000282.1:0-2301 GCF_037143375.1 Rhodoferax sp. | reverse complement strand
CCGTAGATCATTGGAAAACCCTCACCCTAACCCTCTCCCAGAGGGCGAGGGGATGATGACCCCAGGCAGCGCAGATAGCCCTGGATGGTGGCGGTATAGCCCAGTTCCAGGGCGTCGGCAATCAGGGCATGGCCGATGGAGACCTCTGACACGCCGGGCACCTGCTGGATGAAGGCGCTGAGGTTGTCGCGGTTCAAATCGTGGCCGGCGTTGACCCCCAAACCGGCGTGCAGCGCCGCGCGTGCGGTCTCGGCAAAACGGGCCAGTTGCGCGGCCTGCTGCGCCGTGCCCCAGGCAGCGGCATAAGGTTCGGTGTACAACTCGACCCGGTCGGCCCCCACGGCTTTGGCCGCCCCCATCGCTTGCGGGTCAGCGTCCATGAACAGACTCACGCGCACGCCCCAGGCATGGGCCTGCGCAATCAGGCGACGCAAGCGGTCGGCGTCTTGCGCCAGGTTCCAGCCATGGTCGCTGGTGAACTGGCCTTCGGAATCAGGCACAAACGTGACCTGGTGCACCGGCAGTTTTCGGTCCAGTTGCTCGCGCACGCAGTCCATCAGGTTGTGATACGGGTTGCCCTCGATATTGAATTCGCGGTCAGGCCAAGCTTTTAACAGTTCACCTAAATCGCTGACATCACCGCCCCGAATATGGCGTTCATCAGGCCGGGGATGCACCGTGATGCCGTTGGCCCCGGCTTGCAGGCACAAGGTGGCGGCGCGGGTCACGCTCGGAATGCCCAGATGGCGCGTATTGCGCACCAGCGCGACTTTGTTCAGGTTGACGGAAAGAGAAGTTTTGTTCATAAGGATTGCAGGTCAATCATCATTTGCCGGGTTCGCAGCGTGGTCACGCCGCAATGGTAATTCAGCAGTGCGCGCAGTTGTGGTTTGAGCTCACTCATCACCTCTGAGCAGGCGCGCAAAGTGGCGGTAAACGGTGCCCCATCGGCCAGCGAGCGTTGCAACGCGGTCCATTGCGCACCGCTCAGGCTCGCCCGGTCTGACGCGTTGGTCTGGCGCAAGCCGCCTTCGGGCACCAGCGTGTAGCGTTGTTGCGGATCGAGTTCGAGCAGCGTCATGGTCTGGGCGTCCAGCATCGGCAACCAGCCAATCTCACGCAACAGCAGCAACTCAAACGCCCGCAGCGCAGGCTCCAGCGCCTCGCCGTGCTCGGAGGCAATCACTTGCACCACGTTGCCATAGACATCAAACAAACCGGGGTGCGGGTCGTCACGCGCCAGCAAGTTCAGCAGCAACTCATTGAGGTAAATGCCCGACATCAGCGCATCGCCGGTCGGCATGACATGGCCACCCATCCATTCCGCCGCTTTGAGGGTGCGAATTTCGGCATCGCCGCCAAACGCCAGGTGCAGCGGTTGCAAAGGCAGCAAGATGGGACGAAAGCTCGAGGTCGGCCGCTTGACGCCCTTGGCCACAAGCGCAATGCGGCCGTAGTGGCGCGTGAACACTTCCAGAATCAGGCTCGACTCGCTCCAGTCGTAGCGGTGCAACACATACGCGGGTTCGTCAGAGATGCGCTTGGTCGCCACGCGGGGCTAGCGGGCCAGCGCCGGGCCGCCCCAAGCAGGCCTTGGCCCCCCCGGGGGGCAGTGAAGCACATGCAATGGCGAACGTGGGGGCAACATCTTCACTGGTAGCCGAACGAGCGCACGCGGGCTTCGTCATCGGCCCAACCGGAGCGCACTTTGACCCACATCTCGATGAACACTTTGCAGTCGAGCGCTTTTTCAAGCTCGACGCGGGTCTCCATGCCGATGCGCTTGATGCGCTCGCCTTTGTCGCCAATCACCATCGCCTTGTGCGTGTCGCGCTCGACCACGATGGTGGCGGCAATGCGAAGCAGGCGCTTTTGCTTGCCACGACCGGCTTCTTCTTCAAACTTGTCGATCACCACGGTGGAGGTGTAAGGCAACTCGTCGCCGGTCAAACGGAACAGTTTTTCGCGCACGGTCTCGGAGGCCAGAAACTTTTCGCTGCGGTCAGTCAACTCGTCTTCGGCGTACCACCAGGCTTGCTCGGGCAGGTATTTTTCGCAAATGCCCAGCATGCGCTCGATGTCTTTGGCGTTCTTGGCCGACATCGGCACAAACTCGGCAAAGGTGTGGCGTTGCTGCATTTCTTGCAGCCAGGGTGCAATGTCAGAGCGGCGCGTGACTTGATCGAGCTTGTTGGCAACCAGCAAGGTCGGAATGTCTTTGCTCAGCAGCGCCAGCACTTTGGCATCGGCCTGGTTGAACATGCCGGCTTCGACCACAAACAAAATCAAATCCACATCGCC
>NZ_JBAWYV010000281.1:0-2304 GCF_037143375.1 Rhodoferax sp. | reverse complement strand
GTCGTGGCGGCTGGAGGCTCAATCGGAATCATCATTCCGCCCTCGATCCCGATGGTTATTTTTGGTTTCATGACCAACATCTCGACCTCGCAACTTTTTGCCGGGGGCATGCTGGTGGGCGTGTTGATGGGGTTGTCCTTTTTGACCATCGCGGTCTGGATCTCCTGGCGCAAGGGCTACGGCGTGCGCCGCCCCTTTACCTGGGCGCAGGTGGCGCTGACCGGCAAGGCTGCGTTCTGGTCGATGGGCGCGCCGGTGGTGGTGCTCGGCGGCATTCTGACCGGCATCGTGACCGTGACCGAAGCGGCTGCGCTGGCGGTTTTTTACGCGCTGCTGGTGGGGACTTTGGTCAACCGCGAACTGGCCTGGAAGGATTTGCCCGGCCTCATCGTGCGCTCGCAAGTGGCGGCGGGGGGTATTTTGTTCATCATCGCCATGGCCAAGATCTTTGGCTGGCTGCTGGCCATGCAGCAAGGCGCGCGTCTGCTGGACGTTTTTGTCAACTCGCTCTCCTTGCCGCCAACCGGCTTGTTGCTGCTGGTCATGGCGCTGTTGCTGGTGGTGGGCTGCGTCATGGAAACCACGGCGGCCTTGCTGCTGCTGGTGCCGGTGCTGGCGCTGCTGACGCCGCAAATGCAGGTTGATCCGGTTCAGTTTGGCGTGTTGGTGGTGACCAATCTGGCCATCGGCATGCTGACGCCGCCCGTGGGTATTTGCCTGTTTGTGAGTTGCGGCATCGCCGGGGTGTCGCTGGGCAAAGTGTCCCGCGCCGTGATGCCGCTGGTGATCGTGGCGATGATTGATTTGATGATTGCCGCCCTGTGGCCGCCACTCACCCTGTGGCTGCCCACCCTGTTCTACCGTTAACCTTGAGCCGCGCCGCGTGAGCATCCTCCTGACCACCCTCAACGCCAAGTACATCCACGCCTCTTTGGGCTTGCGTTACTTGCTGGCGAACATGGGCGACTTGAAAGCGCAGACCACCTTGTGCGAGTTCACCATCGCCCGCAAGGCGCAAGACGTGGTCGATGAATTGCTGGCGGTTTTGGGCGCGCCGACGCCGGGCGCGGTGCAGATCATTGGCTTTGGTGTGTACATCTGGAATGTCACGCCCACGGCTGAGGTGCTGCGCCTGCTTAAAGCGCAGCGCCCCGACATCAAGCTGGTGCTGGGCGGCCCGGAGGTGAGCCACGAACTCGAAGAGCAAGCCATCGTGCGGCTGGCCGACCATGTCATTACCGGTTGGGGCGATGTGAGTTTTCCCAAGCTGTGCCGCGCGCTCTTGCACGGGCCGCAACCGCTGATGAAAATTATCGCCGGCGAGCAGCCGCCACTCGACCAGCTCACGCTGCCCTATGCCGAGTACACCGATGCCGATCTGGCGCACCGCCTGCTGTATGTGGAGGCGTCGCGCGGTTGTCCGTTCAAGTGCGAGTTTTGCCTGAGTTCGCTCGACAAGACGGCTTGGGCGTTCGACCTCGACGCTTTTCTGGCCGAGATGGATGGGCTGTACCAGCGCGGTGCGCGCAATTTCAAGTTTGTGGACCGCACGTTCAACCTCAAGATCGACGCCTCGGTGCGCATCCTGCAGTTTTTTCTGGACCGGATGACGCCGGATTTGTTCGTGCATTTTGAAGTCGTGCCCGACCAGTTGCCGGACCGTCTGAAAGCCATGATTGCGCAGTTTCCACCGGGGGTCCTGCAGTTTGAAGTGGGGGTGCAGAGCTTTAACGTTGAGGTACAGCAACGAATCTCGCGCAAGCAGGACAACGATAAAACCGCGCTGAACTTACGCTGGCTGGTGCAGGAGTCGAACGCGCATTTGCACACTGATTTGCTGTTTGGCCTGCCGGGTGAATCGATGGAAAGTTTTGCAGCGGGCTTTGACCGTCTGCACGCCTTGCACCCGCACGAGATTCAGTTGGGCATTTTGAAACGTCTGCGCGGCACGCCGATTGCCCGTCACACGGTGGAATACGGCATGGTTTACGACCCTGAACCGCCCTACACCGTGCGCCAAACCGGGGCCGTGGACGCAGACACGATGCAGCGCTTCACCCGCTTTTCACGCTACTGGGATCTGGTCGCCAACTCAGGGCGCTTCACGCAAACGCTGAACTTGTTGCTGGGCGAGGGCACTGAGGCTTGCGCCGATGAGCCTGCCGGTGCGGGCATGACCTCAATCAAAGCGGTGCTTCACTCGCCGTTTTATGCGTTCATGGGTTTTGCCGATTGGCTCTGGTCAAGCACCGCCAAAACCAGTGGCCTGACGCCCGAGCTGCTGGTCGATGCCTTGTTTGACTA
>NZ_JBAWYV010000280.1:0-2322 GCF_037143375.1 Rhodoferax sp. | reverse complement strand
GCCACCAACGCCTACCTGCAAACCATTTACCCCAACATTTTTGCCGCGGGTGACGTGGCCGGGCCTTATCAACTCACCCATGTGGCAGCGCACCAGGCGTGGTACGCCACCGTCAACGCCTTGTTTGGTGAGGTGAAGAAATTCAAGGTCGACTACACAGTGATTCCGTGGGCCACCTTCACCGATCCCGAAGTGGCGCGGGTCGGCCTCAACGAGCAGGAAGCCCGCGAGAAAAATATCGCTTACGAGCTGACTCAATTCGACCTCGCCGACCTCGATCGCGCCATCGCCGACTCTGACGCGCAGGGGTTTGTGAAGGTGCTGACGGTTCCCGGCAAGGACAAAATTCTGGGCGTCACCCTGGTCGGCGCACAAGCCGGGGAGTTGCTGGCCGAGTACGTGCTGGCTATGAAGCACGGTCTGGGGCTGAACAAAATCCTCGGCACGATCCACACTTACCCGACGCTGGCCGAGGCCAACAAGTACGCCGCCGGTGCGTGGAAGCGCGCACACCCGCCCAAGCGTTTGCTGGAATGGGCCCACAAATACCATGCTTGGCGTAGAGGCTTAAAGTAGGGCTCTTCACGTTTACCCTGAGTCCCATGAAAGCCCTTCATCAGCCCATGATCGCCGCCCCCGCATGGAAGTACTTGTGTTTAACCGGGCTGACCAGCCTGTTGATCCTGCTGTGGCTACCGGTGAGTGCCCAGACGCTGGCACCGCTGGTTGCCGGCGCGAGCGACAAACCCGCCCCGCCCTGGCGCGTGGTGGGCCTGCCCAAAACCGGCAAACTCCTGACCCGGTTTGACATCGTCCCGCTGGACGGCGCGCCCGTCTTGCGCATCAGTGCCGACAACGCCTATGCCAATCTGGTCCATGACTTGCCCGCCCTGACCATCGGTGCGGGCACCACGCTGCGCTGGCGCTGGCGGCTCGACGAACCCCTGCCGCTGGCGGATCTGACGCGCAAATCGGGCGACGATGTGCCGGTCAAGGTCTGCGCGCTGTTTGACCTGCCCCTGACGCAATTGGGGTTGGTGGAGCGCAACTTGCTGCGCGTGGCGCGCGCCGTCAGCCACGACTATTTGCCGGCAGCCACCCTGTGCTACGTGTGGGACAACAAGCTCCCCGTGGGCTCTGAACTGCCCAATGCATTCACGCACCGGGTGCGTTATCTGGTGCTCAACTCGGGCACCGCGCAACTCAAACAATGGGTGATGCACGAGCGCAACCTGAGCGCTGATTATTTGCGCGCCTTCGGTCACGAGTCCGATGGCGTGGTCCCGCCCTTGATGGCTATTCTGGTCGGGGCCGATTCCGACACCACCGACGGATCCAGCTTGGCTTATGCCAGCGATCTCGTCCTGAAACTCAGTCCATGACACCCAACACACCGCTGCAAAAACATCTCATCCTGCTCGGGGCAGGTCACGCCCATGTGCATGTGCTGTCAACATTGGCCACCCAAGCCCTGGTGGGCGTGCAGGTCACTTTGATCGCGCCCTACCCACGCCAGATGTATTCGGGCATGGTACCGGGGTTTGTAGCCGGGCATTACACGCTGGATGACTGCGTGATTCCGCTGGAACCACTGCTGAAAAACACCGGCATTCGCTGGCTGGCCCGAAGTGCCACCGCCCTTGATGCCACGGCGCAAACGATCACGCTGGACGACGGCACGGTGCTCCCTTATGACTGGCTTTCGGTCAACACCGGGCCGGTACAAAACCGCTCGTTGATGGAGCAGACCCTGCCCGGCGTTCGCGAGCACGGCCTGTTTATTCGTCCGATAGAGACCTTTGGTGCCCTCTGGCCGCAGGTGGTGACTCTGGCGCAAAAACGCCCCCTGCGCGTGGCAGTCATCGGTGCTGGTGCCGCAGGTCTTGAGTTGGCGATGGCCATGGCGTACCGGCTGCCCACTTCTTCGGTCACGCTGGTGACCGGCGGCACACCGGTGGCAGCCAACTACACCGCCAAGGTACAACAGCGCGTGCTGGCGGCCTTGAAACAGCGGAACATTACCGTATTAAACGAGCAGGCCGTGGGCATTCAAACCGGCGAGGTGCTGCTGGCCAGCGGCGCCCGACTGGCCTGCGATGTGCCGGTGATCGCCACCGGTGGCCAGGCGCCCGCATGGTTGGAAGAGTGCGGTTTGGCGCTGGATGATCAGGGGTTCATCGCGGTGGACGCCTGTCAGCGCTCCACCAGCCACGCCAACGTGTTTGCCGCGGGCGACGTCAGCACGCGGGTCGATCAGCCGCTGGCGCGCAGCGGCGTTTATGCCGTGCGGGCCGGCCCCGCCTTGCTCACCAACCTGCGCGC
>NZ_JBAWYV010000279.1:0-2346 GCF_037143375.1 Rhodoferax sp. | reverse complement strand
AGAGCCTCACCGACTACAGCTCTGTCCGGGTTGGGTTCCGGCATTCCTAAACCGCGCACTGCACACCTCACTTTTCCATGCAAAACACTAGCAAATGCCTGTTTTTACAGGGTGCCACCCACTTTTGAAAACTGGCGCTCGCGGCATGTCGCGGCAGTCTTTTACCATGAATTGCGTAGGAACTTGTAGGAAAGAATTGGGAGGTTGAGAATGTGAAACGTGTTTCACTTTCGGCTTGGGGTGTCGCCTATGCGGGCGGGTCGCTGCGGCTCGCCTACGGGCAACGACCTGGCGTCCAGCCGCCTGTGGGTGAAACGCTTCGGTAACGTGTTGTGACCGATCCTGTTTCCTGGCGTCCAGCCGCCTGGGGTCAAACTCCGGCTTTTCGGCTGGCTGGCTTGAAACGGACGCTCCTGGTTGGCGCTGGACGCGTTCAAATGGGGTGGGTGCGTGCTTATGGTGGGGCGAATTACTGCGGCGGGGTGGGCAACCCGGTCAACCTCTCAAGCCTCGCCTGTGCGTTCCCTTGAACCAAGCCGGCAAATATCTGCTCGAGCGATTCACGGCGGCTGGCAACCGTTGTCTCGCTGCCGGAAAAGGCGTCGTCCAGGCTCGCGCAGGCGGCTTTTATCCACCACGGCGGCAACCCGGCCTTGCATGGGCTGCTGGCCATCGCCGCCAGGGCTGAAATTTGGTTCTCCCAAAGTTGCGCCTTCAGTGTCTCGAAAGCGGCAACCAGGTCGGTGTGCGCCGATAGGCCGGCAATCAGCGTATTCGATGCCTGGCGGCTGGCCAAGCGCATCCAATACATGAAACTCCCCACGTGCCTCTCCACCTCGCCCCGGGGGACAAGCTCGTCGGCATCACGCAAGCCGCGCTCAACTTGTAAGTCGAACCGCCTCAAAGCATTTGTGATGGCCAGCCAGGTTTCTCTCGCGGCTTTGACAGCGGAGGGGTTGCCGCTTTTCAGCGCTGTTTGCAGAACCCTGTAGGTCAGGCTTTCGGCAGACTCCAACCGGCGCAAGGCGGCGGGTGCGCCAGTGGTCGCCTCGCTCGTGTCAGCGGTGGCGGCGCGTCCAAGCGCCCGGGCTGTGCACCTGGCGACAAGCGCCGCGGTCCCCGGGGGCAAGCTTTTGCGGGTGGCAAGCCAAGTATGCATTGCCTTTTGGTCGCCCAACGGTGCGCCGTCTTTTCGCCATCGGCGAATTGTTCGGGTGTCGCAACCCCATTTCTGGGCCAATTTGGTGTCAGTGGGCTTCATAAGGGGTTAGGACACTTGGACGGTTAGTTTTTCGATTGGCAGGCGAGCAAATAGCGCCTCGACAAAGAACCCGCGTTCTTTCGCCGTTTCAAGGGGACTCCTTAAGGATAGGGGGGGGGGGGGTGCCCGCGCTCACCACGCCGGCCAACGGCGTGCGGTGGCTGGCGGTAGGCGCGTCGCAACCCTCGGCTGCGGTGTCGATAGGGTGCCGGGTCACAAAGCCTCTAAAAGCGAAACAGCGCCCACCCTTTGCCGGGTGAATCAACCGGCCCAACTCTGGCACCAAGCCCTGCCCCCACAAGGCAAGACACTTGGCAGGATGGTCGCTGTCTCGGTCGTATTCAAAGTTGAAAGGGCCAACCGTGTTTCGATCCACGGCTGGCCCCGAACCTACCACCTAAAGTTAGGCTGATACGATGCGAAGCACGGCGTTGCTCACGCCCTTGGCGAAGCCATAGGCGCATTCAACAATCTCGTATTGCCGGTCATTCATTGGATCGCCCCATGCGCGGTAATTGAACGAAATGCCGGTTGCCGCGTCGGTCACCACTTCATAACCAACAAGCTGTTGGCGCACGCCCGGCGCGGGGTCGATCGGTGCAAACGCTGCCAGGATGCCCGAGGCAAACGCGGCAAAGCCTATCAGGTTTTCCGAATTGTCGGGCAGGTTAGGGAGCCAAGAATATTGGAATCCGCTCAGGGTCGGGAACTGGCCTTGCTGGATGACCGAGGCGGTCCCGATGTTCAACGCCAGCTTGTAGCTGGTGTCCTTCTGCAGAGCGTTATCGACCGTGCTGTCCACAATCAAACTGCGGCCCACGTCGGGCCAATGAAGCGCGTTCGCGGCTCCGCGAATGTCAACCACGTCGTCAGAGCCAAACGCGGTCGCAACGGTCGTCTTCACTGCGTCCCCAAAGTTGTCGGCGGTCACAACGCTCAAGATGTCCGCCAGGATGTCCGCCGCGAGTTTCTCGGCATTCATGCGCCCAAGTTGCGCCGAATTAAAAAACGGCTGGCGGCGAAATTCATAGCTGGAATAGTCGATCGGCTGATACTTGATGCGGTTCACCGTAATCAGCGCCTTG
>NZ_JBAWYV010000278.1:0-2356 GCF_037143375.1 Rhodoferax sp. | reverse complement strand
GTTCGGGCAAGTCGAGTCTGGTGTTTGACACGCTGTATGCCGAGGGCCAGCGACGTTACGTCGAGACCTTCTCGGCCTACGCCCGCCAGTTTTTGGACCGCATGGACAAGCCCGCCGTTGACAAGGTTGAAGGCGTGCCGCCCGCCATTGCCATCGACCAGACCAACCCGGTGCGCTCCTCGCGCTCCACCGTGGGCACGATGACTGAGCTTAATGACCATCTGAAGCTGTTGTTTGCCCGTGCCGGACAGTTGTTCGACCGCGAGACCGCATCACCGGTGCGCCACGACTCGGCTGAAACCATTTACGCGCAACTCCTTGAGCGGGTCGGGGCGGACGATGTCCGGCTGGCCATCACTTTTGCGGTGGAGTTGCCTGCCAGCACCACGCCTGACGAGATTGATCAATGGCTCTCGGTCAGTGGATTTACCAAGGTGCAGGCGCAACGAGAACGGGCCACGCCCACCGGGCCGCGCAAGGTTCTCGATGTGGTGGCCGACCGGTTCCGGCTGGGCAACGTCGAGCGTGCGCGGGTGCTGGAGGCGATCGAGGTCGCGCTCAAACACGGCAGTGGTCGCCTCAGTGTTTATGTGCTCAATGAGGCTCTAGCCACCGTCCATCCTGCGCAAGCAGCTACTGAATCAATAGCGGTGGCGGCGCCGCCGGTCTGGAAGTTTTCTACCGGCCTGCATTGCCCTGAGAGCGATGTGCGCTACGTCGACCCGATTGCGTCGGCGTTTTCGTTCAACTCCGCCGTGGGCGCGTGCGATACCTGTCGCGGCTTTGGCCGGGTGATTGGCGTGGACTACGGGTTGGTGATTCCCAATGACAAACTGACGCTGCGCTCCGGCGCGGTCAAGCCGATGCAAACACCGGCCTGGGCCGAGGCGCAGGCCGACTTGATGCGCCATGCCGAGGCGGCGGGCATCCCGCGCGACACGCCGTGGAACAAGCTCACGCCCGCGCAGCAGTATTGGGTGATCAACGGTTCGCCCAACTGGAATGGCAAGTGGAGCCAGCACTGGTTTGGCATCAAGCGATTCTTCGAATACCTGGAGACCAAGTCCTACAAAATGCACATTCGGGTGCTGCTGTCCAAGTACCGCAGTTACACGCCGTGCGGGGTGTGCGGCGGTGCCCGGCTGAAGACCGAGAGCCTGTTGTGGCGCATCGGCGGCAAGGCCGATGCCGATTTGGTGCTGGACCCTGTCAAGCGGTTTATGCCGGTGGGGGTGAAGTGGTCGCGTGCGCAACTTGAAGCGCTGCCGGGGCTGTGTTTGCACGACCTGATGTTGATGCCGCTGGATAGGTTGCGGCGCTTCTTTGATGCGCTGCAGGCGGGATTGGGGGAGGGCGCAACCCCCAATCCCGCCCGGTCATCGGCGGAGTTGAAGACCATGAAACTCCTGTTTGAGGAGGTTTGTACCCGGCTGAAATACCTGTGTGACGTCGGCATTGGCTACCTCACCTTGGACCGGCAGAGCCGCACCTTGTCGGGCGGTGAAGTGCAGCGTATCAACCTCACGACCGCCCTGGGCACCTCGCTGGTGAACACTCTTTTTGTGCTGGACGAGCCCAGCATCGGCCTGCATCCGCGTGACATGCACCGCATCATTGTGGCCATGCAGCGCCTGCGCGACGCTGGCAACACCTTGGTGGTGGTGGAGCACGACCCGGCGGTGATGCTGGCAGCTGACCGGATGATCGACATGGGGCCTGGCCCCGGTGAGCGCGGGGGGCAAATTGTGTTTGACGGTTCCACTTCGGATCTGCGTCATGCGGATACGTTGACGGGCGCTTATCTCGGTGGGCGCAAACAGGTTGGCATGGGCTTTAAACGGCTGGTCGATGCGGCCACGCCGCGTCTGATTCTGGAAGGAGCGAGTGACCACAACCTGAAGAACGTCACCGTTGAGTTTCCGTTGCAGCGTCTGGTGTGCGTCACCGGTGTCAGCGGCTCCGGCAAGTCGACCTTGATTCAGGATATTTTGGCGCCTGCGTTGCTGCGCCACTTTGGCAAAGCCACCGAAACGCCGGGCGCTTTTGAGCGTCTGCTGGGCGCCGAAATGTTGAGCGATGTGGTGTTTGTGGACCAGTCCCCGATTGGTAAAACAGCGCGTTCCAACCCGGCCAGTTATGTCGGTGCCTGGGATGCCATCCGCGAGATTTTTGCCACGGCGCCCTTGTCTCGCCAACGCAGCTACACCGCCACCAAATTCAGCTTCAACAATGGCGATGGCCGCTGCGCCACCTGCGGTGGTTCGGGCTTCGAGCACGTTGAGATGCAGTTCTTGAGCGACGTCTACCTGCGCTGTCCCGATTGCGATGGCAAGCGCTACCGCCCCGAGATTCTGGA
>NZ_JBAWYV010000277.1:0-2385 GCF_037143375.1 Rhodoferax sp. | reverse complement strand
CGGAACTGGGAGGCGTGGGCACCAGCTACGCAGCAAACAAAACCAGTGGCGCAACGACGACGGCTTTGACTGCTGGTGACCTGACCCTGAACGGCTTTCAGGTGGGAGCCTCTTCTGCCGGTCTGGCAGCAGGTCAAACCGCCGCCAGTGCGTTCTCAGTCGCAGCGGCGATCAATGCGATTTCACCCAGCTCGGGGGTGACAGCAGTTGCCAATGCCAATACGGTGGCGGGCGGCACCATCAGCGCCTACGTATCAGGGGGCACGGGCGACATCGGTGCCGGCACCTTCAGCATCAATGGTGTCAATGTGGGTGACATCAAGGGCGGCGCATCAGCCGCTGGTCAGGGCGCCAATGTGGCTGCTGCGATCAATAAAATTGCCAACCAAACGGGTGTGACGGCGACCGCCAGCGCCACCGACGGCAAGCTGACGCTGAGTGCGGCGGATGGGCGCGACATTAGCATTGGGATGAATGGGACGGCGGCTGATCTCGCCACTGCAGCGAACAATAAAACTACCCTGATGAACCAGACCGGTTTGGCCTCCGCCAATGTGGGTACAAAAGCAGTCCCAGGAGGTAGTGCGGTGGCACAGATGGTGGGCAGCACGAATCCTGCAGATGGTGCGAATTTCGCAACCGTTCCCGCTGCTACCGGAACCATCACGGACCTGATGATCAGCGTTGATGGAGGCGCATTGATCGCCTTGGCACCAGTTTCAGCGAATGGGAATAGCACGATGATCGGAACCTTAATATATAGCCGAGCCATCACCGCCTACAACACAAGTGGGCAATACACTGGCATTGCCGGCGCACCCGAGTCTTACCCTTTCGGTAGTTCGAGCGGCAACATGTATAGCAACAACTTTCACACTATCGCCTTCGCAATCGGGAATACGGCACCCGACGCGGCAACAGCCGCAGCGAACCGGGCGACCTTGACGGCGCTGACCGGGCTGTCCGCAGCACAACTTGGATCGCAGGCTTATTTGATGACGGCACAGGCAGCCGTCGCCGCTGACAACCACGGCACTGTGACCCTGACCAGCGCCAGCTCAAGCGGCATTGTCTATGCCGGCGCACACGCAGACCGTGCCGGTTTGTCTGCTGCCGGGGAAGCCGTTCCGGTCACCGTCACCTCCTCGGTGTCAAGCATTGCCAGCATGAACGTGCTGACCGCTGAGAACGCCACCAAAGCACTGTCCGCCATTGACGGTGCGTTGGGCACGGTCAATGCCTCGCGTGCAGCACTCGGTTCTATCCAGAACCGCTTCACCTCGGTGGTGACCAGCCTGCAAACGACTTCAGAGAATTTGTCTTCATCTCGCAGCCGGATTCAGGACGCGGACTTTGCCGCAGAAACTGCCGCCCTGTCGCGCGCCCAAGTGCTGCAACAAGCCGGTACCGCCATGGTGGCGCAGGCCAACCAGTTGCCACAAGGTGTGCTGGCGCTGCTGCGTTAATCGGACTCAAGCATGAGGTGAGCCCCGTAAAAGGGGTTCTGCCAGCCAAGGCGACGACAGTCTGACTGTTGTCGCCTTTTTTATGCCAAATCGGCTTCTAGCCCTTGTGCAGCAAGCGTGAGCCGCTATGAATTAAATTAAAGTTTGAGCGACTTTGTGCCGAAATGAATAGCAACAGACCTCATGCAGGACCTGTTGTCTGGCAAGCACCGCAGAAGTGTTCTGGTCATGGTGGTCGGTCTTCGGATTGGCCTTTGTACGCTAGGCGTACCGGATGTTCCCAGAAAACAGAACTTCTAAATGTCAGTCATCAATACAAACATCGGTTCATTAACCGCTCAGCGCAATCTGGGCATGAACCAGGCTTCGTTGTCAACCGCTATGCAGCGTTTGTCGTCAGGCTTGCGCATCAACAGCGCCAAAGACGACGCCGCTGGCATGGCCATCAGCGAACGCATGACCTCGCAAATTCGAGGTAGCAACCAGGCGGCGCGCAATGCCAACGACGGCATCTCGCTGTCGCAAACGGCTGAAGGTGACTTGGCGCAAATTGGCAGCAACCTGCAGCGCATGCGTGAACTGGCCGTGCAGTCTGGCAATGCCACCAACTCGACCTCGGACCGTGCGGCGCTCGACGGCGAAGTGCAAGCCCTGTCGGCTGAAATTGACCGTGTGTCGCAAAATTCCTCCTTCAACGGCGTGAAGCTGCTGGACGGCTCGTTTGCCGCCCAGAAATTCCAGGTCGGTGCCAATAACTCGACCGCTGACAGCATCACCATCAACTCCATTGCCAGCACCCGCACCTCGGAACTGGGAGGCGTGGGCACCAGCTACGCAGCAAACAAAACCAGTGGCGCAACCACAACTGCTTTGACTGCTGGTGACCTGACCCTGAACGGCTTTCAGGTGGGCGCCTCTT
>NZ_JBAWYV010000276.1:0-2386 GCF_037143375.1 Rhodoferax sp. | reverse complement strand
AACATAGCTACGATTTCCTCTTTGCTGAATTCGATCTTCATACTTTACCTTTCTGCTTGTCTTTTGCTGCGATAAGTTTCTTGCTTGCTTCCTGGTCATCACCCGCAGATTTGATTGCCTCAAAGTAAGTTGCTTTGAGTGCATCAGCGGTTGTGCAGGACTCGATAGCTGCAAGGAAATCGGCTAGTGTCTTTTGATCCATTGAGGGTTTATTGCTATAAACCTCATGTGTGTTTGAGTCAGCGTCGTTGTCTGATTCAGTGGGGATGCTAAATGCCTGGAACGCTGCGTATTTGTAGGCTGCTGACATGGCTTTGTTAGTTCCTTTGTCTCCGCTATCCATTGCCTCACCAAACGTCTTTACCGTGTGTTTTGAGCCATCCTCTGCGCATACAAAATCGAACTCAACCTCGACCGTGATGTAAAACAATGCACCGCCAGCTTTGCTCTGACGCTCATCACAATGCCTGGATAGCACTCTAGGCAAAATACACAGCCCATGCTCCGCGAGCAGTGGAGCGATGCTGTTGTAAACATCGTCAATGCCACGGAACTTATAGCCGGCACCTTGGTTGTTGGTCCTGTCTTTTGTAATGCCTGTTTTTGCAAGTGCTGTTTGCACTGCGTTGATTGCTTTGTAAACGCTCATGTTGTGTCCTCAGAAGGGTGATGGTTTTAAGGCTTTCGCCAGTGCTTTGAAAAACGAGGTAACAGGTCCGTGGTTGTAACGACAAAACCTGTATTCCCACTTGAAAACTTGAAATGCTGTCATTTTGTGATCCCAAAAAAGAAAAAAAGAGCGAACATGAGGCCCAGTGCAACGGCTAGGGCGTAGTCGCGAATCTTCATGCTTTGAACTCCGGTGTGGTGATGTATCCGTAGCACTCGAACTCGGCGCGGCGGGTAACGGTTGCAGCGCGTGCGTTATGCAACAACTCTCCGACTTTGTGAAAGTCGCCGAGAACAAGCGATGCAAGGATGGGCTTCGCAAGCTCGTAGGCAGCTACTTGCAAGTCGTCCGCGTCGTAGGCTTCGCCAGCGCGATAAACGGCAGCGTAGAAATCATCCTCAGAAACCTCGATGCCGTACATCTTGGCTTCCTCTGCTTGTGTGATGGGGTGGTTCATGCTGGCGTCCTTGTAAAACTGTCAGCTTTAAGCAAGCCAGCCTCAAATTTAGGCATATCGTAGTAAAAGGTTGATCCTTTCAGGTAAGCACGGCGCTCTTTGTTTGCTTGATCTACGACTTGCCAAATAGTGGTTTTGCCAGTGTGGGTGATTTCAACTATTTCAACAATTTTTTCCATGATGTTCATTTGCTTACTTTCTAAAAGACCCCGAGGTGTTCAGGGCATGGCTAGAGTATAAGCCAGCTAAATTTAAATGTGCAACAATTTTTACTATCGCTTTCCCTAATCCAATAGAAATAATTGATGGTAGAATTAAGCGTCCTAACCTTATACTCCACACCATGACTAAAAAACAAGCAATCGAACTGATGGGGTCTGTTAAAGCTCTCGCGCTTCTGCTGGAAGTGTCAGAGTCGGCAGTCTCTCAGTGGCAAACAATCCCCAAGTCGCGCCTGTGGCAGCTTCAGCTTTTGCGGCCCGAATGGTTTAGAAAGGTTAAACAATGAATTGGCATGAAATGGGCCTGTCGCACAACAAAAACGCTTTTGGCGGCAAGATCAAAGTTAAGGCACCTATGGAAAAAACTCAGATTGAATGCGTTGCAGACCTGATTTCCCGTCCCAAGGGGGCAACCAGCTTTCAGATCATTATTGGGGCCGGTACGGTGTCCCCACACGCTCGGCTTGCAGAGCTGAAGGCGCAGGGTTGGAACATCTTCAAAGTCAAAGTTGAAGGCAAGAAGCATCACACCTACTTTGGGACAAAGCCATGAACTACGGTACGTTTATTAAAAACAAACGCAGGGCAGAGGTTGCCACCGGACATACACCGGGAGAACTGAATGAGCATCTGTTCGACTTCCAACACGCGATTACTTCATGGGCTGTAAGGCACTGGCAGACATAGTAAACGCAAAGACTGATGAGCCTTGGCTGATCTGGTGCCATTTGAATGACGAGGCAGAATTGCTGCGCGGGATGATTAAAGGATCTGTGAACGTCCAAGGGTCAGATAGCGCAGAAAGCAAGGCAAAGAATCTGCTCGCTTTCGCGCATGGTGATCTTCGCGTTCTGATTAGTAAACCAAAGATTGCAGGCTACGGTTTGAACCTGCAGCGATGCTCTCACATGGCATTTGTTGGGCTTGATGACTCATTCGAGAAGTTTTATCAAGCTGTACGTCGGTGTTATCGGTTCGGACAAAAGCGTGAGGTACACGTTCACATCTTCACGGCTGAAAACGAGGGACAGATTCTTG
>NZ_JBAWYV010000275.1:0-2415 GCF_037143375.1 Rhodoferax sp. | reverse complement strand
GGTTTGTCGCGCATCGCAACAACAAGCGCCTATCCAGCGCCGCGCTGGCGTTCAAGGATTTTTTACTCACCGAAGTGGCGAACAAGGCGTAACCCGTGACGTAATGCAATTACTTGTCGAATAGCCTGGCCGTCAAATTCAATCACAGTGCGTTTTGACCATTACGCCACTTCAAATATTCACTGGCTGCGGCGTCTAATTTTGGGCGAGGCTTGTCGGTATTGTCCGTTGCCGTAAAAAACACATCCCAGTCACGCGGTGACAATGACAAGGTCTCACTCCCGATAAGAATCTGCTTTGCACGCTCCTGTGCGGAGGTGATTAGAAATGCACTCAATGAAACACCGACGGTCGCCGCAGCACGGGAAGTCAACTTCTTGATCTCAGATGAAGTACGCAGTTCAATGCGTTCATAAGGTTGGGCAAGTGAGGTCATGAAGTGACTCCTGAATGATTACGGAAAAATTCTAGGTGAGAGAAGCAATGCTTGCAACCACTACACGCGCCCTGTGTAAATCGATGGCTTAGTTGTTTCTAGATCTGATAGACGATTTGTCATGATCGAGATTTGAATGGATACGATGGAGAGTTATACGCCGATGATGCAAGTAGGCGTATAACAACAATGGTGTGGGGCGTTATGGGCAACTGATATATGAGCTGCGATGTGGCGTAGCCGCAGAAGCAAGCCAGTGTTTGTAAAAGGCCTTTTTGATTTGCTGGGTTGCCGCGACCTTTGGTCTCGCAACGACGGATTGTCTTTGCGAGTCGCCTGCGACGAAGCATACATGGACGCCCACATTTGCCAAGCTTTCAATTCATGATTTTGATTAGGTAAAGATTGCAGCCATACATCCGGATTTTGTATGAGACTTATCGCCTCTATCCCTGATGGAATTCGCTGATTGGGGCTCTATCAATCCAGCGCACTTCGCGTGCCTTGCTTCTTTCGAGCTATCCCAATCACGGTCTGACCAGTCTCGCCATCATTTCATGATTGCCTGTGCAATCGGTGGTATTGCTCCTTCAACTCGTTAAAATTGGTTTTACTAACCGCCTTGATTACATTCCGGCAACAACGGCTGCCGGTGTGTAATCGGGGCGGAACATTCGATCGTTGGCCAACAGCGCCCATACGATCCGCGCATTCTTGTTCGCCAGGGCGACCGCAGCTATGTTCTTGTTGCGCCGTGCCATCAGCTTACCCAACCAAACATTCGGTTCAGCCTTGTTCTCGGCAAAGCGGATGACGGCTCGCGCACCGTGGATCATCAAAGTGCGTAAATACGTGTCGCCACGCTTGCTAATACCCAGCAGAGTCTGCTTGCCGCCACTGGAGTGCTGTTTGGGTACCAGTCCCATCCATGCCGCCAACTGACGACCATTCTTGAACTCCCGTGCATCACCCACTGTCGCGACAATCGCACTGGCCGTAATCGGCCCCAGCCCCGGAATCTCTGCCAGCTTGCGGCTTGCTGTATTCTCGCGATGCCACAACTGAATTTTTTCTTCCAATTCTTTGACCTGACGATCCATCTCTTTCAGATTTTCAGTCAGCCTTTCAAGCAAGTTGCGCATCGCGCCAGGTAACCCGTTTTCACCGTCCTCCAGAATCTCTGGCATCTGCTTGGTAATTGAGCGTATGCCCTGCGGAATGACGATTCCGAATTCAGCGAGCAAGCCTCGTATCTGATTGCCTTGTGCCGTTCTGGCCTTCACAAATCCCTGCCGTGCACGGTGTACCGACAATATCGCCTGTTGCTCAACCGTTTTTATTGCCACAAACCGCATATTCGGCCGGGCAACGGCTTCGCAGATCGCCTCGGCATCGGCCATATCGTTCTTGTTCGTTTTAACATAGGGCTTCACGAACTGCGGTGCCATCAGCTTAACCGTGTGACCATAACCTTCCAGCTTGCGCGCCCAATAATGCGCACTACCGCAAGCTTCCATGCCAATCAAACAAGGTTCCAGATTCGCAAAGTAACTCGACATCTCGGCGCGCTTGAGTTGTTTGCGCACGGACACCTTACCTCGCTCATCAACACCGTGAATCTGGAAAACAATTTTTGCCAAATCAATGCCAATTGTTGTAGTCTTCATTTCGGATGCCCCTTTCTATTTGAGTGGTTGTTTTACAGCCTCTACTTTGGCACTTTGATGCCGTTTTAGGAAGTGGGCGTCCATTCCATTAATCCAGCCCGGAAAAATAGGGTTTTTTGAATTCTCTGGATTGCCGCGTCGGCGGTGCCTCCTCGCAAAGACGTTCAGAGCCTGTCATTGCGAAGCCCGTAGGGCTGCGGCAATCCAGTCAATTCACGTCGTCTTTGCCTCCTCGCAAAGACGGTCAGAGCCTGTCATTATAGTGGCCCCCGAATTTCAGACAGTGAATTAAGATGGTAGCCTGCCGTAAAA
>NZ_JBAWYV010000274.1:0-2421 GCF_037143375.1 Rhodoferax sp. | reverse complement strand
TGGCGCTGCGCAAGGACGGCACCGTGGTCCAATGGGGCCAGGCGAATGGGACGGTGCCAACTGGATTGGCCAACGTGACGGCGATTGCTTCGGGCACTAATTTCCAGCTTGCCCTGCTGAGCAATGCACCGGTGGTAGCGTGGGGTGCGAATGACGCGGGCCAAACCAACGTGCCAAACGGTCTTTCCAATGTGGTGGCGATTGCCGCCGGGGGGCGGCACGCCATGGCCCTTAAGACCGATGGCACGGTCACCGCCTGGGGCCAAACCAACTCCGCGCAATACACCGTGCCAGCAGGACTCAGCAATGTGCTATCCGTCGCCGCAGGATATGAGCACAGCCTGGCGCTCAAGAACGACGGGACGGTGGTGGCCTGGGGAGACGGCGCTTATGGGCAGACCAACCCCGTGCCCACACTAAGCGGCGTCAAAGCCATCGCTGCCGGCGGCCACCATAGCCTGGCGGTGATCTTTTCGCGGTTGGTTCAGTACCCAGTGGACGTGACCAAAGACCTACTGCTTATTTACAATACCAACTCCATGGACAGCTTCAACGTCTGTTCATACTACTTGCAACACCGGCCGATGGTGAGTGCCGCAAATGTAATGGGCATTAGTTTTTCGGGTATATTCGTTTCGATTGGCGGCGGCACAAACAACGGAGGTAATAATACCTTTGCCACCATTACCAACACGACCGTTTATGAAAGTGTGACCTCCAATGCCTTCACCAATCAGATTCTGACGCCGCTGCTAACTTGGCTGAACAAAAGTCCGACTAAGCGCCCACAATATGTGATCCTTTTCCTTGATGTTCCTTCACAGATAGACGACCGCGCTACAGTTGGTAGTAACTATCCGTTTTATACTGACGGCGAATGTCCCAGTGTTAGTGCTCAACTGGCGACGTCGCTCTCTGGCTGGAATCCATTCATCACGCATCTTAACATGAATGGCACAAATGACTGCTTCGCGTATATCAACAAACTCGCATCTATTGGAACTAACTACGCGCTGGCAAACCCAATCATTAGCGCAAGCGCCCGCCGGTATGGCGATACGCATTATTATTTTGATAACACGGGAAACTTGTTCATAACCACAAATGTATCAGGCTTGAATGCGAGCAATGCCGTGGCACAAGCAGGAGCGTTGCCTGCCGCCGTGATCTATACAAACGTCACTGATAACGGCCTGGCCTATCATCTCACAAATGGTATGAATGTAGCCGGTTACCTGTCTGAGGGTGTTCACAGTTCCCTAGGTTATAATTATGCTACCAATGGCTACGTTCAGTGGTCAGGCAATAGTGGTTGGTGGATAATCGAGACCGTCGAGTCATACAACGGGCAGCGATATCGGCTTGATCAAAGCAAGTTCACACAGTGGTTCGCACACAATGCTTTTGGTGGGACCGACTATTCCAACACACCTATTGGGGCTGTTTCCCATACTACCGAACCAGGGCAAAGTTGCGTTAACGACGCTGCTATCTACTTTGGCTTGTGGCAGTCTGGAAAGAACTTCGGGATGTGTGCATGGACATCAAGGCTTACGCCACATTTCCAGGCGGTTGGTGACCCGCTGGTAGTAAGGTAACAGGCTGATAACACCATGAATACTATCCGAACGCGAGTTTTAGCTGGGGTAATTATTACTTTCTGCCAGGCTGCGTACCCACAGGGCTTCATCAACTTGGGCTTCGAGGCCGCCACTATTGTCCGGGACCCTTCAGGCCTCTACCCCGCTGCTGTTTATGCCAGCAGTGCAATCCCAGGGTGGACTCCGACGAGTATTCTGGGATCGAAAGATATTCTATATAATGATGTTTTCCTCGGTGCCACAGGGGTGTCTATTTTTGACAGGAGCGGGTCCTTTCCAGTTATTAACGGCGCCTTCAGTATTCAGCTATACGGAGGAACAGGAGTTGCGACGGGTGCTTCCATTAGCCAAACATCGTTGGTGCCTGTTGATGCCGTGTCTATTCTGTTCAAGGCCCAGTATGGTAATGGAGGAATTCCGGTAGGAACGCTGCTGGTTTCACTGGGTGGGCAGAATATACCTTTCTCTGCTATCTCCACAGGGCCCAACTACAGCTTGTATGGCGGCGATGTTTCGGCTTTTGCTGGTCAAATGGAACAACTGATGTTCACGGCACCGCCAGGGGCCAATAATTACTGGGAGTTGGATGACATCCAGTTCTCGCCTCAGTCAATTCCCGAGCCAAGCGTCCTTGGCTTGTCTGCTCTTGGCGCTTTCCTGCTTGGCTGGCGTCTTCTGGGGCGGCGGCGATGAGCGTTCAACGTCCAGCGGGGAAAACGCTCAGACCGGAGATTAGGCTGCGGTAAACAATAAAGGTAGCAACTTAACCTTGGCCGTCCGGCGCAACCACATAGTTCCAGTCTCCATGGAACTTGTTGCG
>NZ_JBAWYV010000273.1:0-2456 GCF_037143375.1 Rhodoferax sp. | reverse complement strand
TGGCGCGGGGGTGGTCTGGGTAGATCGTTGATTTGATTGGTTTTCCTGTTCACTTCCAAACCCCTGAATTCGTGGCGTCAAACCGTGATCGGTTTCATCCATCGGTGCCAGTTATCGCTGTGGTCCGAGAAGGCAGGATTTGATCGGCGTAACGGTCAACCGGGAAGCGAAACACACCCCGCAAGTTGATGCCTTCCAGCCTAGTTGGTGCGATTTTCCCGATCAGTTCCGGTGGAATTACCTGGCGGCGGTTTGACCAACGATCCAGGACTGCCTGCATTTGTGAGGTATTCCATGCCATCACGGTGTTGGCCAGCAGGCTCAAAGCATCGGCCACAGCCTGCATTTCGTCGGCACGTTTGGCCTGCGCCGGGCTGATCCGGCCGGTATAAATGGCGCGCTTGAGGGCGTTGACTGCCTCACCCCGGTTGAGCACCCGGCGCAATTCGTTGCGAAAGGGGTCTTTGACAAAGTAGTCAGCCAAGAACGCCGTGCGCAGCAACCGCCCCAGTTGCACCCCGGCGTCATAGATCGGATCGCCTTGGGCAGCAGAACCAAATCGTGCCAGGGCTGCCACCGCACTGGCGTGCCCACTCATTACAGAAGCTGCCAAGTGAACCAGACTGTCCCAATGCTTTTCAATCAGATCGGTATCGACGTTGGCCTCACAGACCGATTTGATCTCTTCTGGAACCTTGGTGCCGCGTGGCACGAACAGGTGGCGCTGCTTCAATTCTTTTAGCCGCGGGCACAGATCAAAACCAAGCAGACGGGCCAGCGCCATCGCGAAGTCGGTGTACCCGTGAGTGTCCACCGCCAGTTGGCTGGTCTCCAGCTTTTCTTGACGGATCACGCCTTCGATGGCCACGCCCGCCTGTCGTTCATTGAGCACGAAAGGCTGCGCATGGAAGATTCCCCAGCGGTCGCGCACATGGGAATAGATGCCGATGGAAGGCGTGTTGCGCCGAGGATCAAGCCGGGCTTGCCATACGCGTTTGGTGGTCTCCATGCTCATCATGTCGGAAGACGCCAAATCAGATCGACCCCAAGTGGTGGCGATCGGGTGACGTTGCATGAACTCAAGCACAGCCTGGCAGGCCTGACTCAAGCGACGTTCATCCCGCGCCCAGCGCATGGCCTGACGAATACTGGTCGCAGACAGCTGAGGAATCATGCGCGCGCACTCGACGGCGGTCAGACTGGTGCCGTGCGCCATGATGCCGGCATAGACCATGAGAAGTTCGTCCGAAGAGCGCGGTTCGCGCCCGAGCATGATCCAACTGAAGCGGACCTGGGCATCGACGGCCAGAATCACTTCCGGCAATTGCACCTCCCCAATGCGGTGATCCAAGGCGGTACGCAGCTTGGTGACTTCTGGGTTTTCGTCCTCAGCGGGTAGCGCAGAAAGATGAAGTTCGTCGTCGACTGTCAGCACGCCGCTTCGAGCCGCCGCGGCAACCGCTTCGACACCAGCGGTTACTCTTTCCAACAGAGGCTTCAAGAATGTGGCGGCCTTGCCTGGCAGCGACAGGCGTGCGTAATGCTTCTTGGACTCAGCCTGCCAGCGCTCGTTCGTAAAGAACAAACGTGCACGGCCCCTGAAACTCAGGCTGTGCTCAATCCAGACCGATCCGTTGCGCACTGCGCGGCGCAGAGCAAATAAGGTAGCCACCTCCAGCGCCTGAAAAGCCCGCTCCCGGTCTGGGCTGGAAATCGAAGCCTGCCAAACCCTTCCCAGACTTGGGGCCACCACATCAGCAGGCAACTTCCTGGAGCCCTTGAGATAAAACGTTTGCAGCTTGGCCAAGAATTCAATGGCCGGATGCTCGCCAGTGGCTTGCCATGGCAGCTTTGCAATAGCGACCAGCAGGGACCGTACCGGGCGAATGCCATCTATCAATCCCTCGCGCACCAGTGAAGCCTTGCTCGGTGGTTTGCGTTTGCGAGTCTCGACCACCAGGGATTCAAGACGCGCGCGCAATTCTGCGTCGGGCACAGCGCCTTTGGCGCTCAATGTCTCCAGTTCTCCCAGCAGGGTTTTGTACATTGCCGCCCAGTTGACGGTAGCGGGAACCTCGGCGGCAGCTTGGCGCCATAGATCAGCAATCCGGCGCTGCACCATCAAAATCAATTGGTCCGTCGTTGCAAACAGGCAGTACCGCAGAAAGCAGGCGACCTCCACCGTGCGGGCCGGTTCCTTGATCTTTACCCCGGCAGACGGGGGTCTGGAGGCCAGTCGGCGCGCATAGCGGCGCAAGATGAGATCGGGAATGTCAGCCAGGTGTTTATGAACATCCAGTGCATACAGCAGGTCGATACGTTCCAGTACCTCGCTGATTTGGCGGGTTGAGTGTTTGGCCGGTGCCGCCCACAGCCAGCTTTGCTGGGTTTGGCCATCAGGGCGAAGCTCTGCGATCGATGCCCGCCATCGATCAAGGAGTGCAGGATCGACGTCG
>NZ_JBAWYV010000272.1:0-2502 GCF_037143375.1 Rhodoferax sp. | reverse complement strand
CAATCGGTTTGGCGCACTTTGGGTGCACCCAGCGGCAAAACACCCGACCAGACCCGTGGCCTCACCGGTTTGATTTACCAGAGCGTGCAAGGCGTTACGCAACTGGTCGGCAAGGGCCTCGACAAAGTGCTGGCCAAGCTGGAGCCCCTGCTGGCTTCGGCCGACGCGTCTCAGCCCGACAGCCCTGAGCGCGAAGCGGTATTGGCGGCCCTCAACGGTGTGATGGGTGACCGCCTGCAGGCCAGCCACAACCCGCTCGCCACCCCCATGACCATGCGCTATCAGGGCGCCATCCTGAACTATCAACAGGTTCTGTCCACCTTGCCGCAAGCCTCGGGCAAAGTGCTGCTGCTAATTCATGGCTTGTGCATGAACGACCTGCAATGGCAATCCGCCCCTCAAGGACCGGGGCTTGATCAGGGTGCCACGCTGGCGGCTGCGCTGGGCTACACCCCGGTTTATCTGCGGTACAACTCCGGCCTGCACACCTCGCAAAACGGGCACCAGCTCGCAGCCTTGCTGGAGCAACTCTGCACCCACTGGCCGACGCCGATTAAAGAGCTCACGGTGGTGGCGCACAGCATGGGCGGCCTGCTGATTCGCAGCGCTTTTTACTATGCCCAGCAAGAGGGACTGCACTGGCCAGCCCTTTTGAAAAATATCATTTTTCTCGGCACCCCGCACCATGGCGCGCCACTGGAGCGGGCTGGTAACTGGGTGGATGTGCTGCTGGGTAGCACGCCTTTCAGCGCACCCTTTGCCAAGCTGGGCCAGTTGCGCAGCGCCGGCGTCACCGACCTGCGTTACGGCCATGTGCTGGACGTGGACTGGCAAGGCCATGACCGTTTTCGCCGCAAACCCGACAGTCGCCAAGTTGTGCCACTGCCCGAGGGTGTGGCCTGCTTTGCGGTGGCCGCGACCACCGCCGCACAACGCAGTGCGTTGGCTGACCGGCTGGTGGGCGATGGTCTGGTGCCGCTGCCCAGCGCGCTGGGCGAGCATGACGATGCCAAGCGCACACTGGCATTTCCCAAAACGTCCCAATTCATCGCCTACCGCACCAGCCACATGGCCTTGCTCAACAGCCCGGCCGTGACAAAACAAATGGTGACTTGGCTGACCCGTTAGCCATAGCGTCGCCAAATCGGCTTCAAAAAATCAGACGCGCTGGCCTTGTGCGTTAATGACGACTTCTCCGTCTTCCTTGCTGAAAGCTCCTTGAGGGGGGCTGGGCAAGATGTCCAGCACCGCCTCGCTGGGACGACACAGTTTGCTACCCAAGGGCGTCACCACAACAGGCCGGTTCATGAGAATGGGATGCTGCACCATGAAGTCAACCAGTTCAGCGTCCGTCCATTGGGGGTCGCTCAAGTTCAATTCATCGAACAGCGTGCCTTTTTGACGAAGCAGTTCGCGGGCACTGATGCCCAGGTCTGACAACAGCTGCTGCAACTGTTCTTTGTTGAGCGGCGTTTTCAGGTACTCAATGACCTCAGGCTCAACCCCACTGTGACGGATAAGGGCCAGTGTGTTGCGCGAGGTGCCGCAGGCGGGGTTGTGATAAATCGTGATTTTTGTCATGTCGCAATTATCCAGACACGAGGGTCCTTTTGTCCGCTTTTTTTGCCTCCGGACCCTCAGCCAACATGTGTGCGGAGCGCTTGCCGTAGCCTGGCTCCATTGAGATCGCTCAAGTCTGAACTGGATGACTTTCTCTATGGTTCCGTGACTTGAATCGGCCAGCCCTTGAAACCCCGGCCCATCGCCCATAATTGCAGGCTGTCCGCGATGTCACCCAAGTTCGCGGAATCCAGTTTTTTATTCACCTACTCATTCCATGACCAAACAAACCCTTTCCTTCCAGGCTGAAGTGGCGCAACTGTTGCACCTCGTCACCCACTCGCTTTACTCCAACAAAGAGATTTTTCTGCGCGAATTGATCTCCAATGCCTCTGACGCCTGCGACAAGCTGCGTTTTGAAGCCATCAACGACGGTGGCCTGTACGAAAGCGACTCGGAGCTCAAAGTCAAGGTCACCTTCGACAAAGACGCCAAGACGCTGACCATCACCGACAACGGCATCGGCATGAGCGCGCAAGAGGCCATCGACCACCTCGGCACCATCGCCAAGAGCGGCACCAAAGACTTCGTGAGCAAGCTCTCGGGCGACCAAAAGGCCGACTCGCAGCTGATTGGCCAGTTTGGCGTCGGTTTTTACTCCGGCTTTATCGTGGCCGACAAGATCACCGTCGAATCCCGCCGGGCTGGCATGCAAACGACCGAAGGCGTGCGCTGGGTCAGCGGCGGCGCGGGCGACTTTGAGGTCGAAACCATCGACCGTGCCGAGCGTGGCACCAGCGTCATCCTGCACCTGCGCGACGACTCGCTGGACTACGCCAGCGCCTGGAAAGTCAAGGGCATCATCGCCAAGTACTCTGACCACATCAGCCTGCCCATTTTGATGGAAAAGGAAGAATGGAAAGACGGCGAACTGATCAACCC
>NZ_JBAWYV010000271.1:0-2570 GCF_037143375.1 Rhodoferax sp. | reverse complement strand
TGCCGACCCAAAATTGACCCAGGTGTTTTACTGGCTCTGCCCGTTTTTTGGGCAGGAGCAAATAAAGGTGATCACCATGGAAATGTTGGGAAAAGTTAAACGGCTGTATGCGCGTGACAAGAAGTCACTGCGAGAAATAGCCAAGGCCACGGGGCTGTCGCGCAACACGATACGCAAGTGGGTTCGGGATGAATCGGAGGTCAAGAAGCCAACCTACGAGCGCAAAGAAGTACCTTCAAAGCTCACCGCCTTTCATGAAGTGCTGGTGCAGGCGCTCAAGGCAGACTCTTATCGCACAAAGGAAAACCGCCGCACAGCCAAGGCCCTGTTTGGGCAAATCAAGACGGAGGGCTACTGCGGCGGCTACAGCCGCGTCACTGATTTCATTCGTGCGTGGAAGGAGACGGAGGGGAAGGCGCCCAAGGCATTCGTGCCGCTGTCGTTTGATCCTGGTGAGGCATTCCAGTTTGACTGGAGCGAAGAAGGCATGGTGGTGGGCGGCATCTTCTACAAGATGCAAGTATCCCATTTGAAGCTGTGCTTCAGCCGGGCATTCTGGTTGGTGGCCTACCCCAGCCAGGGGCACGAGATGCTGTTTGACGCGCACACCCGATCCTTTGCGGCATTGTGCGGAATCCCTCGGCGGGGTATTTACGACAACATGAAAACGGCGGTGGACAAGGTCAAGAAGGGCAAAGGCCGGGTGGTCAATGCCAGGTTCATGGCGATGTGCGCGCACTACCTGTTTGATCCGGACTTCTGCAACGTGGCCTCGGGCTGGGAGAAAGGCGTTGTGGAGAAAAACGTGCAGGACAGTCGCAGGCGAATCTGGCTTGATGCCCAAAAGATCAAGTGGGCCTCATTTGCAGAACTGAACGCCTGGCTGGGTGATCGTTGTCGCGCCTTGTGGACAGAGTTGCGTCATCCGAAGTTCCAGGAGTTCAGCATTCAGGAAGTGCTGGAGCAGGAGCGCTTGGAGATGATGCCCATGCCGACTGCGTTTGATGGCTACGTCGAGAAATCTGCGCGCGTGAGCAGCACTTGTCTGGTGGCGGTGGCACGCAACCGTTACTCGGTGCCTTGTGAATTGGCGGGTCAGCGGGTCAGCACCCGGCTCTATCCCAACCGGGTGGATATTGCCACTGCACAGGAGGTTGTTGCCAGCCACGCCCGGCAGGCTGACAAGGGGCACGTACGTTATGACTGGCAGCACTACATCGCGCTGGTGCAGCGCAAGCCAGGAGCCTTGCGAAATGGGGCACCCTTTACGGATCTGCCGGCTCCACTGCAGAAACTGCGCCAGGGCTTGATGCGTCACAGCGGCGGCGACAAGGTGATGGCGCAGGTACTGGCAGCTGTACCCACCGCGGGCTTGGAGGCTGTTCTGGTGGCCGTGGAATTGGTGGTGGAGACTGGCGCACTGAGCGCCCAGCATGTTCTCAATGTGGTGGCCAGACTGAGTTCCTGCGCAGTGCCGGACGCTGTGCAAACGACACTGAAACTCAAGCAGGCACCGCTGGCAAACACCAGCCGCTATGACAGCCTGCGCAGCGAAGTGGAGGTCAGTGATGCGTCTTGATGTCACCACCGAACTTAAGGAATTGCGGTTGTTGGGTATGTCCAGCGCTTGGGCCGATCTAGTGGCCCAAGGGGAAGATGGGGTCAGTTCATCCAAATGGCTGATCGAGCACTTGCTACAAGCCGAGCACACCGACCGGGCGATGCGTGCCATCAGCCACCAATTGAAGGTTGCTAGGTTCCCGATCCATCGTGACTTGGCCGGGTTTGACTTCACCTGTGACTCGGCCAAGGATATTGACGAAGACCAGATCCGCAAGCTTGCAACGCTGAAGTTTGTGGACACGGCGCAGAACGTGGTGTTCATTGGCGGTCCGGGAACTGGAAAGTCCCACTTAGCCACCGCCCTTGGTATTGCTGGGATTACGCAGCGGTGCCTGAGGGTGCGGTTCTATTGCACGGTTGATCTGGTCAATGCACTGGAGGCGGAGAAGGCCCAGGGCAAAGCGGGACGCATTGCACAGTCACTGCTGCGCATGGACCTGGTCATTCTGGACGAGCTGGGGTATTTGCCGTTTAGTCAGGCCGGTGGCGCACTGCTGTTTCATCTGCTGTCCAAACTCTACGAGCACACCAGCGTGGCGATCACCACCAACCTGAGCTTCTCGGAGTGGACGGCGGTGTTTGGGGACGCCAAGATGACCACCGCACTACTGGACCGGCTGACCCACCACTGCCACATAGTGGAAACGGGAAATGAATCGCACCGGTACAACCAAAGCAGCCAGGTTGCCAATACGCGGATAAAGGCGCGTGAGCAGTCGCGCAAGAAGATCAAAGCCGAAGCGCAAGACGAGCCGTTCTGATGATGCCGCGCACGGGGAATTCCGCTACGGGCTACGCCCTTCGCTCCATTCCCCGTGCCAGAAATGCACAACAAAGACTGAAGAGGAGAATCTCACAAACAGGTAATTCGCTACACTTATCCACAGTTGCCAAATCAAAAGGCAGCTATCCGTCCTGGGTCAAAATTGAATCGGCAGGGTGGGTCA
>NZ_JBAWYV010000270.1:0-2573 GCF_037143375.1 Rhodoferax sp. | reverse complement strand
ATGTCATTTTGGCCTTCAGCCCCCGTGTCTTCTGCCTGAGCAGCTATTAATTTTGTAGTAGTCATGATTTGGCTTTTGCCTTGATAGTGAGCAGCATGGCGGCAGCTGCGGCCTGTTCGCCGGCACGGCGTGAACCGCCAATGCCGCGCTCTGAAAAATTGAGTTCGAGAATTTCACACTGCACATCGAATGTCTGTTTGTGCGCAGCGCCCTGTGTACCGACAACGTTGTACAAAGGCAAATTCATTTTGCGCCCCTGCAGCCATTCCTGCAATTCGGTCTTGGGGTCTTTGCCAATGGCTTGCATGGTCGGGTTGATTTCCACCGACTTGAACAAGCGATGCACCAGCCCTTGCGCGGCGATAAAACCAGCGTCCAGATAAACCGCGCCAATCAGGGCCTCCAGGGCATCGGCCAAAATGGAAGGCCGTTTTTGGCCACCCGAGCGGGCCTCGCCCTCGCCCAGGCGAATGATGTCAGGCAAGCCCAACTCAAGCGCCAGCAGGTGCAGCGTGTCTTGCTTGACCAGATTGGCGCGAATCCGTGACAAATCACCTTCAGGCAAGGTGCTCAAGCGGGTGTAGAGCAAATCAGCCACCGCAAGATTCAGCACCGCATCACCTAAAAACTCGAGTCGCTCGTTGTGGTCGGCTGAAAAGCTGCGGTGTGTGACCGCCTGACTCAGCAGCGCGGCATTAGAAAATTTGTGTTGCAAACGAGTTTGCAACGCCATCAATGCTTCTTTCACACTTGCGCATCTTTCAATGAACGGAACTGACGCATTACTTGGACCGTCCTGCGTATTTGAGGGTCAGGAACGCCGGACCGGTCAAATGGATTTCGCGTTGGTACGCAAAGCTGACGACAATTTTGTCGCCTTCCTTGGTCACTTCAATGTCCTTGCCGGAGATCGAACTGATGTTGTCAATGGCGGCTGCCTTGTCAAAAATAGAACGCACCTCGGCCACGGTATTGCCTTCACGTGCTTTGTTGGCGGCTTTTGCGACTGCCTGGTATTCGATGACCGTGGGCACGATCTGGGCGAGCACCACACCTGCCATGGCGAGCAAACTACCGATGAAAATCAGGCCAATAAAAGACAGGCCGCGTTGTCTGGATTTGAATTGAGGTGTCATACGGTTCCCTTTGGAGGTGTGAAGTTTCAATTGAATGACCCGATGCGCTTGAAGCTGCTGAAGTTCATCCAGACAAAAAACGCCTTGCCGACGATGTTTTTGTCAGGCACAAATCCCCAGTAGCGCGAATCGAGCGAATTATCGCGGTTGTCGCCCATCATGAAGTAATGGCCTTCAGGTACTTTGCAAACAACCCCTTCCACACTGTAATGGCAGTTCTTCTTGAAGACAAAATCGTCCGCACCCGGCACAAAGGCGGGACGGTCGTCGTCATTGAGCAAGCGGTGTTTTTTGTCGCCCAGAGACTCTTCGTATTGCTTGAAGTAGCGCATCACGTCTTCGTCAAAAAACTCGGGCAGGGCCACGGTCTCAATCGCTTTGCCGTTGATGGTCAGGCGCTTGTTCAAATAAGCCACTTCGTCGCCAGGGATGCCGACCACGCGCTTGATGTAATCCAGGCTGGGCTTGGGCGGGTACCTGAACACCATCACATCACCGCGCTGCGGTGGTGTGCCAGCGGTGATTTTGGTGTTGATGACCGGCAAGCGAACGCCGTAGTGAAACTTGTTGACCAGAATGAGGTCGCCCACCAGCAGCGTCGGAATCATCGAGCCCGACGGAATCTTGAACGGCTCGAACAGGAACGAGCGCAGAAAAAACACCGAGATGATCACGGGGAACAGTCCGGCCGTCCAGTCCAGCCACCAGGGCTGCGCCAAGATGGCGTTTCTGGCAGTAGACACATCGACGTCCATCTGGGTGATGCCTTGTTTGCGCAGTTCTTCGCGGCGCTTGGAAGACTCGGCGTCGAGCGCGGCAGCCGCCTTGAGGCGCTGGGGTAAAAAGTAAAAACGCTCGGCGAACCAGTAAATACCGGTCACCACCGTGGCCAAAAACAGCAGCAGCGCAAAGTTGCCTTCGACCATGCCGAAGTACCAGGACGCGGCGTAGCCGACAAAGGCCGCCAGAATGAAGGAAGTCAGAACTTGCATTAGCCGTCCACCCGCAAAATTGCCAGGAAGGCCTCTTGCGGCACTTCCACTGAACCGATTTGCTTCATGCGTTTTTTACCCTCTTTTTGTTTATCAAGCAGCTTGCGCTTGCGCGAAATATCGCCGCCATAGCACTTGGCGATCACGTTCTTGCGCAGCGCTTTGATGGACTCACGCGCGATGATATTGGAGCCAATGGCGGCCTGAATCGCCACATCAAACATCTGCCGTGAAATCGTCTCGCGCATCTTGGCCACCACCGCCCGGCCGCGGAACTGCGACTGCGTGCGATGCACGATGATGGAGAGGGCATCGACCTTTTCGCCGTTGAGCAAAATATCAACCTTCACCACGTCGGCGGCGCGGTATTCCTTGAAGTCATAGTCCATTGAGGCATAACCGCGCGACACCGACTTGAGCTTGTCAAAGAAGTCCAGCACGATTT
>NZ_JBAWYV010000269.1:0-2584 GCF_037143375.1 Rhodoferax sp. | reverse complement strand
GCCGCACGCTTGGCCCGCTCTGCATGTTGAAAGTTCATATCTTCGCTTGCGAAAGCCAACTGCCGAATATTTCTTTGCCCACTGTCACTCAGGTCAAACATCCCAGCGGGGCGTTTGAGTAACGTTCCGGTAGCTGGGGCAAACCGTACGACATTGCGCCCGGCGTCCTTGGCCTCATACATCGCTGCGTCAGCGGATTTCATGAGGTCCGTCTGACTGGTTTCGTGATTGACAAACACGACCGCGCCGATGCTGGTGCTGCAATGGTGTTCAATGGTGGTGACTTGCCTCCCGGTGTGTGCCGCCGTCAAGTGGTAAGGAGCCGCCAGACTGGCACGAATTTTCTCAGCCACGCCAGCGGCTTGCTCCGTGGACAGTTGTTTGTCCCGGCCCAGTTCGTCGAGCAGCACTACAAATTCATCTCCACCAAAGCGTGCCACGGTGTCGACTTCACGCAGGCATTCAGTTAACCGCCGTGCCACCTCAATCAGCAGCAAGTCCCCCATTTCATGCCCGTGGGTGTCGTTTAGCGACTTAAAGTTATCCATATCCAGAAACATTAAGGCGCAGTACAACCCGCTGCGCTTGCTGGCCGCCATGACTTGGCTCAGGCGGTCACTCAACATGCGCCGGTTGGGTAAACCAGTGAGGGCATCACAGAATGCCATTTGTTGCATCTTTGATTCCAAAACCTTGCGTTCGGTGATGTCTGTAAACATCGCGAGGTAACTCTCGTTGCCGCCCTGTTCATCACGCACACTCTGAATGGTGAGCTGCTCTGGATAGACCACGCCATCTTTGCGTCGATTAAAGATTTCGCCACTCCAAAAACCATTTGCAAGCAAATCGTTCCACATGGCTGTGTAGAAATTCGCATCTTGATGCCCTGACCGAAGAATTCTCGGATTTTGACCCAGCGCCTCGGCACGGTCATAGCCCGTAATGCGGACGAATGCATCGTTGACGTCGATGATGATGCCGCTGGCATCGGTAATCGCGATGCCTTCGCGTGCGTTATTAAAGACACTGGCTGCTAACTTTAGCTTTGCCTCTGACCGTTTACGTTCGGTGATATCCCGTAACGTGGATAACACGGCAGTTTGGCCCAAATGGGAAATCGGTTGGCTTTGCGCTTCCACATCAAAGACAGTTCCATCGAACTTGATGTATTTCTCTTCAATCCGTAGCCCGGCGATACCATGTTCAGTAACCACCTTGACCCGCTCCACCACAAGATGGTGAAAGTCGGGGTGGATCAACGTCAAAACAGATTTATCCAGCAGTTCTTGGGCGTTCTTGGCGCCAAACATCTGTACCGCTGCCGGATTCACAAACAGCAGTTTCCCATTTCGATGCAGCAAAATCGCATCCAGAGACATCTCGAACACAGTTCGAAAATGAGACTCGCTCTCAATCAGGGCGAGTGCAATCCGATGGCGTTCAGTGATGTCATGGGCAATCCCGAGAACACCGATGACCTGCCCTTTCGAATCGCGAACTGGCGTCTTTGTTGTATCCAGCAATTCACGGTGACCGTCAGACGCGAAAGTGACCCATTCTTCGTTGCTACTAGGGCCGTCCCTGTCCATAGCGACTTGGTCATTCTTGCGAAATAAATCGGCAAGCTCTTTGTCGACAAAGTCGTAATCGGTTTTGCCGACGATCAGCCGCTCTGGTGCGCCAAAGAACTGCTCGAATCTTGAGTTGCATGAAAGGTAGACGCCTTGCGTGTCCTTGAGCCAGACCAGGTCCGGAATGGCATGAATGAGCGTGCGCAGACGAAAATCACTCATTGCGTGGTCGGCCAACCGAGGCTCTGCTGCGTGAGAGCGCTCATTACGCAGAACCGCAAGTTCAGCATTGGCTTTGAGTAAATCCAGTTCGAGCTGTTTGCGTCCTGAAATCTCAGTCAGCACAAGTCGGTATGTCAACTCGCCATCATCATCAAGCAGCGAAGTTGCCGACACTTGTACCTGGAATATCTTACCGACAGCGCTTGCAACTTTCAATTCGCATGACCGAGATTCACGAGATTTTTTAAGCTGATTGAGCAGAGAATAGTAGGCGTGTTGGTCTTCCTTCAAGATGTATTGGGATAAGGGGCATTTAATCAATGCACCTCGTGATGCGCCAAGCATGGCCGCAACGGAGAAGTTGGTCTCAATAAACAAGCCAAACTTATTGAGGCTGCAATAGCCCACCGGGGCTAAATCGTAGAGATCAAAATAGCGGCTTTTTTGGCGGTCGAGTTCAAGTTGAATAGCGCGCAGTTCGTCGTTCTGCATCTCAAGTTCGATCTGGTGCACGCCCAATTCCTGCCACATTTGTCCGGATTCCAGGCGCGACATGACATCGCTCTTGGAGGACGCATTAATGTATGTTTCTTGGTAGAGCGTTTCGGCCTGCTGCCGCAGGCTTTGCGAGGTGGCTGGCAAAGAAAGACTTGCTGACTCCACCACAGTTGACGATGCTGTGACTTGAGGATTAACACCAAGCTCAGAAATAGTAGTCCCACGTTTGATCTTGTGAGCTATTTTTCGAGGAGATGTGTCACTCATGGGTAGTTCACAACTTTCTCAGTTTC
>NZ_JBAWYV010000268.1:0-2589 GCF_037143375.1 Rhodoferax sp. | reverse complement strand
GTCAGAAGGGTTACAGCTTGTACTGAATAAAGATGCCGATGACGTTGGCATGGTAGTTCTGCGCACCGCCGTCGAGCAACAGGGTGCCAGAGTCGTAATTGGCCGCCGCATTTTTGATCACATCGTCGTAATGCCAGTCCTTGACCTGCCCGACTTCAAAGCGGTCATACAGGCGCACCGACAACTTCTTGTTGATTGGGATGAGCAGGTTGAAGTTAAGGGTTTGCGTCACGAAGGTCATGTTGGGCAGGGCGCTACCGGCGATCAGGGCGGCGGCGGCTTGGGTTGCGGCAGTGCCACTAAAAGCCGTGCTGCCGTAGTTGTAGCTGATGGCGGTTGAACTGCTGGAGTAGGTGTAGTCAACCCCGAATTGCATGTTGCCCACCGCACTCTGGAAACCCAAGCCAAGAACGTCATTTTGGTCACGCGTATCCGACGTCCAGGTTGCACTCGTCGGACGTGAGCCATCCAAACCCGTCACCGTGTCAGAACAGGCCGAATAACCATATAGCGCAAGATTCGCTGCGGTACAGGAATTCGCCCCAGCTGTACCCGAGTTAAGTTTCATCGACTTCTGGCCTTGCTGATATGAATAGAAAGCATAGAGGTTTTTCCCAGACGAAGGTTGGTAATTCAGCTCCAGGCTCAAAGAGTCTTGCTTGTCTTTATCCATCCCATAGAACGAACCGGGGTACTTGATGTCTTTGGTCTGAAAGGTTACGCCCAAATCAAGGTCTTCGCGGGCTTGAAAGTTCAAGCGGGCGTTGAAGATGTTCTGATCACGGTCGGCTTGGTCATACTTGCGAAAATAGTAGGAATAGCGATTCAAAATACCAGCGGCAAGCGCTGCATAGTTAGCCGGGAGTGCAACGGTTCCTGCATTGACACCGGCCTGTCCGGTTAGGGTATTGATGCTGAGACCTGGCAAGCTCGTGCCCAGGTCTTCAAAGGTACGGTAGTTGTAATCACTGCCACGCTTGCTATCCGTCTCAAAAGATGTGCGAAGAGTTGCATTGCCCCACCCGCGATTAACGTAGCCCAACTTGAGCTTATCCTCCCATGTTTTATCGCGCTCGCGGAAGTTTCGTGTGAATTCTTCACGCTCCAAAGCAGCATTAATGCTGCTGGTGCGGGACAAATCGTAGTCGCCAGCCAACCCATAGTTCAGCTGCTGGGTCGAGCGAGCCTGGCCATAAACTGGCGTATTGTTGCCGTTGACAATAGTGTTTGTGTAAGTCCCAGGAACAGGAACAACTGGAAGACCGGCTGCCGCAGATGTCCATGTGCCAGCACCAAAAGTACAGCCAGGTACAGCCGGGAATCCAGGCGGCACATAGCAACTGCCTGTTGCACCCGGCGTCTTGCCCGGCGCCAAACCGACCACAGCATCCAGTCCCGTCAGGCCATTGGCATCCGCAAAGCCCCGGCCAAACTGCCCAGTGAGAGGGTTATAGGCGGTGTAACCGCCCTTGTTGGATGAATCAAAGAACCGGAAGGCACCCTTCATACTGAGTGCATCGGTTGGCTTCACAGAGAGTCCCAAATCCAGCAGTGTGGTATCGATCCGCTGCTTGGCGGTCAACTGACTCAGGGCTGCGGTGGTATTCCAGTTGTTTATGAGCGCTGGTGAACCATACCCGGCATTATTGCCAGGTGAGAACGTTGCCAATGGCCCCGATAAACCGGCGACGGCAAGCTGGGCATTTTGCGCGGCAGAAATTGGCGCTAAAAGAGTATCGTCCTGCTGGCTGGTACCCCATGCCACGGTTGCATTGAACCGACCTTTGTAGAAATCGGGCAGCGAACGTGCAAATTCACCCTTCAGGTTGAAAGCATTGTTATCGGGATACAAATCATAGGTTGCCGTCTGCATGGCTCCACCATTAGCCCCCGTAGAAAGAAAGGGGTAATCAACATTCAGTGTGCTGATATTGTTACGAAACATGGACAGCGAGGCTCGCAGGTTGGCCTGGGTCAACGCATCGGCATACTGAACACCCCCCAAAAATTCATGGGTGGTGTAGTCAATTGGCTCTGCAATCTCGGTCGAAATATTACCTTCATTCATCGCAAAGGGCCGAGCACCGGTGCGCGCTTCCTGGGTGTAGCTGGCATAACCTTTCCAGTTATCGGTGATGGTCTTGTCCATTCGGGCGCCACCTTTTTTACGCACCAAGCTCAACTCACTGTCAGGCATATTCTTGAGCTTGTTATAAATATCCAAGGCGATACCCGATTGCGCGCTCGCCGCCGTAACCGCAGGAATAACACCGGTCGCAGTAGCAGGCTTACCACCGATGCCGTTGACGGCGGCCGCTATTCCTGTATAGGCGCCAGCATTGCCAAACGCCCCGGTATATCCGTTAATCTTGTTGCTAAACACTGTTGTCAAACCGGTCGCCTGACTGGCATAGCTCCAGCAGGGCGCGGCAGCTGAACAACTTGTCGTTGGCCCAACAAAATTTGCAGTTGTACCCTGCGTATAGGTTCCGTTAATAACGGCCGTCGGTTTAGGCAAACCTGTCGTCAAATTCCCCGTTCCCTCGCCGTTAAAGAGAGGCTTCCAATTGCTGGTAAAAACATGTTGGG
>NZ_JBAWYV010000267.1:0-2608 GCF_037143375.1 Rhodoferax sp. | reverse complement strand
AGTACGGCAATTTTGACGCCCACAATAACGTACTGGTGAAAGCCAATCTTCTCCAAAGCAGGCCTTCAAAGCAGCGATAGTTAATGGCCACGACGGGCTGGTTCAGAGCCTCCCGATTCGACGTCAATCCCAACGTCGGGTATCTATAAAGTTTTCTGATGCGCTCTTGCTAGGCTCAAAGGGTATCCTGAGATTGCTACACCGCCGTTACCTATAACCTGAAACCGTGATTCAGCATGGTGAGCCTCATGCATTGTCCAGATTCGACCAATAAGGTCGATCATGACCGAGATAAATAGCAGTTTCGAGTTGATCGTCGCTGCGTATAAAAGTGGTGCCAATCGCCAGAACATTGCCTCATATTGGGCTCGATGGCAAAAATCACCCCGGCCCGCTTCTCCGTGCTTGTAGCGCATGGCCTGACGAATGTGGGGGCGAATCACCAGAACGGCCGCAATTGCATAAAACGCGTAAAAAAGTTTTCCAATAATAGAAAACGATTGAAATAGGGCAACTTCGTTGTGGAACTCGTATTCCAAAAACACCAAAAGTACAGTTGCAATATGACTTGCCGAAAAGTAATCTAAATCCATTTTTTTATAAAAAATATTGCAAAAATCATCAGTAATTGAAAATTGAAATCGCTATTTGCGAATAATCAATGCCGCACCTTACTTTTGCGGCGTCTGACTTGCACCCAAATCATTAACTGGCTTGCCAGGAAGCTGACCGTGGCGAATGACTCGTTACGCGGCTAATGAAAATATTTTCAAAAGAAACAAGCACAAAGTAGTTAATTAGAATTTTAAAAATTTTCCCAAGATTAATTTTTAAAACGATACCAATTAGAGTTTTAAATATCTAATGTGTATATCCCCCAAATGGGGGATATCGAGCGCTTTTTTGAACTTTTTACTACCGGCAATCTAATTGAGAACTTCATGTTCAGTGTGGCCCATGAGTGCACGAAGCGGGTGCCGTAACCATCGAAATCATCGCCACATTGACGGGCTTCAAAGTCAGGACTGAACGACCGGTTGAATTCAAGGTCATCAAGAGTCCGCCACTTTTCTCCGAAGCTGACCTTCAAACTGAACGGCTGCAATGGAAAAAAACGTAGACCTGAAAGGCAGCGATTCCTGATATAGGGTTGCTAGATATGCTCGCTCGATACCCGACACACACTTGAGTCTATGCCTGACAGCAATGCGGCTCCGTTTTAAAGAATCACTGCATTCCGGCATTCGAGAGTAGGTATAAAAAAATGGCCAGAAAATTTTCGCGCGTTGCCCACAAACTACGGTTATGGCAAGGTTTCCCATGTGGAAATCAATCTGCCCAGAGTTTGTATACCTTGCTGAATCTGTTCAACCGTCAGACTTGCATAGCCCAAAATGAAACCGGCTGGTCGAGGTGGTGCGAGGGATTCTGGTCCGGCAAACAGCGTCGATACCGGGTAGATGCCCACACCCACTTGACGGGCAGCATTCACCAAACTCGATTCATCCTTTGGACGCAAAAACGGTAACCAAAGCACCACATGAAGGCCAGCCGCAATACCGCCGACCTCAGCGGCCTTTGGAAGATAGCGTGCAACGGCATTCAACAAAGCCGCACGACGGCGCTCGTTTTCTCGACGCATGCGACGGACATGGCGCTCATAGTTGCCACTCTCAATCAGCGAAGCCAGTACGCGCTGTTCCAGCACGGGTGCATGCCGGTCGGTTAATCGTTTAGCCTGCCGGAACACCGTCACCAGTTCAGGCGGAAGCACCAAGTAGCCGAGCCGAAGTTGAGGCGATAAAGCCTTGGAGAAGGTGCCAACATAAATCACGCGGCCATCGCCATCTATTGATTGCAACGCATCGATCGGGCGCTGTCCATAACGAAATTCGCCGTCATAGTCGTCCTCCACGACCCAGGCGTTTTGGCGATGAGCCCACTGCAGCAGTTCTTGGCGTCGTGTGATCGGAAGAACGCCACCTAAAGGGAACTGGTGCGATGGCGTTACATACACCAGGCGAGCATTTTTATCTTGGGGCAGGCTGCTGGTATCCAGACCCTGCTCGTCCACACGTGCTGCCAAGCACCTTGCGCCAGTGGCCTCAAAGCAGCACCGCGCCATCAGGTAGCCAGGGTCTTCAAAAACAAAGGCGTCGTCGGCATTCAAGAGTAACCGGGCACATAGGTCGATGGCCTGTTGTGAACCGTGAACCACCAGTATTTGCTCGGCATTGCACGCCAGACCTCGGGCACGTCGCAGATAGCCCTGTAGAGCGCTGCGCAGTGATTCATCACCCTCCGGTGGGGCGTAATACAGGCGGTGCTGCTGTTGCAGCAGTTCAATTTGGTAGGCGCGCCGCCAGGCTAAAGTTGGAAAGTCCCGGTGCGCCACCGCCCCGTACAGAAAGTCGAATCGGGCCGGTTCGGCATGAAGCAGTGCCGGCATACCGATTTCCTGTAGGCGGCCCCCAAATGTGGACAAGGTTGGCGCAGACCTTGTGCGGTGAATCGTTGGTAACTCGGATGTTGCAGGGGCAGTCAGTGGCGTTGCTACGCGTGCCACCCGTCCCGTGGACGTGACCAGGTAGCCCTCGGCTTCAAGTTG
>NZ_JBAWYV010000266.1:0-2649 GCF_037143375.1 Rhodoferax sp. | reverse complement strand
ATGCCAGCGCGGGCAAGGGTCGGCTGAAGTAGTAGCCCTGCACCTCGTTGCAGCCTTGGGCGCGCAGGAACTCAAGTTGTTCGGCGGTTTCGACGCCTTCGGCGATGGTTTTGAGCCCCAGGATGCGGGCCATGCTGATGATGGCGCCGACGATGGCTTTGTCGTCGGGGTCTTCGGTGATGTCGCGCACAAACGACTGGTCGATTTTGAGCTTGTAAACCTGAAACCGTTTCAGGTAGCTCAACGACGAGTAGCCGGTGCCAAAGTCGTCAATCGACATGCGCACGCCGCGTTGGTGCAGATCGTCCATCACGGCAATGGCGACTTGCGGGTGCGTCATGGCCACGCCTTCGGTCAGTTCAAGCTCCAGCAGATGCGCCGGCAGGGCAGCGTCTTCCAGATTGCGGGTGATGAGTTCGGGCAGCGCGTCATGGCGAAACTGCACCGCTGATAAATTAACCGCCATGGTGAGCGGCGCCATGCCCCGTGCCATCCAGTCGGCCAGTTGCTGCACGGCGGTGCGGATAACCCACTCGCCGATCGGCAGGATCAGGCCGTTGCGTTCCGCAATGGGGATGAACTCGGCCGGGGACACTGGCCCCAGCTCCGGGTGCGTCCAGCGTAGCAAGGCTTCCGCGCCCACGGTTTCGCCGGTTTCCATCGAGATTTGGGGCTGGTAATGTAGCCGCAGTTGTTGGCGTTCCAGCGCCCGGCGCAACGCGTTGTCGAGTTGCAGGCTGCGGTCGGAGTGCGCCTGTATTTCCGGGGTGAAAAAGCGGAAGCTGTTGCGGCCGTCACCCTTGGCTTTGTACATGGCGGCGTCCGCACATTTCGACAGCGCGTCCAGGTCCAGCCCGTCCTTGGGGTAGAGCGCAATGCCGATCGACGGCGTCACGGTGAGTTCGTGTTCCTCAATCAGGATCGGGAGCAGCGCGGCTTTAAGTAATTTGTCAGCCACCCGCGCAGCACCGGCAGCATCGGTGTCGGGCAACAGCAAGATGAATTCGTCGCCCCCCAAGCGCGACACCGTGTCTTGCTCCCGCACGGCAGCCTTCAGGCGGGTGGCCAGTTCAATGAGCACCTCATCTCCGACGCGGTGACCCAGGGAATCGTTGATATTTTTGAAATGGTCCAGGTCCAGAAACATCAGGGCCACCGGATGCTGCGCGCGCAGGGCGGCGCTCAGGGCGTGCTGGCAGCGGTCGCCCAACAGCAAGCGGTTAGGCAAACCGGTGAGCGCATCAAAGTAAGCGAGGCGTTGAATATGGGCTTCGGCGATTTGCTGTTCGTCGGCTTTTATCTCCAGCGCCATCACCATACGGCTGAGTTCCTGGGTGCGCAACTCCACCAGTTTTTCGAGATTCTCGCGGGCTTGCAGCAGTTCTTTTTCGGCTTTCTTGCGGGCCGTGATGTCCATCGTGATCCAGATCGAACCCTGCTCAGGATGATCGGCGTCGATGGCTTTGGCGCGGACTTCACACCAAAGGGCCGAGCCGTCTTTTTTGCGCAGTGTCATTTCGCCCTCAAACGCCTGGCCTTTGGCAAACGGCGCCATCCATTGGGGTCGCGCCGCCAGCCAATCCTCGTCCGAGAGGTACCACTTGCGGGAAGAACTGCCTTGCAACTCGCCGGGATCAAAGCCCAGCAGTTGCTCGAAACTCCGGTTGCAGCGGGTGACGGTGCGCTCGCGCAGGAACACGATGCCGACCATCGCGTTGTCCAGAATCAGACTTTGCTCGGTCATCACCGATTGGAGTTGCGCTTGGGCGGCTTTTTGCTCGCTGATGTCGTCAATGATCCAGATCGACCCTTCCGCGGTGTCAGCCGGGTTGACGAGTTTGCCCGTCATGTGGGTCCAGAACAACTCGCCGTCGCAGCGTTTCATCTGGATTTCTGACTTGTAGGCCAGCCCTTGGGCCATCACCGGGTAAGCGGCTTCACCCAGCGCATGAAAAGCAATTTCATCCGGGAACAGCGACCGGTTGGCGCTGCCCAGAATCAGGTGGTTGTCGGCATGCCCGAAAAATTCGGCAAAGCGCTGGTTGCAGCGGATGACGATACGTTTTTTGATGAACACGATGCCGACTCCGGCCGTGTCCTGAATCACCTGCTGCTCGCGCAGCGCCAATTGCAACTGCGCCAAAGCGTCATGGGGCTGCGCGGGTGCGTCCGGGTCGGTGAGGTTGAGTGGCATGTTGTTGCATTGTCCCGCATCTGAAATGCGTTCGGCTGTCCCCCTGAGAACTGTTCAGAAACTTCTGGGTTTGCCTGACTGCGTGGCCAGCGTGAAAACAATCGCGGGCAGCAACCATTGCAGCCAGGCATAGGCGGAGGTGAGGGCGCGCTGGGCGCCGCTGGCCAGGGTGACGGCTTCGGTGGTCACGGTGGCAAAACGACCAGCGCCGATGAACAGGGTGGGCAGGTATTGCGCCACGCTCACAGCAAATCCGATGGCCAGGCTGGCGCTCAGGGCAGCGCGCAACAAGGGCCACTTCACTCGGACCAGGAACGCCATGTGCCCCTGGCCCAGCGAGGCGGTGATGTGCCGCAAGCGGGGATCAAAGCCGGTGTAGGCCGGGCTCAGCGCCATCAGCGCATACGGCACCGCCGCCAAGGTGTGCGCCAGCCACACGCCGGACCAGCGGGCAT
>NZ_JBAWYV010000265.1:0-2678 GCF_037143375.1 Rhodoferax sp. | reverse complement strand
GGTGTTCGCCAAGCGTTGGCCAAACTCTCCGCGCTGGCCGATGCCACGCTCAAAACACTGTGGCAGCAGGCTGGTTTCACCTCTGCGTTTGCCTTGGTGGCGGTGGGTGGGTTCGGTCGTCACGAGTTGTTTCCCTACTCGGACGTGGATGTGTTGGTGCTCTTGCCCAACGACCAGTCGCCCGAAACCGATGCCGCGCTCAAGAGCCAGATTGAAGGTTTTATTGGCAGTTGCTGGGATGCAGGGCTGGAGATTGGCTCAAGCGTTCGCACCGTTAATGAGTGCCTGGACGAGTCGGCCAATGACGTGACCGTGCAGACATCGTTGTTGGAAGCCCGACTGATCACGGGCAGCGCGGAGCTGTTTTCAGCGTTTGAGCAAGCGTTTTTCGCAGCCATGGACCCCCAAGCCTTTTTTGTCGCCAAGACCCTGGAGCTGCGCCAGCGCCATAGCAAGTTTGAAGACACGCCCTATTCGCTGGAACCCAACTGCAAAGAATCCCCCGGTGGGCTGCGCGATTTGCAGGTCATCCTGTGGGTCGCCAAGGCTGCGGGCTTCGGTGACAACTGGGACGCACTGGCCGAGAGCGGACTGGCCACGCCCTTTGAGGTCAAGCAAATCAAACGCAACGAAGCCCTCATGCGCCTGATTCGCGCCCGGTTGCACCTGATTGCCCAGCGCCGCGAAGACCGCCTGGTGTTTGACCTGCAAACCAGCGTGGCGCAATCTTTTGGCTTTGAACCCCCACCACCCGACACTGACAAACGCGCCTTTGTGCGCCCCAGCGAGGCGCTGATGCGCCGCTACTACTGGGCGGCCAAAGCAGTGACCCAGTTGAACCAGATTTTGCTGCTCAACATCGAAGAGCGGCTCAATCCATCTACGCATGAGCCCCGTCCGATCAATGAGCGGTTTTTCGACAAGGCCGGCATGGTTGAGGTGGCCAGCGACGATTTGTACCAGCGCGAGCCGCACGCCATTCTGGAAACCTTTCTGGTTTACCAGACCACAGTAGGCATGAAAGGCTTGTCGACCCGCACGCTGCGCGCCCTGTTCAATGCCCGCGACCTGATGGATGGCGAGTTTCGCAAAGACCCGGTCAACCGCGCCACGTTCATGAAAATCATGCGCCAGCACGACGGCATCACGCACGCCATGCGGCTGATGAACCAGACCTCGGTGCTGGGACGCTACCTGTGGGTGTTTCGCAAAATCGTGGGCCAGATGCAGCATGACCTGTTTCATGTCTACACCGTGGACCAGCACATTTTGATGGTGCTGCGCAATGTGCGGCGCTTCTTCCTGGCCGAGCACGCGCACGAATACCCGTTTTGCTCACAACTGGCCTCAGGCTGGGACAAGCCCTGGATTTTGTACGTGGCGGCGTTGTTTCATGACATTGCCAAAGGCCGCGGCGGCGATCACTCTGAATTGGGCGTGATTGAAGTGCGCCGCTTTTGCAAGCAGCACGACATTGCACGCGAGGATGCCTGCGTCATCGAGTTCATTGTGCAGGAGCATCTGACTATGAGCCGCGTCGCTCAAAAGTCAGACCTGAGCGATCCCGACATCATTGAGGCCTTTGCCAAACGCGTTGGCAACGAGCGCAACCTCACGGCCTTGTATTTGCTGACCGTCGCCGACATTCGGGGCACCAGTCCCAAAGTCTGGAACGCCTGGAAGGGCAAGCTGCTGGAAGACCTGTACCGAGCCACCCTGCGCGCACTGGGTGGCCGAGCGCCTGACCGCGACGCCGAAGTCGAAGCCCGCAAACGTGAAGCGCTGGTGCTGCTGGCGCTCTACACCTTGCCATTTGAGGCGCATAAATCTCTGTGGGACACAGTCGATGTGGGCTATTTCATGCGCCATGACGCCGCCGACATTGCCTGGCACACCCGGCAACTGTCGCGCCATGTGAACTCGGGCAAATCGATCGTGCGGGCGCGCTTGTCACCGCTGGGCGAAGGCCTGCAGGTGCTGGTCTACACACCGGACATGCCCGACTTGTTTGCCCGCATTTGCGGCTACTTTGACCAGCGCGGCTTCAGCATTCTGGATGCCCGCGTGCACACCGCCTACAACAGCTATGCGCTCGATACCTTTCAGGTAATCGCCCAAAGCATGCCCGAGCACTACCAGGAACTCACCAGCATGGTGGAGACCGAACTGAACCGGGCCATTGCCCAGACCGGGCCGTTGCCGCCCCCAAGCAAAGGTCGCGTGTCGCGCCGGGTCAAGAGTTTCCCGATTGCCCCGCGCATCACGCTGCGCCCGGATGAAAAAGGCCAGCGCTGGTTGCTCAATATCTCGGCCAGCGACCGGGTGGGTTTGCTTTACTGCGTGGCCCGCGTGCTGGCCAAACACAAGATCAACCTGCAACTGGCCAAAATTGCCACGCTGGGCGAGCGCGTAGACGACACCTTTTTGATTCAGGGCGATGAGTTGCAACACAACCGCGCCCAGATCGAGATTGAGACTGAGTTGCTGGAAGCGCTGGCCTAAATCGCTTGGGGTTGCAAGCCTTTTAGGGCTCCAGCCCCGATCTACCAGCGCAAGCAGCTATAAAAAATGTAGCATCAGTCGTCTTTCGGCTGATCCAGACCGGGAAAGAAAACCTCGGTAAAACCGAAACGGCTGAAGTCGCGCACCCGCATCGGGTACAGCTTGCCGATCAGGTG
>NZ_JBAWYV010000264.1:0-2685 GCF_037143375.1 Rhodoferax sp. | reverse complement strand
AGCGTGCTGGTAACAGGCTACGACATCATCTTCTTCTGGGTAGCAAGAATGATCATGATGACCACCCACTTCACAGGCAAAGTGCCCTTCAAACACGTCTACATCCACGGTCTGGTGCGCGATGCCCAAGGCAAAAAGATGAGCAAATCCGAAGGCAACGTGCTCGACCCGGTGGACTTGATCGACGGCATTGCCCTGCCCGAATTGCTGGTGAAACGCTCCGAAGGCCTGCGCAAGCCCGAAACCGCGCCCCAAGTGCGCAAAAACACCGAAAAAGAATTCCCCACTGGCATCCCCGCGTTTGGCGCCGATGCGCTGCGCTTTACCTTTGCCTCGCTCGCTTCCTTGGGCCGCAGCATCAATTTTGATAGCAAACGCTGCGAAGGCTACCGCAACTTCTGCAACAAACTCTGGAACGCCAGCCGCTTTGTGCTGATGAACTGCGAAGGCCAGGACTGCGGGCTGAACGAGCACGCCACCGCCGTCTGTGGCACGCCTGAAGCCAATGCTTACCTTGATTTCAGCCAATGTGACCGCTGGATCGTGTCGTTGCTGCAGCGCACCGAGGCCGAAGTTGCCAAGGGCTTTGAAGAGTACCGCCTGGACAACGTCGCCAGCACGATCTATGACTTCGTCTGGAACGAGTTCTGCGACTGGTACCTCGAAATCGCCAAGGTGCAGATTCAACAAGGCAGCGACGCGCAAAAACGCGCCACCCGCCGCACCCTGATTCGCACTTTAGAGACCATCCTGCGCCTGGCGCACCCGGTGATTCCGTTTGTGACCGAAGAACTGTGGCAAAAAGTAGCCCCAGTGGCGGGTCGTGCTGGAGAATCCGTGTCGATTGCCGAATACCCGGTGTGCCAGTCTGAGCGCATTGACGAAGCAGCATTGGCCTACGTGGGCAAGCTCAAGCTGCTGGTGGATGCCTGCCGCAATTTGCGCGGCGAGATGAGCGTGTCACCCGCCACCCGCTTGCCGCTGTTTGTCATTGCCACTGACGCGACAGAAGCGGCTTTCCTGACCCAATCGGCCCCGGTCTTGCAGGCACTCGCCAAACTCAACGAAGTGCGCGTATTTGACGACGAGGCGGCCTGGGCCGCTGCCGCTCAAGCGGCCCCGGTGGCCGTGGTAGGTGAAGCCCGCATTTGCCTGTTCATGGAAATTGACGTTGCCGCTGAAAAGCTGCGTCTGGGCAAAGAGGCTGCCCGATTGGAAGGCGAAATCACCAAAACCGAAGGCAAGCTCAGCAACGAAGCCTTTGTGGCCCGCGCACCAGCGGCGGTGATTGAGTTGGAACGCAAGCGCATGGCTGACTTTGGTGCGACCTTGCTCAAGGTGAAAGACCAGTTGTCACGCCTGGGTTAATTCCAGCGACCCAACAAAAAGGGGCTGCCTCCAGTTTTGGAGGCAGCCCCTTTTTTTTGCACGCTCCGTTTAACGACGACGCATGACATGAATGAAATCGGTGCCTTCGGTCTGCTGTTCCACCAACTCATTGCCGGTTTGTTTGGCAAACGCCTGAAAGTCGCGCACCGACCCGGCATCGGTCGCCACCACCCGTAAAAGTTGACCGCTTTGCATGTCAGACAGCGCTTTTTTGGCTTTCAAAATGGGCAGCGGGCAGTTCAGACCACGGGCGTCAACTTCTTTATCAATTTGCATTAAGTTTCCTTTGAATAGGGGTAATTCTAGTGATCAAGCTGGAAACACACCGGTAGACAAATAACGGTCGCCGCGGTCACAAACGATGAATGCAATGGTCGCATTGGTTTCGCGCTTGGCGATTTCCTGCGCCACCCAGCATGCGCCAGCGGCTGAAATGCCAGCAAATATCCCTTCTTCGCGGGCCAACCGGCGGCACATGTCTTCGGCCGTTTCCTGGCTCACAAACATCAACTCGTCCACGGTGTCTGGGTTATAAATTTTGGGCAAATATTCCTGTGGCCACTTTCGAATCCCTGGAATTCGGGAACCTTCATTGGGCTGTACCCCAATAATTTTGATCGCCGGGTTCTTTTCCTTCAAAAATTTTGACACCCCGGTAATGGTGCCCGTGGTACCCATGGCGCTCACAAAATGGGTGATTTTTCCGCGCGTATCGGCCCAGATTTCAGGCCCGGTGGTCTCGTAGTGAATACGGGGGTTGTCGGCATTGGCAAATTGATCAAGCACATGGCCTTTGCCATCGCGCTGCATTTGCAGGGCCAGGTCGCGCGCGTACTCGATGCCGCCACTCTTGGGCGTGAGGATCAACTCTGCACCGAAAGCTTTCATGGTCTGTGCGCGCTCTATCGAAAGGTCTTCAGGCATGATCAAAATCATGCGGTAGCCCTTGATGGCCGCCGCCATGGCGAGCGCAATGCCGGTGTTACCGGAGGTCGCCTCAATCAGCGTATCGCCCGGTTTGATCTCGCCGCGCTCTTGTGCGCGCTGGATCATGGACAAAGCGGGCCGATCTTTGACCGACCCCGCCGGGTTATTGCCCTCCAGTTTGCCCAGAATCACGTTGCCACGCGCAGCGTTCTCTGTGGCGCCGATGCGTTGCAGCATCACTAAAGGAGTTTTTCCGATGGAATCTTCAATGGTTGGGTATTTCATAGCCCACACTGTGCCATAATTTCGTTCTTCACAGAATCCGCCCGGGTGGTGAAATTGGTAGACGCAGGGGACTCAAAATCCCCC
>NZ_JBAWYV010000263.1:0-2692 GCF_037143375.1 Rhodoferax sp. | reverse complement strand
CCATGCCCTACACCGTCAACACGCTCGACGAGCATGTGGACATGCTGATGGTCTGTCACCACCTCGACGCCTCAATTGCCGAAGATTTGGCGTTTGCCGAAAGCCGCATCCGCAAAGAGACGATTGCCGCCGAAGACGTGCTGCACGACCTGGGCGCCATCAGCATGATGAGCAGCGACAGCCAGGCCATGGGCCGCGTTGGCGAAGTCATCATCCGCACCTGGCAGACGGCGCACAAGATGAAAGGCCAGCGTGGTTGGCTGGCACCGGTTTTGACCGCTGCACCAGGCCAACATACCTACCGCAGCGAGCGTTTTCCGATTGAGATGAATTCGCGCAACGACAACTTCCGCGCCAAACGCTACATCGCCAAGTACACCATCAACCCGGCGCTTGCCCACGGCATCAGCCACGAGGTGGGCAGCATCGAGGTCGGCAAATGGGCTGATCTGGTGGTCTGGAAACCGGCCTTCTTTGGCGTGAAACCAGCGCTGATCCTGAAAGGTGGCTTCATCGCGATGGCCGCCATGGGCGACCCCAACGCCAGCATTCCGACCCCGCAACCGGTGCATTACCGCCCCATGTTTGGCGCTTATGGCGGCGCTCTGACGCGCGGTTCTTTGACATTTGTGTCGCAAGCCGGGCTGAATGCAGGCATCAAGGAGCGCTTCGGGCTGAGCAAGACCTTGAGCGCCGTGAAGAACATCCGTGGCGTGCGCAAGCAGCACATGGTGCATAACCACTATCTGCCCAAGATGGAAATTGATGCCCAGACCTACAGCGTGCGCGCCGACGGCCAGTTGCTGACCTGCGAAGCAGCGGTAAGCTTACCGCTGTCACAACGCTATTTTCTATTCTGATGATCCAAATTTCCAAACTCATGCCGCAAGGCGCCGGGCTGGCACCGGTGCTGCTCAAACGCGCCGCCACACTTGAACTCGACTGGGATGTGCGGCAAAAAAGCCGCTTTGACGCCACCGATTCACTCGGCCGCCAACTCGGCGTCTTTTTGCCCCGCGGCACGCTGGTGCGCGGTGGCGATGTGCTGGTGGCCGAAGACGGCTCTTTGGTCCGTGTCATTGCCGCACCGCAACCGGTGCTGGTCATCACCGCCTGCGCCACGCATGGCAGTCCGTTTGACCTGACCCGCGCCGCCTACCACCTGGGCAATCGCCATGTGCCGATCGAACTCAAGCCCGACCACCTGAAAATCGAGCCTGACCATGTGCTGGCCGACATGCTGCGCGCCATGCACCTGACCGTGCGCGAGGCCACCGAGGCGTTTGAACCTGAAGGCGGCGCCTACGCCAGCACCGGCCACAGCCATGCCGCGCATGCCCATGCGCATGGCGAAGCCCACGACCACGCTGTGGCAGCGCCCAAACCCAAGGCCATCAGCATCCCCGTGGTGGCGGCAGTGCCCCACGTTCACGGGCCGGGATGCAACCACGGACACGGCCATTCCCACTGATGCAAAACGACATGCCGGTGCAGACCCAAGACACCAGCCTGCTGCAGCTGATGTGGTTGGCATCTCCGGCCCTGCCGATTGGCGGCTTTGCCTACTCAGAATGCCTTGAGGCCGCCGTCGATACTGCGCGAGTAGCTACTGAATCAGGAGCAACCGAGTGGTTGCTGGACCAGCTTCACCTGAGCCTGGCCCGCAGCGACTTGGCCGTGCTGGCGCAGGCGATACCGGCCTGGCAACGCGGCGACGCCGCTGCAATTGCCAAACTCAACGCCTGGGTTTTGCAAACCCGTGAGAGCAGCGAGTTGCGTGCCCAAGCCGAACAAATGGGCCGCTCATTGCTGGAATGGCTGCGTAACCACACCACTGCCCGCACCGCGCAAATCGACACCCTGGCCGCCCTGCAGTCGACCTACCCCGTGGCCTTTGCCCTCGCCGCCTCCGCCACCCAAGCCAGCCTGCGCGACTGCCTGCTGACCTACGCGTTTGGCTGGGCTGAAAACATGGTGCAGGCCGCCATCAAATCGGTGCCGCTGGGCCAAAGCGCCGGGCAGCGCATCCTCTCTGCGCTCACCGCCGAAATCCCACCTGCCGTCGATCACGCTCTGGCGCTGGCAGACCATGAGCGCCAGGCTTTTTCACCCATGCTGGCGATTTTGAGCGCCCAGCATGAAGTCCAATATTCAAGGCTTTTCCGATCCTAGCCCTCGTATCTATTGCGTAAGCAGCTTCTTTATTCATAGCAAATCACCATGTCCACACTGCACCACATCAAAAATCGCACTAAAAAATTACCGCCCCTGCGCGTGGGCATCGGTGGGCCGGTCGGCTCCGGCAAAACCACGCTGCTGGAGATGCTGTGCAAAGGCATGCGCAACCAATACGACTTGGTTGCCATCACCAACGACATCTACACCAAGGAAGACCAGCGCATCCTGACCGTGAGCGGCGCCCTGCCCGCCGAACGCATCATGGGCGTGGAAACCGGCGGTTGCCCGCACACCGCCATCCGCGAAGACGCCTCCATCAACCTGGAGGCCATCGACCGTATGCTGGAGGAATTTCCCAACGCTGATATCGTGTTTATTGAGAGTGGCGGCGACAACCTGGCCGCCACCTTCAGCCCCGAACTCAGCGACCTGACCATTTATGTGATTGACGTCGCCGCCGGCGAAAAAATCCCGCGCAAAGGCGGCCCCGGCATCACCAAGAGCGACCTGTTCG
>NZ_JBAWYV010000262.1:0-2705 GCF_037143375.1 Rhodoferax sp. | reverse complement strand
GGCTGCAACGAGGTGCAGGGCTACTACTTCAGCCGACCCTTGCCCGCGCTGGCATTTGAAGTCTATGTGCGCCAGGCCGCACGCCAACCGCTCTGAGCATGGGCCTGGACATTGCGCTGACGCGGCTGTATTTACCGCACGCCATCCTGCTGCAAAACCTGACCTTGAACGTGCCCAGCGGCGTGATTCACACCGTGATGGGCGCCAGCGGGTCGGGCAAGTCGAGTCTGCTGGCTGCCCTGTGTGGCACCTTGACCGAACCCTTGGCGTTTGAAGGTGCGATCTGGCTCAACGGCCAGCGTATCGACGCGCTGCCGACCGAGCGCCGCCAGGTCGGTATTTTGTTTCAGGAAGACCTGTTGTTTGCCCACATGACGGTGGCCGAGAACCTGCTGTTTGCAGTGCCATCCGGCCCTCGTCCTGTGCGCCAGGCAAGCGTGATGCAGGGTTTGCAGGACCTGGAAATGAGCGATTTCGCCAACGCCAACCCGGCCACCCTGTCAGGTGGCCAGCGCGCCCGTGTGGCCCTGATGCGCGCCCTGCTGGCCCAGCCGCAGGCGCTGCTGCTGGACGAGCCTTTTTCCAAACTGGACGAGGTCTTGCGCCAACGCCTGCGCGAATTTGTGTTCGCCTTGGTCAAGCAGCGCCACATCCCGGTGCTGCTGGTGACGCACGACCGCGCCGACATCGCCGACCCCAACCACCTCACCACGCTTTAGAAAACGACTGCCCCGTGCTAGACCGCTTGGCCACCGAACTCATCAAACCCGGCGTCAACCGACTGGCCCGGGTCTTGCTGCGCGCCGGAATCAATGCCAACCAGCTCACCGTGGCGGGTTTCCTGATCGGCCTGTTTGCTGCTTTATTAATAGCTAACAACCTATATATAACGGGGGCTATAGCCCTATTTACCTCAAGATTGTGCGACGCACTGGATGGCGCCGTGGCGCGCCTGACTCAGCCCACCGACCGCGGCGGCTTTCTTGACATTGCACTCGACTTTTTGTTTTATGCCGCCATCGTGCTGGCGTTTGCCTTCAGCGACCCGACCCGCAACGCCCTGCCGGCGGCCGTGCTGCTGGCCGCCTTCATGGGCACCAGCACCAGCTTTCTGGCCTTTGCCGTGATAGCGGCCAAGCGCGGCATGACGAGCGCGAACTACCCCGACAAATCGTTTTACTTTCTGGGAGGCCTGACCGAAGCCACCGAAACGCTGGCCTGCTTTGCCGCCATGTGCTTCTGGCCCGGCTACTTCGTTGAGATGGCCTATGGCTTTGCCGCGCTGTGCGGTGTCACCATCGTGACCCGCATTAGTTGGGGCTGGCGGGCTTTCCGATGACCTTTAAAAAGATCGCCGTCATGGTGACGCTGGGGGTGCTGATCGCGCTGTATGTCGTGTTCGACCTGAACCGCTTTTTCAGCCTGGACTACCTTAAGAGCAGCCAGCAGTCCTTCGAGCGCTTGTACGCTGGACAGCCGTTAAAAGTCATCACGCTTTACTTTGTGGTTTACGTCGCGGTCACCGCCTTGTCGTTCCCCGGCGCGGTGATCCTGACGCTGGCGGGTGGCGCTATTTTTGGGTTGGGGTGGGGCACGCTGATCATTTCGTTCGCCTCCAGCGTTGGCGCCACACTGGCATTTTTGATGGCGCGCTTTGTGTTGCGCGACAGCATCGAGGCCCGCTTCGGGCCGCGCCTGGCCGAGTTCAACCAGGGGCTGGAAAAAGAAGGTGCGTTTTACCTCTTCAGCCTGCGCTTGGTGCCATTGGTGCCGTTTTTTGTCATCAACCTGCTGATGGGTCTGACGCAGATGAAAGTTAGCACCTACTACTGGGTCAGCCAGCTTGGCATGCTGGCGGGCACGCTGGTGTATGTGAATGCCGGCACCCAACTGGGCCAGCTTGACTCGCTCCAGGGCATCTTGAGTCCGGCCTTGCTGGGCTCGTTTGTGCTGCTGGGTTTCTTCCCCTTGCTGGCGCGTCAAGTGGCGTCCCATCTGCAACAACGCCAGGTTTTCGCCCGCTGGAAGCACCTCAAACCCAAGGCGTTTGACCGCAACCTGATCGTCATTGGCGGTGGCGCCGGGGGGCTGGTCAGCGCCTACATTGCCGCAGTGGTCAAAGCCAAAGTCACACTGGTCGAAGCCCACAAGTTGGGGGGCGACTGCCTCAACTACGGTTGCGTACCCAGCAAGGCACTCATCAAAAGCGCTCGGGTCGCGCACCAGATGCAGCACGCATCGCGCTACGGACTCTCGGACAGCACGCCCACCTTCAGTTTCAAAGCCGTGATGCAACGGGTGTTTGACGTGATTGCCGCGATCGAACCGCACGACAGCGCGGCGCGCTACACCGCCCTTGGCGTCGATGTGGTGCAGGGTTATGCCCGCATCGTCAACCCGTGGACGGTAGCGATCACGCGACCTGACGGCCAAGTGCAGGTACTGACGACCCGCGCCATCGTGATTGCGGCCGGTGCGCGCCCCTTTGTGCCGCCGCTACCCGGGCTCGAAACAGTGGGCTTTTTGACCAGCGACACGCTTTGGCACGCGTTTGCCCAACTCGATGAAATTCCAAAACGCCTGCTGGTGCTGGGTGGTGGCCCGATGGGCTGCGAACTGGCGCAAAGCTTTCAGCGCCTGGGCGCCCAGGTGACGCAGGTCGACATGGCGCAGCGCCTGATGGGGCGCGAGGACGAAGAGGTCTC
>NZ_JBAWYV010000261.1:0-2769 GCF_037143375.1 Rhodoferax sp. | reverse complement strand
TGCATCAGCAGTCGGTGGACAACGTGTCGGACCGCGACGTGGATATTTTGGCGGTTAAAGTGCAGGGCGGTCGCGCTTGCGTGAACCTGGCGATGGTGCGCGGTGGGCGGCATCTGGGGGATCGCCCCTACTTCCCCGTGCATGTGGAGGATGCCGCCAGTCTCTACCAGGATGAAGATGACGATAGTCCATCCAACAAAGAGACGCCCTCGGTTGAGGCGCTGGTGCTGAATGCTTTTGTGGCGCAGCATTACCTGAATGTGCCGGTACCGCCGTCTCTGGTGGTGAGCGAGCCGGTCGATAAAACTCTGCTCAAGGCCTTGTCAATTCAGTCGGGGGCCAAGGTGAGCGCCGTCCACCAACCGCGTGAGCAGCGCCGTCAATGGCTGGAAATGGCACAAACCAATGCCAACTTGCAGTTGGCCCGTTTGCTGTCAGAAGAAGGCTCGCAGCAGGCGCGCACCCGAGCGCTGGCCGACGCGCTGGACCTGGCGTTGGACAGTCTGGACGAACTTCGTGTGGAGTGTTTTGACATCTCGCACACCGCAGGCGAGGCAACGCAGGCCTCGTGCGTGGTGTTTCATCACCACAAGATGCAGAACGCCGAATACCGTCGCTACAGCATCGACGGCATCACGCCGGGCGACGATTACGCCGCCATGCGCCAAGTGTTGATGCGCCGCTACGGCAAATTGTCGGAGAGTTTGCGCGAAGCTCAAAAGACCGGCCAAACGCCAGTGGGTACCGGCCGCTTGCCGGATTTGGTGCTGGTGGACGGTGGCAAAGGCCAGGTTTCCATGGCGCGCGAGGTTTTCGAGCAGTTGGGCCTGGATTTGTCGCTGATCGTGGGTGTCGAAAAGGGAGAAGGGCGCAAGGTCGGCTTGGAAGAATTGGTGTTTGCCGATGGGCGCGACAAAGTTTATTTGGGTAAAGACTCGGCGGCCCTGATGCTGGTGGCTCAAATCAGGGATGAAGCGCACCGTTTCGCCATCACCGGCATGCGCGCCAAACGGGCCAAAGTGCGCATGGATGGCGGTAAATTGGAGGAGATTCCAGGCATCGGACCCAAGCGACGCGCCAAGTTGTTGCAGCGCTTTGGGGGCGTGCGTGGTGTAGCACTGGCGGGGGTCGAAGATATTGCAACCGTCGAAGGCATCTCACGGGAGTTGGCGGAAGAAATATACCGCGCCCTGCACTGAACTTGGCCTGAAAAAAAGCTGTTGGCTCGTGCCACAATCAAAGCATGTTTTTCACCATACCGACCATCATGACGTGGGCTCGCATCGCTGCGATTCCCTTGATCGTCGGGGTTTTTTCCCTGGATATTGCGCCTGCAAGTCGCAATTTGATCGCAACGGTGTTGTTCGTAGTGTCGGCTGCTACCGATTGGCTGGATGGCTACTTGGCTCGAAAATTGAATCAGGTGTCATCTTTTGGCGCCTTCTTGGACCCCGTGGCCGACAAAATTCTGGTGTGCGCCAGTGTTTTGGTTTTGGTGCACTTGGGGCGAGCCGATGTGTTTGTAGGGTTGATCATCATTGGCCGGGAAATTGCAATTTCTGCGCTGCGTGAATGGATGGCTCAAATTGGCGCCTCCAAAAGTGTGGCGGTTCACATGGTCGGCAAGCTCAAAACGGTGGTTCAGATGGTGGCCATCCCCTTCTTGTTGTTTGATGGAATGTTGTTTGATTCCATTAATACCCATTTATGGGGCGTCTGGTTGATCTGGGTGGCCGCTGTGATGACGGTTTGGTCAATGGTCTATTACTTGCAGAAGGCCCTGCCTGAAATTCGAGCACGGGTGAAGTGAGTTCCGGCGAAAACCGGGCCTTCATCAAGGCCATGCCCGCGATGTTTGTGCTGATTTGGAGCACGGGTTTTATCGTCGCCCGTTACGGCATGCCTTACGCACCACCCATGAAGTTTTTGGTCATGCGATACGCGCTCTCCGTGGCGTGTTTTTTGCCATGGATTGTGCTGGCGCGCGTCAAATGGCCTGCAACGCGAACCCAATGGATGCACTTGGCCATCACCGGAATTTTTATGCATGCGGGCTACCTCGGCGGTGTTTGGGCGGCCGTCAAAGCCGGTATGGGGTCGGGTCTTTCAGCCTTGATCGTCGGATTGCAGCCCGTCTTGACCGCACTGTGGTTGTCTTCTACCGGCAACAAAATTGCGCCTCGCCAATGGTTGGGATTAAGTTTGGGTTTTTTGGGCTTGGTCATGGTGGTTTCGCGCAAATTCGGTCAAGGAGGGGAAGCTGACTGGATGAATCTGTCCCTTGCGGTGGGCGCTTTGTTCAGCATCACAACCGGTACCCTTTATCAAAAGCGGTTTGTGGCAGCTTGCGATGTGCGAACAGCCAATGCGGTGCAACTCGGGGCTGCTTTTTTGGTGACATTGCCATTGGCTTTGATGGAGGCGGAGTCGGTGCAATGGAATGATCAATTGGCAGGCGCCTTGGCTTGGTCTGTGCTGGCTTTGACCTTAGGGGGAAGCTCGCTTCTTTACTTGCTGATTCAACGAGGTGCCGCATCGACCGTCACGAGTTTGATGTACTTGGTGCCGCCCGTCACAGCGTGCATTGCGTGGACCCTGTTTGCTGAACCCATTTCTGCTTTAACGGTTGCGGGCACTTTGCTCACTGCAGTGGGCGTCGCCATGGTCGTCAGGCGGCCGCGCACTGATTAACTTTCAAGCGTGAAAAACAATTATTTGATTGTTGTCTTTGGGGCTTTAGCGAAGAATTGACACCGGAGTACATTCCTG
>NZ_JBAWYV010000260.1:0-2786 GCF_037143375.1 Rhodoferax sp. | reverse complement strand
TGCACCCTGTCGATGCCGAGGAGCGGGGCCTTCAAAGCGGGGATGTGGTGCGGGTGTTTAACCAGCGCGGCGTTTACCGCTGCAAGGTCGCTCTCACCAAAAGAGCCCGGCCCGGTGTGGTGAACGGGCTCGGTATCTGGTGGCGCAAACTGGGCCTGGATGGCACCAATGTCAACCAGGTCACCAGCCAGAATCTGACCGACTTGGGGCGAGGCCCCACGTTTTACGATTGTTTGGTGCAAGTGGTGAAATCCACGTAATCACATTTGATTTATACGATGACATTTTGTTGTCAAAGTGCCCGATAGAGCCAAAGCGCCAGCAAATTTTCTAGGCAGCGGTCATACAAATCATCTGTATTGGTGCTTTAACGTAGAGCTAACCGGCGCTGCGCGGCTCTATCGCGCAGCGGCCAGCGACTGAAAGGAGCGAGGTTGAGCGCCGGGTTGGACGTTATAGCGCTTCGCCCACCGACCACACTTGGATGCCATCTTGTTCCAGCTTGATCTGTCGGCCTTGCTCGTAGCCTGGGCACATGAAGAAAACGTACTTGAACCCAGCCTCGGCTTTACCTACCTTCGAGAGATCCTTTGCAAGCTTACGGTTATTTGACGTGTTGACCGCAGCGAAGACCTCGGCTGCTAAACCTTCATTGACGTTTGACGCAATGTCAGAACCTGGTGATGTGCCCAGATTGACCGTGAACGGCGCGAGCTTCGGATGAAGCGCCAGTAGTAGCCTGAGGGCTTTTGCAGTTGCTAGGTATGTAAAAGTTTGGTTCAACTGCTCAATGAGGTTGAGTGGCGTATCGGCGTTCAGTGGATCGCAGCCGATCGGAGAGAACTTCATTGACCAAAGGGCTTGCAACCCTTGCGTTCCAGCACCAGCTTTTGTGACTTGCACAAGGGCGCGGTCGGCGGAGCCAGTGACTAGATCAACTAACTGATCGATGTCACTTTCGTCTCGAATGGTGCGGATCTTCATGACGCCCAACGTGAAGTTCAGCGGTACGCGGCGCCTGAGCGCGTCCGTTGGAGCGGCAAGTTAGAAGTAGTGGCCTCAAGACGCTCAGCAAGCCAGACTTTAATCACAGATTGCCTTGTAACCCCTAGCTTGCTGGCTTCACGATCCAGAGAGTCAATCATCCAAGTTGGAAAATCGACATTCACCCGTTTCTGTTCCTGCAGCACGCGCTTGGCTTTGGATAAGTCCAAAGAAGCAGTTATGTCGACGCCGTCGTCAAACTGTTGATCGAATTTTTTAGCTTTCATAAAGTGCCACCTCTTCTGTGCGTGCACGACGCACTGATATCAATCGGACATTAGACCCACGATACGTAAAGACGGCTGACCAATGCTTCCCGTCAATTTGCCCTATCGCCAGAAACCGCGGCTCATCTTCAGTCTTTGCTGGAATCTCAAGCAGCATCGGGTCATTCCAAAGGCTTTGGGCCACAACGAAATCTATGCCATGTTTCGCGCGATTGGACTCGCTCTTTGTGGCGTCGAATTCGAAGGGGCTCATAGTATAGAAACTATACCTTAATTGGCGTCAAATGGCCAGTCAACCCTGGCTTCAAACGTAGAGCTATCCGACGCTGCACGGCTTTATCGCGCAGCGTCCATCGTGCGCAGCACGCCAAAAAGCGCCGATGATGCGCCCACGTTTGAGCTCATCATGACACGAAGCGATAAACAAAAACGAGCGATTGAACTGATCGGTCTGATCAAAATATAGTCAGATCGCGGAATTAAAATTAACGTGGGTTTCATTGGGGAAACTCGGGTTTTTGGGGTGGAACTTAAGATTAAGAATTCGGCATATACCCAGTGCGCAATGCATATGCCCACTCAGGACGGTTGCGCAGTTCAGCCAGTTGGGCTGCCAACTCGAAGTTATAGGGGACTGTGAACAGTCCCACATGCCAGTTCGAATTGCATTGCTCAATAATTGCATACCGCGCATCCGGCGTGCCTGTTTCGACTACATGGTCAATCGGGTGGTTATCGTCGTATGCGGGAAGTCCAACGCTACCCGGGTTGCATAGCAACTGAAGATTTTTTGAGCGAATAGCACGCGCTATATGGGTATGGCCACATGCAATAACTGGGAACAGTCTCCCAGCCAGTCGCTGCTCAATTTCTGCCTCAGTAGCTGGCCTTGTGCCACCTTCAATTGCATGTTCAAGAAAATATTGACTGTCATTAGACGGTGTTCCATGACACAAAAAAATGTCGTCCAGAAGCTGATGCGTCGGTTTCTGCGCACGTAACCATGCCAATTCGCGCTCACCCAATTGAGAGTATGCGTAGTCATCAGACGCACTTCGTTGGTCGGCTGAGTTCGTCAGCAATTGCCGCTCATGATTGCCAGCCAGACTAAGCCAGCCGACAGACATCAAATACTGGGCAGTTTCAAGAGGAAGTAGTGGGCCTGACAGGCTATCGCCCAAGTTAACAATCAAATCAACGCCTTGACGTTTGATGTGCGTGACAACAGCCTCTAATGCGGGGAGGTTCCCATGAATATCGGAGACGAGGGCAATGCGCATAGGTCAAGCAGATGAATTTAAATAATTGAATTTACGCTTTCAAGGGCCATCAAGAGTCATTCGAAGAAAAAATCCCGATGCCCGGAATCGCTGTCCGGGAGCCGTTCACACTGCGCTCCTAACCCGTGTGGTTTAACTTTAATTCCCGCCTGATCTGGAAACGGAAAAAATAATCAAACGCCAAAGCTCTCCGGCATTTGCACCGCGACCACTTCGCCGCGTGCGGTGGCGATGC
>NZ_JBAWYV010000259.1:0-2792 GCF_037143375.1 Rhodoferax sp. | reverse complement strand
ACGACTCTAGAAGACCCATAGCGGGTGCACACGACAGGCAGCTTTCCGGTGGGCCAATTCAACTCCAGACAGAAGCCGTTCGTGGCATTCGGCAGCGTGCCCAATGCAGGCCTGCCAAAGTCATTTGCCGTATGTCAGCAATGAAAGGTGTACCGGTCATCCAATTTCTGATTGGACAACCGCTATGCGCCATAGTTGGTCTGACAATACTTCTTCAAAGCACCATAAAGAAAGGCAACATTCAGGGCGGAACGCCTTGTTCTACTGCACTTTTGCAGAGTCCCGCAAGGTTTTGAGTTGCGAATCAATGACTCGGCGTGCCAGAATTTGATTAAGTTGCCCTTTGATCTCTTCCAGTGACGGTGCCTTGAAAGCACGCGAATCTTCGAGTTGCAAAATATGCCACCCCAACTCTGAGCGCACCGGCTTCAGGGTGAAACTCCCCTTGTTCAATTTTGACACTGCTTCAACTACTGCAGGCAAGAAATTGGCGGGGATCGTCCAATCGGTCAAACCACCTCGATTTTGCGTTGAAACATCGCGTGAATATTCCTTGGCTAAGTCAGCAATTTTGCTACCTGCCTGCAACTTTTCTATTAACAGCTTGGCGGTCGATTCGTCGCTTACCAACAAATGGCGCACCAAGAGTTCCTTATCACCCAAACGTGCTGTTTGCTGTACGTACTCAGCTTGTAGCTCTGCATCACTGACAGGATTTGCACTTAATACTTTTTGCTGCCACGCCTGAGCCAAGACATTTTGTCTGGCCAACTCCATCTGTGCTTGTACTAGCGCATCTTTGTCCAATCCTGCACTTCGAGCTTGCTGTTCCATGAGTGCCAGGTTGATCAGCGTGTCGCGCACTCCGCCTCGCAGTTCCTGGCTGTCTGCCTGTCCACGCGCCAGTTGCTCACGTAGCAATAGCTCTGCCCGGGCGTTGGTCTGAATCATGCCATTAACGGTCACATACGGCTTGGCCAAGGTGGCCTGGGTCTCATCTACGACCGCCATGGCACCAAGACTCGTGAAACAATAAATCGTGACGGCTACTTGCCTCAAATAATTTGTTTTAATAAGTAAATTTTTCATTTTGCTGTCTGCGTTGCTGAGGAAAATATGACGTTTAATTCTTCGCCGTCGCTTTTTGCTTTGGCAGCGCCTTGTCGATTGGCTGCGGGACAGTCTTCACGGCGGCAGATCGAGAAGAAATGAGATTGAGTAATTTACGCATATTGCCCATGGAGGCTAAATGCAAATAGGCCAGTCCTAAGGCGCCACTGCGAAACAGGCTGGGCAACTTTTCATCATCAATTTGATTGAACTTGGCTTCATCAAGCATATAAAAATCATTTAGCTGAAAAGTCTCCCCACCAGCGGTGTCAAAACGTGCGCCCTGTTGCACGAACAACCCAAGTTCATCAAGTTGCTTTGTTAAGGCTTCAGTACGCACAAACTCCTGCTGAAAATTTTGCAAAAACTGCAGCACATCGTCCATTAGTGGTTGAAGCTTCCCCGCTTCATCAATCAGTAATTCGCCAGTTCCTGAAGTAAGTGCTTTGCATTTTTCATCAATGCACACCACTAATTGATCAGGCTCTGCTCCTTCTGCAAGCACGAAGGGATAACGGCGCACGAAAGCCGGAATGTAGGTTGCCAACCACTTTCCAGATTCATCAACAAACAGATTTTGTGCTTCGCGCACACCAAGCAAAACGACAGGTCGTAATTGTTGATCTTGCCCTCGGACAAACACAATGGGATAGTCGCGTGCGGCTTCAGCGAACTCCACACCTGCAATCAATACTGCAGTGCTGTCCCGCGCAAAATTAAAATTTACTTGGGGGGCATTAAATTTGAGGTTGCGATGCACTTCGGAGTTCAGTGCGACTACTTTTTCATAAAAGGCGAAATTGCTCATTGTGATTGGCTTTCTTGGTTAAAGTTGAGTTGAATTGCGGTGAAGGCCTCACCCCCACTGCTGTCATGACCGATGAGAACAACAGTCAGCTTGGCTTGGCCTTGCGGTGGAGTCCCGGTAAAACGATTAATTCCGGGCTCGAAAGTCAACCATACTGGAAGTGGGCTGCCGTCTGGCATTTTCGCCTCTACTGACACCACCGCTTTGGCATCGCTGTGCCTAAAAGTGTCCGCCGGTACCGTGAAACTAAAGGTAGATCCCATGGCGACCGACAGATCGCCAAAAGACCTCACACCGACAAAACCGCCACTTACACCTGAGCTCGCTCCACTAGCGCCTTCACTGGAGGCCGCTGCGGCGACCTCACTTGGAGCGGCTGTTTTTATCTCAACGACGACTGGAATCACATTCGTTTGAGTCGGCATGACCAGTGGTGCCGTAGGTTCGACAGGTGGTGTTGGCGTTATTGAGATTGGCGATGGTGTGGTTGGCGGGCTTTGTGGCAATGGGGCTCCTGTTCCTCGAATAATGGCTGATCCGCCGGATGATGTGACATTGCCGAGAAACAGATTGTTAGCGTCATTGAGCACGACACTGCCAGTGCCAGAGGTTATTCCGGTGGTGCCGTCCACCGTCAATGATCCGGTTTGCGTTACGGGCCCATTGCCACTGTCAACATTCAGATTGCCACCGACTATTAGACCTGCCAGTTCGGTGCCACCGGTCGCTTTTGTTGTCAGGTTGCCTGTTGTGGTTGCTGCAATGGTCAGTGAATTCACATCGACCAGGTCGACGTTTTTACCGCTGACGGTGACTTTAGCCTTGAAGTCGTTGGCCGGATCGGTGAGGGTCACGTCGCCGGTGCGCGAGGTCA
>NZ_JBAWYV010000258.1:0-2810 GCF_037143375.1 Rhodoferax sp. | reverse complement strand
TACACCAATACGGGGACAGTTTCAGCACCTGTTCTGACTTTATTTACCTGGGCCAATTTGCAAAACAATACGACTTTAGCTGCGTATTTCAAAACTCCCAATATTTCAACCTCTCCGCCAGCCTACCCGGTACAGATCACGGGACTTAGCCAATTCTGCTCAACCGGCACAAATTGCCTTACGTCTTCCGCGCAAAGTAATTTCACGGTCGCGACGAGTGGCGCTGCAGGCGAGGCATTGGTCAACTACCTGCGTGGCGACCGCAGCAACGAGGAGGGGACAGTGTCCGATACCTCACATTATTTCAGGCATCGCACGCACGTTTTGGGTGATATTGTTTCTGCCCAGCCACAGTACGTTGGGCCACCCAGCAAAACGTACACCGATTCGGGCTACGCCGCATTCAAGACAGCGCAAGCAAACCGTGCCGCCGTTGTTTTTGCAGCCGCGAACGATGGCATGCTGCACGCTTTTGATGCAGGGACGGGGGACGAAAAATGGGCCTACATCCCCTCTTTTGTCTTGCCAAAACTGTATGCACTGGCGGACAAAAGCTACTCCAACAAACATCAGTATTTTGTGGAGGGCACGCCAAAATCCAGCGACGCCTTGATCAACGGCGTTTGGAAAACCATTTTGGTGGGCGGCCTCAATGGTGGCGGCACCGGCTACTACGCCCTTGATATTACCGACCCGGCAACACCGGTACTTCTTTGGGAATTTACCAATGCCAACATGGGATACACCTTCGGCAACCCTGAGATCACCAAGTTAGACAACGGCACATGGGTGGTGATCGTATCGTCGGGCTATAACAACTGCGCAAGAAGTACATCAACCGGTTGTGTGACGTCCGCTGGCGATGGCAACGGCTATTTGTATGTTCTAAATGCCAGCACCGGGGTTAACGTTAGCGGTAGCCCCATCTCCACTGCAGTGAGTGGCCCAAGCGGCTTGTCTAGAATCATTGCCAAAGCGGGCTCGGACAATGTCACTACACGGGTTTATGGTGGCGACCTGCTGGGCAACCTTTGGCGGTTTACCACCGAGGTCTCCGGGTCTGCCGGCTTCAGCAAACAATTGCTGGCGACTTTTTTAGACCCCTCAGGCAATCCACAGCCTATTACGGCCAGGCCTCAAGTCACAACGCTGAATGGAACACCAGTTGTTTTTGTCGGTACAGGTCGTTACCTCGGGACGGGGGATGTCGGCAATACGCAGCAACAATCTTTTTACGGGGTCAAAGACAATGTGACCTCCACCGCGTACGCCAGCATTCGTACCGATAGTTCATTTATCAAGAAAACTGCTGTCAATGGAACCTGCCCGACCGGGACCGCTATTGAAATTTGTGATCCGGGCACGCAGATCAGAACTGTCTCCCTCAACACCGGGACCGTTGCCGCAGACAGCATCACTTCCACCTCTAAAAACGGCTGGTTTATCGACTTCCCGGTGAACGCCCATGAAATTGAGTTTACCGATCCCAAACTCGTTCTTGGAACACTGGCTTTTTCAACCAGCGTGCCGGTGGCTTCTACCTCAGTGGTCTGCGGGGACCCGGCTTTGAATGAGCTGCCTGCATTTGGTTATATGTTGGATTATTTGACCGGCGGTGCCGTGGGGACGACCGATGTCATTGCCAGCACCTTAGGCTTGGGCATTGCCACTTCACCCAATGTTATTCAACTGCCAAGTGGTAAAACTTTGGATATGTTCCGCCTTTCTTCTGGCGCACCTGTCAAGTTGGAGCACCGGTTTAATGTGGGATCGGGCACGAACAGTACAAGACGAGTTTCCTGGCGTGAACTGGTCACAGAGTAACTAGCGACAGTGCATGGTTTACGCCATGCACTGTCAACTTTTATAGTGGAATCATTTCGTTGGGGGGTGTATTTTTGGTGATTCGACGCCCTTGGCTGTTGGCATGCCTGCTTTCATTCACAGCGCATATTGGACTGGTTACGGTACTGATCCATAGCAGAAGCGTGAGCACACTTGGTACTCAAAGTATGCTTTTTCTAAAAGCGAACGTAGTTGCACCACAACCGGCGAGTCAACTACGACTGGCTAATGAGATACAACCAGACAGTGCTCCCCCAGTCATGGTGCCAGAGCACTTAAGTCAATCACCAACTCCTCTTGAACCCGATGATTTCCCCATGGTTTCTTCGTCAGTCACAGCTCAGAATTCCAGCCAAAAAACAGACACACAAGTAACAGGACCTCTCCCTGAACCTCATTACTTTAAGCCGGGTGAGCTGACAGAAAAACCTGTATTTTTGCGCGATGATGCGCCCGCGCAGCCTCAGGTCTTACCCGACATTTCCCCGCACCCGGTAATCGCTCATTTGCTGATCAATGAGGGCGGGCGCATTGATCAGGTCTTGATTGAAGGCGGTTTACTTTCCGAGCAGGCCAACCGTTTTGTTCAGGACTCTTTTGCCAAAACAATATTCAGCCCCGGCAGAATAGGTGGCATGTCGGTTAAGTCTCAACTAACTATTGAGGTCAGGCTTGATTCCTTGCTGCAAGTGGAATAGAACTGGTCGGACCCAAGTGTCAAGCCCCGCAACACTTCTTAAACTTCTTCCCGCTCCCGCAAGAACAAGGGTCATTCCTACCCGGTGTCGCCACTTTGTGAATCGTCTCCACACGGGGGCCGAAGTTGCGCCAGAGTTCATGCAGGTCGTACACCGCCCAGACGCCGTCGGCAAACGCATTCAGGCGTTTCAGGCTGATGCTGGCGGGGCCATCGTCGTCAAACACCGACAGCGTGGGCGGCTCGTTGTCGTCTTCGGTCAGGGCCA
>NZ_JBAWYV010000257.1:0-2842 GCF_037143375.1 Rhodoferax sp. | reverse complement strand
AACCCACAAGTGGGTGAACCGTATGTCAAGGTCGTGGCCCGCGAGAGCGGTTTCTGGTCCTTCGTGTTTTCCTTGCTCGGCATCGACGCCACCACCACCCTGCAGGTCAGCGACACCCGCATTGAATTTGAGCGTGGCTCCTTGTCCGGCTTTGTCCGCCGCCTGACCCCGTTTGGACACATCTCGTCGTCTTATTACGGCAGCCACAAGCCCTGGAAAACAGCGCTCGGCATCTTGTCGCTGTGCCTGTTTATCGGCAGCGCCATCCAGAGCGGCTGGGCTTTCCTGCTATTTTTGTTAATTGGCGTGGTCGGTGGCGGCCTGTACTACTTCTTGAACAAAGAGTTGATGATCGGCTTCAACGAAGACAGCGGCGCGTCTGCCGTCATTACCTTCAAGCGCTCGGTCATTGAAGGCCAGGAAATCGACGAGGAGCAACTGAAGAAAATCATCATCGTGATTGAAAACCTGATCAAGAAGCAGGCCGGCGACATCGCCCACATTGACATCGGTGGCGCACCCTCCAATGCCCGCGCAGCAGGCGCGGCACCAACCACGTTCAAAGAAGTGATGCAAGGCCCGGTCACCCCGCCGCCCGCACCCAAACCCGCAGCGCAAGCCACGACCTGCCCCAAGTGCGCCAACCCCATCACGCCCGACGATGTGTTTTGCGGCGGTTGCGGTCACAAACTGAAATAAGCCTCAATTTTCAATGTATGAGCCGGCCATGCGGCTGGCTGAAGGATTAGTCATGGCTATTTTTTGCACCCAATGTGGCACGAAAAACGAGGAAAGTGCTGTTTTTTGCGAAGGCTGCGGGGCACGCCTTCGCAAGGTCGATTTACCCCCAGAAATGCCGGCAGCAGCCTCACCACAGTCCCCAGTCAACACCACCAAAGCATCTCCCGCACAACCCAGGTCGACCTCGCCCGAGGGGGCTGAACAAGCAGTGGCCAAGCTTAAGACCTTCGCAGGCTCCAAAAAGGTCTGGTACTCCACTGGCGCCCTGATTTCACTATTGGCTTTGGGTGGTGCCGTGGCCTATTTTGTGTTGAGTCCACCCGCAGCCACCCCTGGCAAGTTGTTAGCCGCTGCCAAGGAAGGTTACGGGGTCACCCTGAGTCTGCAAAACAAACGCGAGCTTTGCCTCTCCAACATGAACTACGGCGTGACCAACTTCAACGTTGGCGAAAACGACCAGGGCACGCTCACCTGGCTCAATACGCTGGTGGCGGTAGGCCTGTTCAGCCCGGCAGTGCCGATCAGCAGCGGCGGCTATTTTCCCCAGACGCTGATGCAGTACACGGCCACGCCCGAGTTGACCAAATGGCGTGACGGCTCTCGCCTGTGCCTGGCCAAAGACGTTGAACTGGTCGAAGTGATCGAGATTGAAAAACCGCGTGAAGAGACCATCGGGCGCAACGCCAAAGGCGATCCGGCCAAGTTACTCACGGTCAAAGCCAAGCTGGTGCTGCAATCCATCGACACCGCGCCCTGGCTGGAAAAAGCCGACATTCAAGCCGCAGTGCTCGACAAGATCAGCGATTGGGAATACAAAAACGCCAAACTCCAAAAAAGGATGCCCGACACCTTTGGTCTGCGCGAGGGCCAGTGGGCCACCGGGCCGCAATACAAGAACAGCTTGCAAAAGCAATTCTTGTCCAACCAGCGTAGCAGTGACAACGACCGCGAAGAAAGCTCAAGCAGCAGCGCCCAACAAGGCTTCCTGTCGGGCCTGAGCAGCAAACTGTCCAACCTGTTCAGCTTTGGCGGTCATCCCCTCAAAGGCACATGGAAAATGGACACGAAGGCCATGGGCAAACCCTTTGGCATGGAGCTACCCTCTGGTCTGGGCCTGGAGGCGACGATGACATTCACTTCAGACTCGCTGGAGGTTGGCGGTCAGTCCGTGAAGTGCAAATTTGAAGTCGATGGCAATAAGGTCAAGGTCATCCCTCAGGGGCAAATGGCCAGTCTGGTTTTCGTCATGCAAGACAAAGACACCGCGTCCATTGACATGGGCATTATGAAAATGCACTACAAGCGCGTGGACTGAGCTAGCGCCAACCGCGCAGCATGACCCACTGGCTGGTGGCACTCAGCAGCGCCATGCCGGTGTAGGTGAGCATCTTGCCGTCGCGGCCAAAGACCCACAAGCCAATCCCCAAGACCATCACGGCTACTACAAAATTAATAGCTGCCTGCGCAGGTAGCGTAAGGGCTACAGGCCTATTCTTTATAAATATTCGGGCAACCAGCGTCACCCCCAGCGCCAGCCACGCCGCCGGGGCTACGAAGTTAAGCAGATGGTTCAGGAAGTCAAGTGGGCCCATTTATGGCAATCTTTATGGCAGGGGAAAAAGTTTTGATTTGTATCAACGGGCTGATTTTATAATCGTGACATGGCAGTCTGGGCTTTAGGAATTAATCACACGACCGCGCCGCTCGATCTGCGCGGTCGTTTTGCGTTCGCGGTCGATCAAATCGAACCAACCTTACGGGGTTTGCGCGAGTCGCTCTCACGTCAACCCGAGGCCGCGATCATCTCGACCTGCAACCGCACCGAGATTTATTGCGCAGGCGAAAAGCCTGAACTCGAACACACGCTGGACTGGCTGGCCCACTCTGGTGGCGTCGCGCCGAGTTTGTTGCGCGCGCACTCTTACACACTGGAAGACGGCTTGGCCGCCCGCCACGCCTTTCGGGTCGCCAGCGGGCTGGACTCGATGGTGCTGGGCGAGCCGCAAATTCTGGGACAACTCAAAGACGCCGTGCGCGCCGCCGAAGCGGCGGGCTCGCTCGGCACCACGCTGAGCCAGTTGTTCCAGCGCTCGTTTGCCGT
>NZ_JBAWYV010000256.1:0-2849 GCF_037143375.1 Rhodoferax sp. | reverse complement strand
GCCAGCACCGGTCCAAAAATTTCTTCCTGGAAAATGCGCATTTTGTTGTGGCCCTTGAACAGCGTAGGCTGCACGTAGTAGCCGCCTGCCAGATCGCCATCCAGATGCGCTTGTTTGCCGCCGATGAGCAGTTCAGCGCCTTCTTGTTGGCCGACATCCATGTAGGACATGATTTTGGCCATTTGCTCTTTGGACGCTTGCGCACCCATCATGGTGTTAGTGTCGAGCGGGTTGCCTTGCACGATGGCGGCCACACGTTTGAGCACACGTTCCATGAACTTGTCATAGATCGATTCCTGAATCAGCGCGCGTGATGGGCAGGTGCAAACCTCGCCCTGGTTGAACGCGAACAGCACCATGCCTTCGATGGCTTTGTCCAGAAAACCGTCGTCTTTGTCCATGATGTCGGCAAAGAAGATGTTGGGCGATTTGCCGCCGAGTTCCAGCGTGGCAGGAATCAGGTTGTTGGCGGCAGCTTGTGCAATCACGCGGCCTGTGGTGGTAGAGCCAGTGAAGGCGATTTTGGCGATGCGCTTGCTGGTGGCCAGTGGCATACCGGCTTCGCGGCCATAACCGTTGACGATGTTGAGCACGCCCGGTGGCAGCAAGTCGGCAATCAATTCGGCCAGAATCAAGATGCTGATGGGGGTGGATTCAGCGGGCTTCAAGACCACGCAGTTGCCGGCGCCGATGGCGGGGGCCAGTTTCCAGGCGGCCATCAAAATCGGGAAGTTCCAGGGGATGATCTGACCAACCACGCCCAAAGGCTCGTGGTAGTGGTAGGCCACGGTGTCGCCGTCGATGTCGGAGAGGGCGCCTTCTTGGGCACGGACGCAACCGGCAAAGTAGCGGAAATGGTCGACCGTGAGCGGGATGTCGGCGTTGATGGTTTCGCGAATCGGTTTGCCGTTGTCCACGGTTTCAGCGTAAGCCAGGATTTCGAGGTTGGCTTCGAGGCGGTCAGCTATTTTCAGCAACAGGTTGGCGCGCTCGGTAGGCGAAGTCTTGCCCCAGGCATCGGCGGCAGCGTGAGCGGCGTCCAGTGCCAGATCGATGTCTTCAGCGCTGGAGCGTGCAGCCTTGGTGTAGGGCTTGCCGGTGATGGGGGTGATGACGTCAAAGTACTCGCCTTTGATCGGGGCCACAAACTTGCCGCCAATGAAGTTGTCGTACTTGGCCTTGAAAGCGATTTTTGCATCGGCGGCGCCGGGTGCTGCGTAGATCATGGTGTGTCCTCGAATTTATAAAAAAATCAATCGGTTTCCCTTGCGGGTAACTTTGATACTCAAGTCCCGTGCCAGCCCGTTTGGGGTCTGAAAGAGGGCAAATTGAGCGATTTTTCTAAGGACTTACGCGGGGTTTTGCCTGTGCCATCGTCGGGCAATGTGCGACAACTGTTCCATAACGGAACAGTGACACAAAGTACAGTCTATGCAGGCCGATTCATAGGGTAAGTCCACCAGGGCAGCACCTTTCGCATCGACAAAACTTCCCCACTTTGCGCCGCTGCGTAGCCCGGAATTCCGTCCACTACCTGCTGCCAGTCCGGTGTTTTCAGGAGCTTCAGGAGGGCGCCTATGCCGGGCTGCTGCAGGGCCGACTTGAGGCACACCAGGTGATAGCGTTCATCAGCCAGCGGAACAAAGTCCAAGCCCTCACTATGGGCCGCTGCCGCGATGCCCAGACCCGCGTCACATTGCCCAGCCGCCACAGCATGGGCCACGGCAGCGTGCGAGGGTTCGGTGTGTTCATAACCCTGAATGCTGCTGGCCGCCAGCCCGGCTTGGGTCAGCAAGTCGTCCAGCACCACGCGCGTGCCGGTGCCCAAGGCCCGATTGGCAAAGCGGGCCTGTGTGCGGACCACATCGTGCAGGGAAGTGAGCGCCAGCGGGTTGCCACGGGCCACCATCAGGCCCTGGCTGCGCTGGGCAAAACCAATGATCTTGTGCTGGCCGGGTTGCAGCAGAGGTTTGTAAGTGCGCTCGGTCAGCGTCTTGGGGCCGGTGTTTTGCAAGGTGTGAAAGCCCGCCATCACGCAGCGGCCTTCGTTCAGGGCCCGAATCGCGTCCACGCTGCCGGTGAAGCGGATGTCGAGGTGAAGCTGGCCGGGCCCTTGTTCGCGGGTGGTTTGCAGCGCGTGCTCGCGCAGGGCGGTGAGGGCTTCGTCGTGGCTGGCGTAGAGCGTGACCACATGCGTAGAGTCGTCAAAGGCCACGGCAAAGCTGCGTTCCAGTTCAGCGCGCAGGGCTTCAATCTGGGGGGCGAGTCGGGCCTGCGCCTGGCGCTCGGCCCACATCAGCTTGGCACCAAATTCGGTCAGGCGCGCCGACTGGCCTTTTTCCCACACCACCAGTTCATGGCCCAGCTCCTTTTCCCAGCGCTTGAGTTCGCCCCATACGTGGCGGTAAGACAAGTTCAGTGCCCGCGCACCGGCAGAGATGGAGCCTTGGGTGGAAACCGCCTGCAGCAAGTCGATCAAGGGGTTGCGGACCAGCGCCGGGCTGCTGTCGCGGGAGAGGGTGTAGTGGAATTGAAGCCTATGCACAACGTTTCATATCGCCGGTAATTAAGTCGGTGGTTACGATACCGCAACTTATCCGACCACATGAATTCAATTACCGAAAGCGCCGCCGCTGCGCTGCAACTTATCGTCTCCTGCGATCCCGGCTTGCTGTCGATTGTGGGCCGCTCGCTGGCGGTTAGCGCCACGGCGTGCCTCATCGCCTGTGTGCTGGGTCTGGTCTTTGGCGCCTGGCTCGGGGTGGCGCGCTTTGCCGGTCGGGCCGCACTGCTAACCGTGCTCAATACCTTTTTGGCGGTGCCCTCGGTGGTGGTCGGGCTGATGGTCT
>NZ_JBAWYV010000255.1:0-2917 GCF_037143375.1 Rhodoferax sp. | reverse complement strand
TGGCGTGAGCGTGGCACTTTTGCCAGACCTGTACCGCTTGCCCAGTGGTTTGAAAGACGTGCAGACCGGTGACCGCATCACTCTCCAGGCACTGGCTGCCTTGGCCGCCCAGCCACAGCGCACAGGCGGGTGGCAACTGCTGGCGCAGGGCCTTGACGTAGCGCTGCAGTGCCTCTGGAACAAAGCAAACACTCACCGAGATCGCCACGACTGTGGCCCCCCAGTCCTGCACCGCTTGCACCACGTTGGCCACGGGAGTCTGGGTGCCGAGGTTGACGCAGTCGGCGCCCTGCAAGGTCAAGGCGGCATGCAGGGCTAACAAACCCAGGCCGTGAATTTCCCCTGGCGGCGTGGTCAGCAGCACCCGGGGCAACTGGTGGCAAGTCGGCAAATGGAACAGCCCACGCAGTACAACCTGGCGCACCGACTCGGTGTAATGGTGTTCCGCGTGTACGCCTAAATGGCCTTGTGCCCAGGCATTACCCACTGCCAGATTACAGGCCGGCAGGGTCCGGTCGACAAAGTGCGACAAGCCCAGCGCGAGGACCTGTGCTTCCAGGAAATTTCGCACTTTCAAAGGCGCCGACCCTGGCACCAAGCAAGCCAGAAGGCCGAGGATAAGCGTCTCGTCTTGTGGGGCATTCCGTGCTGATTCGTGCGCAGGAGAATCAAGCACCATCAGCGCCTGCAAATCAGCCACCGACAGGCCCATGAGCTTGGCAGGGCGCAGACCCTGGTTAATTAGTCGTTTGAGGAGTTGCAGTTTCTCAACGTCCGCAGGGACGAACAGGCGCTGTCCACGCGCACCGCGCAGAGGCACGGGAAACTGGTAGCGCAGTTCCCACTTTCGAAGCACTTCGCGGCTCAGACCGGTGGCCTGTTCCATCGCGGCCTGGCTCAGCAGTTCGCCGACGGGATTTGACATTGAAGTTTTGATCTGGGTCATGGATTAAAATAATGTCCTGGACAAAAATTGACATCGCTCAAGTTCAGTGTATTCCGGTAGTGACTTCCGACCATGCCAGCTAGCTTGAGGCGCATCTGATTCTGATCGGTTTTCACGTAAATGTAATAGGTTCTCTATGTCTGACACTCTCAATAAGGCGGCCCAGGCCCTTCCCTTGCCCCACGTTGTCGCTATCGGTGCCTCGGCTGGAGGTTTGGAAGCACTGGAACGTTTGTTTGATGACCTGGTCCCGGACTCCGGGGCCACTTATGTGGTGATACAGCACCTGTCGCCGGACCACAAAAGCATGATGGCCAACCTGCTTTCGCGCCACACCCAGATGCCGGTGTTGATGGTGGAGCAAGACATGCCGATCAAGCCCAACCATGTTTACCTGATCCCGCCCGGCTCCGTCATGCACATGGGCGAAGGCTTGTTGCGACTTACCCCCAAAAATCCGCGCACCCTGACGCTGCCGATTGATGTCTTTTTCAAGTCGGTGGCGGCGCATTATGGGGCGCGGTCGGTCGGGGTCATCCTGTCCGGCACCGGCTCGGATGGCACCCGGGGTGCGTCGGCCATCAACGATGCAGGCGGTTTTCTCATCGCGCAAGAGCCAGAGAATGCCAAGTTTGATGGCATGCCGCGCAGCGTCATTGCGACCGGCCTGGTTGATGCCATCCTGCCGATTGAAAAAATTGGGCCACGTATTCTGGCGCTGATCCTGAATCAGCCGGATGTGAATTCCAGCTTGCTGAATGAAGCATCCGGGCGCGTCCTGGCGCTCAGCCCTGAGGACGCCGTCACTGGCATCCTGCAATTGCTGCTCAAGGTCGGTGGCATCGATTTTCAGGAATACAAGCCGGGCACGGTCTCGCGGCGCATTGAGCGGCGTATGACCGTGCGCCAGACCCCCACGCTGGCAGCCTACCTCGAATTGCTGTTAGATGACCGAAACGAAGTGCTCACCCTGCGCCGCGAACTGCTGATCCCGGTGACCAGTTTTTTCCGGGACAGCGAAGCGTTCGAGATTCTCGGGCGCCAGATCATCGACACCCTGGTCGCCAAAAAACAGGCGGGCGACACGATTCGGGTCTGGTCGGCCGCCGTCTCGACGGGGGAAGAAGCGTACTCCATCGCCATGCTTTTTTTGGAGACGTTTGACCAGCTCAAGCATTGGCCCACCCTGAAGATTTTTGCCACCGATGTAGAGCAGCAAAACATCGAAACCGCAGGCTCGGGAACCTACCCCGAGTCGATAGCTGCAGAGATATCGCCGCAACAGCTGGAGCGCTTTTTTGTCAAAAAAGGCACTAATTTTGTGGTCAAAAACGAGTTGCGCCAATGCATCGTGTTCGCTCGGCACAACATGCTGACCGATCCGCCGTTCACCCGCATGGACCTCGTGGTGTGCCGCAACGCCCTGATTTACTTCAAGACCCCGGCGCAAGAGCGCGCGCTCAAGCGGTTCCAGTACGCGCTGGTGCCCGGCGGCCATCTGTTTTTGGGCTCCAGTGAGTCGCTCAGCGAGATGGAAAAAGACTTCACCCCGGTCAGCGCCAAGCACAAGATATGGCAGTTGGTGCGGCCCCTGAAACTGCCGATGGAAGCGGCTATCGGGTCGGGCTACGGTTACGCCAGCAACACCGGCAGCAGCAGCCTCAATGTGCGCGCCAAGCGAATCAAGAGCAGCGCGGTGGACCAGGGCTTTAACGCCTTGATCAAGGCCTTTGCCCCGCCGGCGGCGGTGCTGGTCAATGGGCGCCATGAGCTGGTGCATTCCTATGGTGATGTGCACAAATTCCTGCAACTGCGCGAAGGTTCGGCCAGCCTGGACCTCAATCGCATCCTGCCCGAACCGCTGGTGCCGGTGGCGATTGCCTTGTTGTTCAAGGCTGGGCGCGAAGGCTGCAGCGTCAGTTCAGACCGCCTCAAGCTCAGTGCCAACGGGCAACCCGAGCACCTGCGCCT
>NZ_JBAWYV010000254.1:0-2919 GCF_037143375.1 Rhodoferax sp. | reverse complement strand
AGACTAAGCGGGTTTTAAGTGGTCTTGATAAGACCTGAAATCTTCAATTGGTGCCGAGGCCGCACACGCAAACCGGCCGCAAACCCGCATGAATGCTGGGTCTTTCTCGTATGATGGCGAAATGTGCCCCCATTTATGCCCCCAGACTGCGAAGGATACCCCCCCCATGCCACTGACTGACGCGCAATTGCGCAACCTGACCGACCCCGGCAAACACGCGGACGGCTTCGGCCTTTATTTGGAGCTGACCAAGACCGGGGGCCGGTACTGGCGCATGAAGTACCGCTACGGCGGCAAAGAAAAGCGGCTGGCCTTTGGGGTCTATCCCGGCGTGAGCCTGAAAGACGCCCGGGATTTGGCCAGCAAGGCAAGGCAAGTGCTGAAAGATGGCATTGACCCCGGCGAGCTGCGCAGGGCAGACAAGGCCAAGACCGCATTTGAAACCGTCAACACCTTTGAAGCCGTGGCCCGCGACTGGATGACACACCAGGCGTCACGATGGGATATTGAAACCGCCGGGCGCATTCGTGCCACGCTGGAAAATGATATTTTTAAAACACTGGGTTCGAGGCCGCTTGCAGCCATCAAACCCGGCGAAATCATGGAGGCTGTGAAAAAGATCGAAGCCCGGGGCGCTGCTGACCAAGCCGGGCGGGTGCTGCAGCGAGTTAAGGCGGTGTATCGATGGGCAGTGATCCATGAGCGAATCGAGTCGAACCCCATGCTTGATCTGGTGCCGTCTGAAGTGCTGAAGCCCCGCACCGTGCAACACCGGGCCGCGATGACTGACAAAGAATTGCCCGAGTTTTTACCCAAGCTGGCAGCCTACGAAGGCGACCCAACAACCGTGCACGGGCTGCGCTTCATGATCCTGACCGCAACCCGACCAGGTGAAACACGCGGGGCACTGTGGGCAGAATTCGACCTTGACGCGGCGCTGTGGGTCATACCTGCTGAACGCATGAAGATGCGCACCGAACACCGGGTGCCACTGTCAGCGCAGGCGGTGGAGATTCTGCGATTTATGCAGACTCTGAGCGGAGACTGTGCGCTAGTGTTCCCCAGCCCCGTCTATCGCAGTAAACCCCTGAGCGAAAACACCTTTAATTCAGCCCTGGCACGCATGGGCTACAAATACACCGCGACCGCCCATGGTTTCCGGGCGCTGTTCTCCACGGTGGCGAATGAAAATAACTGGAATCCTGACGTGATAGAGCGGCAACTAGCCCACAAAGAGGCAAATGAGATCAGGGCCGCGTACCACCGCTCCACCTACCTGAAAGACCGAGAACGCTTAATGCAGTGGTGGGCTGATTACCTGGACGGGCGCAAGGCCGGTAACGTAATTCAGATGCCCCAGCGGGCCGCCTGACCGCTGAAAATTCGCTCCAACAAGCCGCCCCGATGTACTGACGGGCGGTTTTTTTTTCGACTTTTAAGAGCGTTTCGACATTTTCACTAGCTGCTAATTCTTGAAATCACTGGAACACTGAGAACAAACCAACGAAACCCAACAACCATGCGGGTTAGAGGCCGATAGCGGACTGAGAACAAAGTGAGAACAAACTGAGAACAAAGTGAGAACAAAGTGAGAACACTTTTATATAGTGAAATTGAAAAACACTCTTATCTCTTTACTTGTCCCCACGGCCAAACCCCGCCCGGTTCCCGCTTTGCCCTTTGTTGGCAGTCTTTGCACCGTGCCGGAAATCAGCGCGAGGGGGCCTCCCTCTTGGCACAGTCACCCGGGCGGCGGTTTGCTCCTTTATCGTCAGCACCTTGGCCGTGGCCAACGTTGAAGCTGTGAGCGTCACCAATGCAAACGACTGCACCACCTCGACCACTTGAACCGATGAGTCTTGTGCTGCAATGGTTAATTGCAATTTGTATCGCTACGAGATACAATTTAACATGATTCAGTCATTCGGCCATAAAGGGCTACAGGCATTTTTTGAACGTGGCACAAAAGCGGGCATCCGGCCAGACCATGCGCCCAAACTGGCGCGATTACTGGCACGTCTGGACGTGGCTACCTGTGAACGGGATATGAATATGCCGGGCTGGCGCTTGCACCCCCTGTCAGAAGATATGAAAGGGCATTGGGCCGTGTCGGTCAATGGCAACTGGCGAATGACATTCACGTTTGAAGGCACAGACGCTGTGCTTGTTGATTACATGGATTACCACTAGGAACCGCACCATGACACGCATGTTTAACCCCCCACACCCCGGCCTGACGCTGCGTGATGACGTGTTGCCCGCGCTTGGGTTGAATGTCACCGAAGCCGCCGCGCAATTGGATGTTTCCCGCGTGGCACTTTCCCGCGTGCTGAATGGCCGGGCTGCTATATCGCCTGAAATGGCCCTGCGTCTTGAGGCATGGCTAGGTGTTGACCGTGGCGGCGAGGCCCGGCTGTGGCTGGCAGAACAGAGCGCCTATGACGTGTGGCAAGCAGCACTGCGATTCAAAGCCACGCCCATGCGCGTTCAACCCGCCCCAGCGATGGCAGCCTGAACACGCACAACCCACACAAACTGGCGAACTGCGGCCCGGATCGTTGCCGGTGGCGTGAGCCGATGGGCTTTGATTTGGTGAGCTGGTGCCACTCTTGACCGCTGGGCAGCATGGCCGTTACCGTCAGCATGTGACCGGCTGCACCAGGTGCAACGCCCTGAGCGCCTGAGCCACTGCACTGTGAGCTGGTGGCGCACCTCGATCAGGCGCAAGCCTTGCCACAGTCGAGGCCGTGATCCGTGCCAGCCCGGCAAGCGTCAACACCTCGACCACTGCACCAAGTGCAACGCACTGAGCCGCTGCACCGTGAGCTGGTACCGCACCTCGATCAGGCGCAAGCCTTGCCATCGTCGATGCCAGACCGGTGGCCAGCGTGGCGGCCTGGCCAAACGTCAGCACTGTGC
>NZ_JBAWYV010000253.1:0-2961 GCF_037143375.1 Rhodoferax sp. | reverse complement strand
GCCGCGTTTCTTTTGAAGTTCCAAGTACTTCGGGTGTTTTTGGATTTTGTCGACCACCGGATCAATCATTCGGGTCTCCTAAGGTAGGTTGGGAAAAATGCGAGTAGTGCTATCAACACATCGCTCCATCTTGCAAAAAAGGGCTGACCATGCCCTTACGGGAGGGCTAGGGACAAACCCTGATTCAAGAGGGCGTCGCTCATGAAAGGCAGAATAAATTGCATGTCAACTGACCAATTATTCTCACTTCATTTTGAAGGCGAAAAATGACGGTTTTATGGCTATTTTGCGCATATATTCCGCATTGTAAAAATAGTGCTTAGGGTTAGCACTTGATTCATAAATCGGGCGCTTTAACGACGCTGTATTTCCTGATCAATGAGTCAGAATACCGTCAGTAAGTCGTTTGATAGTCCGCCACAGATGCCTGCCAAGGTGTCATTCATTACAACCGTTAGGAGACATCACGATGGCAACAAAAGCAGTCGCAAGACCCATGACCGCCGAAGAAAAAAAGGTGATTTTCGCCTCGTCATTGGGCACAGTTTTTGAGTGGTACGACTTTTACCTGTACGGTTCGCTCGCCGCCATCATTGCCAAGCAGTTTTTCAGTGGTCTGGATGAGGGGTCGGCCTTCATTTTTGCACTGCTCGCTTTTGCCGCAGGTTTCATCGTGCGCCCTTTTGGTGCGTTGGTGTTTGGCCGTCTGGGGGACATGATTGGGCGCAAGTACACCTTCCTGGTGACCATCCTGATCATGGGCTTGTCGACATTCATTGTCGGCATGCTGCCCAACTACGCCACCATCGGCGTGGCCGCACCGGTCATCTTGATTGGTCTGCGTATGCTGCAAGGCCTGGCCCTCGGTGGTGAATACGGCGGCGCCGCCACTTATGTGGCCGAGCATTCGCCGCATGGCAAGCGCGGTGCCTACACCTCGTGGATTCAGACCACAGCGACCTTGGGGCTGTTTTTGAGTTTGATGGTGATTCTGGGGACGCGAACCCTCATTGGCGAAGCCGCATTTGCTGACTGGGGTTGGCGTGTTCCGTTCCTGGTCTCGATTTTGTTGTTGGCGGTGTCCGTGTGGATTCGACTCAGCATGAATGAGTCGCCTGCTTTCGCCAAAATGAAGGCAGAGGGTCGGACCTCCAAGGCCCCGTTGTCCGAGTCATTCGGGCAGTGGAAAAACCTGAAGATCGTGATTCTGGCCCTGGTCGGCCTGACGGCAGGCCAGGCAGTGGTGTGGTACTCGGGCCAGTTCTATGCCCTGTTCTTCCTGACGCAAGCGCTCAAAGTGGACGGCGCAACCGCCAACATCATGGTGGCGATCTCGCTCATCATTGGTACTCCATTTTTCCTGGTGTTTGGTGCCTGGTCTGACAAGATTGGCCGCAAGCCCATCATCATGGCCGGTTGTCTGTTGGCGGTGGTGACTTACTTCCCGGTCTTCACGGCACTGACCAAAGCTGCCAATCCTGATCTTGCGGCAGCCCAGGTGGCCAACAAGGTGGTGGTGACCTCGGAAGACAAAGAATGCTCATTCCAGTTCAACCCGACCGGTACCGTCAAGTTCACCAGCTCATGCGACATCGCCAAGCAGGTGCTCGCCGGCGCTTCGGTGAGTTATGAAAATGCACCGGGTGCGGCGGGTGCCCCGGCCACCATCAAGATCGGTGAGACCGTGATCGCCAGCTACGCCTCCAAAGGGTTGCCTGCCGCTGAAGCCAAAGCCAAGGGCGATACCTTCAAAAAGGAAGTGGCGGACGCTCTGAAAGCGGCAGGTTACCCGACCAAGGCGAACATGGCCAAGTTTGACAAGCTCACCGTGATCGCCATCCTGACCTACCTCGTGATTCTGGTCACCATGGTGTATGGCCCGATTGCCGCCATGCTGGTGGAGATGTTCCCCACCCGCATTCGCTACACCTCGATGAGCTTGCCGTACCACATTGGCAATGGCTGGTTTGGCGGTTTGCTGCCCACCACCGCTTTTGCCATCGTGGCGCAGACCGGCAACATGTACAACGGCTTGTGGTATCCCATCATCGTGGCCGGTATGACGTTTGTGGTCGGCATGATCTTTGTGAAAGAGACCAAAGACGTAGATATTTACGCCAACGATTAACGGGTTAACCCGTGCGACTCAGCAGCCCTCTCCATGAGGGCTGTTTTTTTTGCCTGGCGGAACAGGTAAGCGAGTGTGTCATCAGGCTGGAGTTTCGCCGTTCAAACATAGAATGCCCCATGAAATACTCAAAAACAGAAGTCGGTCAGCAGGCGTTCAAGGCGCGCTCTAACCTGTTTTCAGCGCGCCAGCGCTCTGCATTTATTTTGTTTGACGGGGTCAAGTTGAGTGCTCAGGTTTTGACCGCCACCAGTGGCCTCGGAATTTCTCAGCTGGACATTGATCATCTGGTGGCACTTGGTTTTCTGGTGGCCGCGCCAAGCGCTGTGCCCCTGATTGCAGGCAATGATGCGGCGCTCACGGTGCCTGAATTGCCGGTGAGCACACGTACCCCACAAGAACGCTACAGCACGGCCATGCCATTGGCTACCAAACTCACCGCCAGCCTGGGCCTTCGAGGTTTCAGGTTGAATCTGGCGGTGGAAGCTGCCAGCGGCTATGCCGACCTGCTGGCCTTGCTGCCTCGTATTCAGGACGCAGTTGGTGTCAAACCCTGTGTCGAGTTGGCGCGGGCGCTCAAGGGCTAGCCTCTGGTTTGAGATGACCCTTTGGCACGGGTTTTCCCCCTGACCTGCCTAGAATGTCTGGCCTCCACAGGAAAGACATCACCCCATGCCACACGGTCTCATCCGCATTCGCGGCGCACGCCAGCACAACCTCAAAAATATTGACCTCGACATTCGCACCGGCGAGTTGACGGTGGTCACCGGCCCGAGCGGTTCGGGCAAGTCGAGTCTGGTGTTTGACACGCTGTATGCCGAGGGCCAGCGACG
>NZ_JBAWYV010000252.1:0-3121 GCF_037143375.1 Rhodoferax sp. | reverse complement strand
CAAGTGCTGACCAATAGTCAAAAAGCAGTCTGGCCCGAAAAAGACCAATCGTCAGAGGCCGACAGCCACTTTTCCATGGCCCACCTGTGGCCCACGCATGGCCCAAGTCTGGCCCACGGAATATTCCTCGATGGTGATTTCGACTATTAGTCTCATGGCCCGAGTCTTGGCGCCAGACAAGCAATATCTAAGGCGTCAAAAATGACACGGAGCATGAATCGATATGAATGACGACGCATTGGAGCAACTTCGGGCCGACGTCCGGGCACCGATGGTGGGCCACAAAGTCATCGCTGACAAAAGACTCAAAGCAGAAATCCTCCTGATGCGGAGTCACGCCAGCATCGTTGAAGACAAGCCGGGAAGTTTTGTCTGTGAGGGTAGTTATGGTCGGGGTGTCGCAAACCAAAAGGAAGCCACCCTTTTCGACGCTGTAACCAAGAAGCCTACGCGATGGCAGCCCTACAAAAGCCACTTGGTGGCCGTTCACAGCACCCTGTGCTGGGCCGTGTTGGGTATTTCAATCGGTTGACAAGATGAAAGCCATTTGCGTTTTTCTGATTAACGCTGGCAAACCCGGTCTGTTGAGTGGTCTCCTGAATCAAGTCGAACAGAACTCGCGCCTCAGGAAGGTGGTTGCTCTGCGAATAATGATTTGACGTCAGGTCTGCCGGTTGTGCACTGATATCGAGAACGTGAATGCTCCGATTTCTAGCTCCACACCAGAGGTTGTTCAGTATCTACGCATATGGGTAAATTGATCCCTATGCGACACCCTTGACTTCTCCGTCCGTGAGCTCAAACAACTCACCCACTTGAACACCAAAGTACCTGCACAACGCGTCAACCGCGTCTAGGTCGATTCTTGTAGCTGTCTCTTGATAAAGAAGGGTCACCGTGTTGCGATGCAGACCAGTGTCGCGCGCTACATCGCTAATTTTTAGCTTTCGCTCGCCCATCAAACGGGATAAGTGGCACTTGATCACTTCAGTCTCGATAAAAATATTTCATTTAGGATGATAAAAAACATCTGTCAATAGAATTTTGGGATATATAATGTCATTCAGGATGACAAAAAACAAATTGAAATGTTTTTTTGTGATTCTGATTGTCGCATCATAAACAGGAGTTCCAAGTGAATAATCAAACAACAACCTATCTGACAACAGCAGAGCTTTCCGCACGCATCAAATACGACAGCCGGACTATCCGGGATCGGCTGAAGGACAGCGTACTTTTGGAAGGGCGGCATTACATCCGTCCGTTCGGGGGGCGAAAAACGTTGTACCTATGGGAGACCATCGAAGCAGATATGGGTATGGTTTCAGCAGTCGGTTCATTCGCCATTCCGATGGCCAGTGGAGTAGCTCTCCATGGGTAGCATCCGTTGCCTTGCCAGCAAAGGCACACTCTTCATGGATTTCAGATCTGGCGGGGAACGGTTGCGTGAGTACACGACACTGCCCGACAACGCTACCAACCGCAAGCGCCTGCAAAAGGCCCTCGATCGCATTGAGTCAGAAATTGCGTTGGGCACTTTCGACTACGTCAAAACTTTTGGTAAGCCGCTTTCATCTATTGAAGCTGATGAGGCCATCAAACCCAACGGAAAACCATTGTCTGTGCAAGCGGGCAGCAGCCAAAGCAACCCTAGCCTCAAAGACTTCGCTGAACAGTGGTACTCGGAATCCGAAATCACCTGGCGTCGCAGCTACCGCATTACCCAGCGTGGTGCCTTGGATAAATACATCATTCCCACCTTTGGCGACAAGACTGTGAGCAGCATCACCAAAGCCGACGTGTTGGCGTTTCGCGGAAACCTCGCCAAATTGCCAGGTCGCGGTGAGAAGGTCACCTTGTCTGGCCGTCGCATCAATGCAGTGATGAAACCCTTGCGGCAAATCCTCAATGAAGCGGCTGACCGCTATGAATTCAACTCAGGATTTCGCAACATCAAGCCAATGCGTGTCAAACGCAGTGATGTGCTGCCGTTCAGTCTTGATGAAGTCAATCAAATCTTGAACACGGCTAGGCCAGACTTCAAAAACTACTTTGCCGCCAATTGACGGTCCGCTTTATGGTAGTCCGCAATCAACTCGGCGAGCAGTCCATGTTGGGTTCAATGGCCGTTATAGGGCTGGCATTTTAGTAGTCAGGTCGTCGGACAAGGGCACCACAAAGGGCCCTCGAACGAAAACTAACCGACACTCCAAATCAAGCATCCAGGGCCAACCCGCAACAGTGACTATTTACTCAACGGCTGATTGGTTTTGGGTCGGTCGCGCGCCAAATGGCCTTGATCGACAACGTCGCCAAACACGAAGCCGCCTCCATGCGCGAAAACAGTTTTTGATCCACTGAAATTGAGGAGGTAAAGCCCAGCAATGTGGCCAGCAGCGCTGCAGACTCACGATCCCACTTGAACAACTCTTGTAGCGGCTTCAATAAGATTTGAGACCTCAATTCGCCAAGATGCTGATTCAAAGGCTTTGATGCGCCAGCAACATAGCGGTGAGCCGCCAGAACGTTCAGGAACAAAGACGCTGGTGCAAGCAGTGTCACAAGAAAAGCCAGTCGCTTTTGATGCTCCGTGTCACAACTGATGAGCGCCATTTCCTTGGCCGCACCCGCAGCTCTCACGGCATGTGTGAATGGAATTGTCTTGATCGTTTTCCCGGTCAGCACCCGATCCCTGGTCAGCACTGGCAGGTACATTGGCTCGAAATACGCGCCAACTGTCACATCGGACTCAAAGCACGAGGAGACAAACCGTGTCATCGCGGGATGGTCAAATTGCAGGCAGTTGCGAAGCAGCTCAGATCTGAACTTGCCAATCTCCTCCATCGACCACTTCCCGCATTGACTGGCATGACGGACCAACTCTGGCGCAATACGGTTGTCTTTGTGATTATCGGCATTCATAGCGTCTTCTCCCAGTCACTACCACCACAAGCAAGTTCCCTGCGCACCTTGTTGACAGGCCACTTAGATTGATCGTTCTTGGCCCGAAGTCGCTTGAACTGGCGAGTAAGGTTTATTGACGGCGCCGTTCTATGCAGCAACTGGTGTCACTGACCGTCGTAATGGAGCCACCGATGTTCGGCGTAATGGAGCCACAAAC
>NZ_JBAWYV010000251.1:0-3266 GCF_037143375.1 Rhodoferax sp. | reverse complement strand
CGATGCTGGTGATCGATCCGAAGGGAGAATTGCTCTCAGTTTGCTCTGACGCATTGCATCAGGACGGTCAGCCTGAGCGCCTGTTTCGCCTGGGGGCAGGTAAAAAATTGGCCTTGTTCACGCCGGATTGCGTTTTGGGACTCGAAGACCGCTACCGATCGCTGTTGGGGATGGTGCAACTCAAGACCCAAGGCGAATCATCAGTTTGGCAAGAAAAAGGCAACCGGCTCAATATTGAGATGGCGGAACTGGACCGCCGGTTTCAGCTGCAAACAGGTTATTTGCTGTGGGGTGTCGTGCGATCTTTACTGGAAGGGGAAGACCACACCCGAGCCTCACAGTGGAGCAACATCCACGCGGTGCTCAAGCATGCCGTGATTTCACGCGCCAATGTTGAATGGCTGGCAGCGACATCGACCGTGCTGATTGAATTGTGTCCGGGCCTGCATGGCTTGAAATCCTTGTTCACTCCGTTTTTGAGTGATTCAGAATTGCTCAATCAGCTCTTTTACCGGGTAAGTAATTCAGCGCAAGTTTGTCTTGATCTGAGTGCGCCCGAAGTGGTCGGCACCCTCAATACAGATTTATATGCCAACGAGCACAGTGACGATGTCAGCATTGAATCGTTGTTAACCCAGGGAAAAGTGCTCTTGTACCAGCCGACTTCAACTCATTTTGGTGACATCACCGGACGGTTGGTGAAATCGCGCTTTTTTTCTGGTGTTTTGTCACGTGGCGACATGACACTACCTATCGGGTACATCGCTGATGAGTTCCAGCGCTTCATCACAGCTGACCGTGACACGGGTGAGCAGTCATTTCTGGATCGCTGCCGCGCGTACCGCGTCAATTGCGTCCTCGCGTCACAGTCTCTAACCTCCATCGAACACGCACTGACGCAAAACGGCGAGAGTTCGCCCCGCTTGGCCGTGGACATCATCGTCGCCAACACGGCGACAAAGATTGTCTATCGCTCAATTGATACAAGTACCCATCGATCCCTCAAGGAATGGATTCCCCCGGCACTCGCAGGACGTCCGCACGTGGTTGATATTCGCCCGCCAGCGCAACTGGCTGTCGGGAATGCCTATTACCTGTGTGACGCCGCGTGGGGTATGTACCGCTACGAAAAACGAGCGCTGCCGGCATTTAAAGACAACGGATAAAAAAGTCGCAAACATTCAAATACAAAGGGGAATTAATGGAAACGATCGAAGTGGCGATGAATGAAAAAAAAATGGCTATCACATTGACGGGGCCGATCAACACTGCGTCAGTTAAACGGTTGGTACAGGAAATGGACTATGGTTTTGACTACTATCAGTTCTCCGGCATCACCGTGCAACTGGATTCCCCGGGCGGCGAATACAAGGCGATGCTGACGCTACTGGACGGCATGAAGCGTCGGCAACAGGCGAATCAACTAATCCACATGCAAGCGACCCATGTGTGTGCCAGCGCAGCCGCACTGGTGCACGCGCACGGCACCTGGGGTACACGTACGGTTGAGCCCGACACGCACTTGTTATTTCACTGGGCCAGGGCCTTGTTTCAGGTTGGCCAGGTGGTCACAAGCGATATGGCGGTCAGTTTGGCCAAGGGATTGTCTTCGGTGGATCAAAAGATTCTGGAGCGCTTGGTGGCATCCATGTGCGCAGGTGCTGGGGGTGAACAAGCGTTGGTCGACACCATGTCGGCCAGACTGGATAGCCTGTTGTTGCACTGGGATGAAACGGCTAGGGCGCTTTCTGATGGTGTTGATGGCCGGTCGGCCAAGCAATGTGATTGGGTCAATGGACTACAGAAAAATATCAAGCGTTTGCAGTCCGAGGGCGATGTACGAAAGCAAGTGGCGGGTGTTGTGTTGAGCCTCAAGTCACGCTTTGAGAAAGACTTGGCAATGGATTTGCGCGAAGCTTATGCGCTGTGTCTGATTGATGTGGTCAAAGGAATTTTGCCTGTGCAAAAAGCGACACAGGCTCATCGGAGCAAGGATGTGATCGTGGAGGCAACCTCTGTCAGTGACAACTCCAAGCAGGCTCAACATTCGCTGTGATATTGCAGATATTTTGAAATTCGGATCATGTGGAGAATAAAGTCATTGGGATTTTTAAGGGGAGGGCAGTCTTCACCGGTGCCGGGTACTCACGGGTGAAGGCTTGCAGGATACAAAAAAATCTGGAACAGACTTCCGTAAAGCTGTCACTCAAGTGGCAACAGTCAAGCCATATTGCTGACGCTGGCAATCAGAAAGTTTTGGTCGGGTCTGCAGCGATAGCCGACCATCACGAAAGGCGGGTAACGGGAAGTCCTATTCAGTGGCTAGCCAACTCATACGTTTACGTCACTTTGACTTGCGAATGAGTTGTCGAACACGAACCGCACAAAATGTGCGGTTCGTGTGCACGGTTCCATAGTGTCAACAATACAACCTTTTGGCGCGCACCATTTCAACTTTGAGTTTTGGATTGATTCGGTCTGTAAATGAACCTTACGGATGTACTTTTGACGCTGGACCAGCGTGAGTGCCAACAATGCCTGAGCTGAAGACAATGTCCACATTACCCTCACCTTTAATGTAAAGCGCGGTCGTATGACGGTCAATGTGGTTGGCGCGCGGCAGCGTCATAGCCGGCGAAGACTTATTTACCTCGGTGCTGCGCATGTGGCTTGGTGAAAAACCGGTCGATGGCAATCAGAAAAAAAGCCTGATCGGCAGCCGAGCAAGTGCCTTGTTGCACGGCGCCCTAGGCCGGCGCCAATCTTTTTCAGCTATCAAGCACGTTTGTGTGTGATGATGCACGTTGCTGCAAAGGTGCAACTTGCACCGACGGCAGCGTGATGTCTCAAGAGAGAGTCCCGCAAAATCAGAGGTCAGCAATGACTAAATCTCCCTGCGACCGCGCTCCCGTCGCTTGCACTGTGATGACCTGTCAATGGATCCTCCGCCAGTCAGTCCAGTTTTCAAGCTTTGTTTCCACCCTTCGGAACTCATCTTCTTGCCAGGCGTTACAGGCAGTTTTCTTATGAAACTGACCTTCAAAACCGCAGCCAGCCTGCTGCTCGCCACCCTGCTGGTGGTGCTGGTAAACCAAGAATGTGCTCGACTCTGAAAAGTTTCAGAACCCAACGAAAGCTACCTGGCAGGAATGTCGGGCGACCCAACGACGCCACAATCAAAACAAGGGTGGAATTAGATGAGTAATGATAAGAAACTGAGAAAGTTGTGAACTACCCATGAGTGACACATCTCCTCGAAAAATAGC
>NZ_JBAWYV010000250.1:0-3266 GCF_037143375.1 Rhodoferax sp. | reverse complement strand
AAGAACCAGACCATTCACCTGCTCTCCGGCGGCGAAAAAGCGCTGACGGCGATTGCGCTGGTGTTTGCCATCTTCCAGCTCAACCCGGCGCCTTTTTGCTTGCTGGACGAGGTCGATGCACCGCTGGACGATGCCAACACCGAGCGTTATGCCAAGCTGGTTTCAAGCATGAGCAAGGGCACCCAGTTCTTGTTCATCAGTCACAACAAAATTGCCATGGAAATGGCCGAACAACTGATCGGCGTCACGATGCAGGAGCAGGGCGTGTCCCGCATCGTGGCGGTCGATATGGATGCGGCGGTTTCGATGGCGGAGGTTTATTGATGTCTATGAGCAATCTTCAAATCGGTTTGGCGGTGGTCGGCGTGTTGGTATTGGCCACCATGGCCGTGCATGCTGCCTGGACCTCGCGCAAGAACCTGCCTCGCCAAGCTACGCCGGACGAGTTTCCGACCGAGCCGCTCATGGGGGAGGGCATTGAGCCGGGTCTTGACGCCGCCGCCTTCGATGTCGCCGACTTTCCGTTGCCGGTCATGGAAAAGAAACCAGGCTTGGACGCCTTGATTGACGTCATGGCCCCGATCACGCTGGACAGCCCCATTTCGGGCGAAGCCGCGCTGGCCGCCATGCCCAGCACACGCCGCGCAGGCAGCAAACCCTTTGCCATAGAGGGTTTCAACGACGCCAGCCAGAGTTGGGAAATGCCACAGGCCGGGCAGCGTTACGCCACTTTTCAGGCCGGCGTGCAACTGGCCAACCGCTCCGGGGCTCTCAACGAAATTGAGTACTCTGAGTTTGTGATGAAGACACAGAGCTTTTGCGATGCCATCAATGGCACCCCCGATTTTCCGGAGATGCGCGAAGAAGTTTCCCGCGCCCGTGAGCTGGACCAGTTTGCCGGTGACCACGATGCCCAGTTGGGCTTTGTGTTGCGCGCCCGCAATGCCGCCTGGAGTCCCGGTTATGTGCAGCAAAATGCGTCGCGACTGGGGTTTGTGGCGGGTGCGATTCCCGGGCGCATGGTGGTGCCGGCCAGTTCTGCCGGGCTGCCACCGGTGTTGGGTTTGAGTTTTGATGCGCAAGCCGCGCTGGCCGATGACCCGGCCCTGTCGGCCATTCGCGAAGTCAATTTGAGCCTGGATGTGGCCCAGGTCGACCGCAGCGAGCAGGCGTTTATGCGCATGCGCGAGGCCGCCGTGTCGCTGGCCAGCACCATGGACGGGGTGGTGACCGATGACAACGGCACGCTGCTGCCGCCCGAAGCGCTGGACGTGATTGCTGCCGAGTTGGAACACCTGTACGACACGCTGGACCGGCGCGACCTGTCGGCCGGTTCTGCTTTGGCGCGTCGCCTTTTTTCTTGAGTCTCAGCCACGCTTCGTGCGCTTCAAACGGGTTGGTCAGGTCCGCTCAGGGTCACCCGACATTAATTTTCGATAGCTTATGCAAGACTTGTTTTCTTCTCTGACGCCCCTGCCTGATCCCGCGCACGTGGCGCAGCTTCGGCAAACCCTGCACGAGCACGCGCACCGCTATTACGTGGAGGATGCGCCTACGATTCCTGATGCCGAATACGACCGTCTGTTTCAGGAATTGCAGGCGATCGAGGCGCAGCACCCCGAATTGATCACCCCCGATTCCCCGACACAACGGGTCGGTGGTCGCCCGCTGGACCAGTTCGTGAGCGTGCGCCACGCGGTGCCGATGTTGAGCATCCGCACCGAGACCGATACCGAAGCCAGTGGCGCCCAGAATTTTGATGCCCGCGTGCGGCGCGAGTTGGGCTTGGATGAATCGGCGCCCCCGGTGGAGTACGTGGCTGAACCCAAATTTGATGGTTTGGCCATGAGCCTGCGTTACGAGCACGGTGTGCTGGTGCAGGCCGCCACGCGGGGTGACGGTGAAATGGGCGAAGACGTCACCCAAAACATCCGCACCATCGGACAGATTCCGCTGCGTCTCCCCGCCGGTGTGCCCCCCGTGCTGGAAGTGCGGGGCGAAGTCTATATGCGCCGCGACGACTTCGAACGCCTGAACGAACAGCAGCGCGAGCGCGGGCAAAAAACCTTCGTCAACACCCGCAACGCTGCCGCCGGTGCGGTGCGCCAACTCGACCCGACGATTGCGGCCCAGCGGCCCTTGAGTTTCTTTGCCTATGGCTTGGGCGAGATCACGCCAGTGGAGGCCGGTGGCCCTGAGTTTGCCACGCACTATGCGCTGCTGCAAACCCTGAAATTATGGGGTTTTCCGGTTGCAGCCCAGGTATCTATTGCACAAGGTGCTATTGAATTAGTAGCGTATTACAACACCATTGGCGCGCAGCGTGAAGGCCTGGGTTTTGACATTGACGGTGTCGTTTACAAGGTCAACAGCTTGGCGCTGCAACGCCGCATGGGCTTTGTCACGCGTGAGCCGCGCTGGGCGGTGGCGCACAAGTTTCCGGCGCAGGAGCAACAAACACGGGTGCTGGGTATCGACGTGCAGGTCGGGCGCACCGGCAAGCTCACGCCGGTGGCACGCTTGCAATCGGTGTTTGTCGGTGGCGTCAATGTGACCAATGCCACCCTGCACAACCTGTTCGAGTTGCGCCGCAAACGGGTGCGCGTCGGCGACATGGCCATCGTGCGCCGCGCTGGCGATGTGATTCCCGAGGTGGTCGGTGTGGTGCCGGCTGAGCGACCACAGTATGTGCCCAACTTCCGCATGCCGCGCCAGTGTCCGGTGTGCGGCAGCGCGGTGGTGCGCGAAAAAACCGAGGTCAATCACCGCTGCACCGGTGGGTTGTTTTGTGCCGCCCAGCGCAAGCAAGCGATATTGCACTTTGCCCAGCGGCGGGCGGTTGAGGTTGAGGGCTTGGGCGACAAACTGGTTGATCAGCTGGTGGACCGCGATGTGGTCAAGGTTCTGCCCGACTTGTACCGCTTGGGCTTTCGCTCGCAAGCCGAATTACTCAGTCTGACTACGGACCAATTGGCGCAATCCCTGACTGACGACGACAAGCAAAAACTCGCCATGGATTCCTTGAAAGGATTGGACCGTATGGCGGTGCTGTCGGCTCAGAATCTGCTGGATGCGATTGAAAAATCCAAAAAAACTACCTTGCCTCGTTTCTTGTTTGGGCTCGGTATTCGCCACGTCGGTGAGGCCACTGCCAAAGAATTGGCGCGCCATTTTGGCAACCTGGATGCCATCATGAACGCGACCGTCGAGCAACTGCTGCAAGTCAATGATGTCGGCCCGATCGTGGCCTTGAGCCTGCGCACGTT
>NZ_JBAWYV010000249.1:0-3274 GCF_037143375.1 Rhodoferax sp. | reverse complement strand
GTGGTGAGCGGCATGGTGGGCAAGCTGCTGCTCCAGCGTTCACGGCAATATGTACAGGGTGAGCGCGAGCATTTTCAACTGCGTGGCCTGTCCAAACCCGAGGTAGAACAAGCCCTGTTCTGGGACGCCGTCACGCTCGACGCCATGACGCATTGGCGCAAAGTGCACATCCCTATTTTTGTCGTCTTCGCCGTCCTGGCGCTGGGCCACATCGTCAGCATCTTCCTGTTCTGGGGTTGGGTATGAGCCGAATTCTCAAAATCATTCTGATCGTCAACCTGCTGGCCTTGGGCGCACTGGCCTTGATCTACCCCAACCTGATGGTCGGCCCCGGTAAGCTGATTCCCGGCCACAAGCCACTTGAAGGCGACTGCTTTGCCTGCCACACCTCGCTGCGCGGCGCCAGTTCTGCCAAATGCGTGAGCTGCCACAAACCAGTGGACATTGGTCGCCTGACCACGACCGGTTTAGCCGTTAAAAGCCCCCTCACCTCAACCCCTTTTCACCAGAAGCTGATCAGCGAGGACTGCGTGGCCTGCCATAGCGACCACGCGGGCGTGAAACGCTATGTCGTGAAGGGCGGTTTCAACCATGCGCTGCTCAAAAAGGAAACCCGCGACCAGTGCCAGGCGTGCCATAAAGCACCGACCGATTCCCTGCACCAGCAGATCACCGGCAATTGCCTCCAGTGCCACACCCAGGACAAATGGACGCCGGCCACCTTTGAGCACAACAAGTTCTTTGTGCTTGACCGCGACCACAACGCACGCTGCGAGACCTGCCACGTGCGCAACGACTACAGCCGCTACACCTGCTACAGCTGTCACGAACACACGCCTGACAACATTCGGCGCAAGCACATCGAGGAAGGCATCAGCAAGTTTGACGACTGCGTGGAATGCCACCGGAGTGGGAACAAGCACGACATCAAAGGTGGCGGTGAAGGCCGGGATCAAGGCAAGCGCCAAGGAAAAAAAGACCACGATTAGCCCGCATCAGCCCGCAGCGGATTTAAGAAGCACCTAAGAAAGGGTGCTTACGCTTTAACTTTTGACCCAAGGAAACCTATGAAATGCCCGACCTGCACCACGCCAGACTTGCTCATGACCGAGCGCCTCGGTATTGAAATCGACTATTGCCCGCAATGCCGCGGCGTCTGGCTGGACCGGGGCGAGCTGGACAAAATCATTGAGCGCAGTCTGCGCGACCCGGCTCAACAGACTGCAGCCCCCGTGCCACAAGCACCGCCTCAAATTCAGCAGCCCTATCAGCAGCCTTACCCGCAACCCTACAACAGCGGCCACGGCTACCGCGGCGACCACCACGATGAGCACCAAAACTACCGTGGCAAAAAATCAATCTGGAAAGAGTTGTTTGACTGAAAATAGGGGTTTTGACCGCAGGGACACACTTGAGAGTCCTTCGCGCCCTGAAAGCCCATGTTGAACCACAAAAACCCGCCCCCCGCATCCGTCGCCCTCTACTGGGACTTTGAAAACCTGCACGCCAGTCTGTCGGAAGAGCGTCTGGGTGAGGGCTCTTACAACAAACCGGATGGCCGTTTCAAATTGCAAGAGCCGCTCATTGACGTGCAGGCCATCATGAATCTGGCGGCCTCCTTGGGGCCACTTTCCATCAACCGCGCGTATTGCAATTGGCAGTTTTTTGGTCGCTACCGGGAGGCCTTGCTGCAAGGCTCGGTTGAGCTCGTTCAGCTCTTCCCCCCGGGCGCCTCCGCCAAGAACGGCGCCGACATCCGACTGTGCCTGGATGCCTTTGAGGACATGGGGCGGTTTGAGCACATCGGCACTATCGTGATCGTGGGCGGCGACAGCGACTTCATGCCGCTCGCCCAAAAAATCAAGGCGGCGGGCCGCACCCTTGTCGGCGTGGGCGACCGCAAGTCCACCAACGTGCACTGGGCCAGAAGTTGCCATGCCTTTCATTACTACGAAACCCTGACAGGGGCACCCCAGCCCCTGCCGTAAACTAGGCGATTCACGCTGTCGTCCCGATTTAGCCCAAACCACCAACCACTATTTATCCGCATGAAATCTCTTTACAAATTCCTCACTATTTCCGCTGTTGCTGCGATCTCTGCCCTGGCGACCACGGCCATGGCCGCTGATGCCACCTCCGAAACGCTGCCCTCCGGCGTGAAAATTACTCACACCAAAGTGGGCACGGGTGCCAACCCGACAGCCACTGACTCCGTCAAGGTGCATTACCGTGGCACGCTGGCCGATGGCAAGGAATTCGACAGTTCCTACAAGCGCAATGCGCCAGCCACTTTTCCACTGAACCGGGTCGTTCCGTGCTGGACGCAAGGCATGCAAAAAATCAAGGTCGGCGGCAAAGCCACCCTGACCTGCCCACCCGCCACCGCCTACGGTGAGCGCGGTGCAGCTGGCGGCCTGGTGCCACCCAATGCCACACTGACTTTTGAAGTCGAATTGCTTGCTATCGAAAAATGAGCTAGTAGCGCAAGCAGGACGGGGGCTATAGGCATATTTGACGTATAACGCATGTCAGACTCGTTTGCCCCCGACAGCCCCCAGCATGTGGTCCCGTTCATCACAGTGGAGAACAACAGCAAGTCGCTGCACTTCTCCAAGGACCAAACGCAGAGCAAGATGCGCAGTAGCCAGCCCGACGTGCTGGAGCTCGACTACACCAAGACGATGATGGGTTTTCTGCGCGTGGTACGGCGCCCCCGGCACATCGCCATGATCGGGCTGGGCGGTGGCAGTCTGGCCAAGTATTGCTACCGCAAGCTAACCCAGACACGCATCACGGTGATCGAGATCAACCCCCACGTCATCGCGCTGCGCAAAGAATTTCTGGTGCCTGATGACGACGAACGTTTCAAGGTGATCGAGGCCGATGGTGCTGATTTTGTGCGCGATGCCGAACCGGAATTTGATGTGCTGCTGGTGGATGGCTATGACCTCGCGGGCCAGCCACCCCAACTGGGCTCCCAGCAGTTTTATGAAAATTGCAACGCCCTGCTGATGACGCCAGGCGTCATGGCGGTCAATCTGCATGGGTTTCATCCGCAGTATGGTTTGCTGGTCGACCGCATCAACCGCTGCTTTGAGTGCAACACCGCCGAGGTGGCCGCCAACAAGGACGGGAATGTGATTGTGTTTGCTGGCAAAAACACCCCAATTTCCGCGCACACCCTGCGCGGAAATGTCAATTTTGACTATTCGGGGTAGGTTTTAAATCAAGCGGCCTTGACGGCCAATACCGGGCAAGGAACCGAGAGCAGGAT
>NZ_JBAWYV010000248.1:0-3279 GCF_037143375.1 Rhodoferax sp. | reverse complement strand
AGCGAAACATCCACCAAGGCTTGGTCCCCATTGGTGACTTTTAAAGTGGCGACGGCCTGACCTTTGGTGAACGGCGCCACCAGCGGGTCGGGGCGAACGACTTGCGTCTTGATCTTGCTGGCTGTGCCTGCGGGTACCGCCACCACAATGGCCTGTGGGCGACCCAATTTGACTATGGATTCTTTGCCCTTCCAGACGGCAGGCGACACCACGGCCTGATTCGCGTCATACAACTTGACGGCTTCGAAAGCGGTGTAACCCCAGTTCAACAGCTTTTGGGATTCATTGGCCCGCGCATTTTCACTCGACGCACCCAACACGATGGACAAAAGTCTACGGCTGCCCATGGCAGCAGGCGAGCCAGCTGCAGCACCGGTGGCACCCAGGTTTGGGAAATCGCGCTTGGCGGTGGCAATCAGGCAATAACCCGCCGCATCGGTGTGCCCGGTTTTCAAACCATCAACCGAAGGATCACGAAACAGCAACAGATTGCGGTTGCTGTCATTGGCGGCAGGGGTTCCAGCGTACCGGTACTTCTTGATGGCGTAGTAAGCCACGTAGTCCGGGAAATCGTGCATTAAACGGGTCGCCAGAATGCTCAGGTCACGAGCGGTGGTGGTGTGCCCTGCTTCGGTCAAACCTTCAGGATTTTTATAACCCGTAGATTTCATGCCGAGCGCCTTGGCTTGCTCGTTCATGAGTTGCACAAAACGCTCGGCGCTGCCGCCAACACCTTCCGCCAGTGCCATCGTGGCGTCGTTGCCACTTTGGACAATCATGCCTTTAATCAAATCCTCCACCGGCACCATCATTTTGGGATCGATGAACATACGAGAACCCGGCATCTTCCAGGCCCGCTCGCTGACCGGCAAGGTTTGCTTCAGGTCCAGCTTCTTGCTGCGCAGGGCATCAAATACCAGATATGCGGTCATCAACTTGGTCAGAGAAGCGGGCTCTACCGGCACATCAATGTCTTTTTCGGCCAGCAACTGGTTCGCCGTCACATCCAACAACAGGTACGAGCGTGCCGCAATTTCAGGCGGCTGCGGCATTTGGGCGGACACCGAAAAACAGATGGCTGCAGCGAGGGTAATGAGTAGTTTTTTCATTTGGAATGAGTGATTGAGCTCATCAAAAAATGATGAGCCGGGGAAATATTTCACTATTTAATTAATAGCTGCTTACGCAAGCAGAACGGGGGCTAGAGGCCAAAAAGGCTTAACGTCCAACGTTGGCTGGTATCAGCAAGCGCTCGACGACTTTGCCATTTTTCAAATGCGACTCCACGATTTCATCGATGTCGTCGTTGTCGACAAAGGTGTACCAGACCGCTTCCGGATAAACCACCGCCACCGGCCCCGCCGCACAGCGGTCCAGGCAACCTGCCTTATTGACCCGAACCTGGCCCGGCCCGGACAAACCGGCTTCCTTGACCTGGTTTTTGCAGCGGTCAAAGCCCGCTTGCGCCCCATGATGGGCGCAGCAGTCTTCACCTGCTTTGCGCTCATTGAGGCAAAAGAAAATATGCCGCTCGTAGTAAGAATTTGCCGCTGGGGCGCTTGGGCTGACGCCCACTGTGTCGTCGCTGTTGGATTCAATCATGGGTGCAATTCTAGTTTTTCGATTCACGACCCCACACCTGAATCAGCACATAAACCACAGCGGCATAGGGCCACAGCCAGCCAAGCCATTGCGCCAGTCCATTAAAACGAATAAAGCGGCCCTGCTCCCAAGTCGCCAAAGTCTGTGCGAAATAAGGGCTGGCAGGCGCTTGATTGAGCACACTCAAGTAAATGCCCAGCGCTAGCAAAACCAAAGCAGCGCTCGCCCGCCGGGGCACCCACATCAGCAACAAGGCCAACGCCAGCGCTGTCACCAGACCCGCTTCGACCGGTAAACTGAACCATGCCCATGCGTGCTCGGGACCGTAACTCAGGGCCGCAGACAGCGCGGTGACACCCATGCCAAGCGCAAACATCACCAAAACAAACAGCGCCCTGCGCCCCGCTGCGCGAATGATGCAAAAACCGATCAGGCAGGGAATCAGCATCCCAAGCATCACGCAAATCCACTCTGCGGCCGGCACCAGCGGTTGCAACTCAATATCGCGCACCGGCAGCCAATCCAGGAAGGGCGTGTCTAGCAGCACGTCGGCCAATGACGCCTCCAGTCGCTCCAGCACTTGGCCAAGTCCCAGCGGTACCGTCGCTGGAAACAGCAACGCCAGCGGCCACAATGCCAACAGCACCAAACCGCCGCGGGCGTCCTCCACAAACCAGCGATCCCGAAAACGATTCCAGCGGACCAGAACACCCAGCTTCTCGAGCGTCCAGGCCATCAACGCGCCCAACCAGGCCCCCAGCACGTTCAACCCCAAGTCCACATTGGAAGGAACGCGTGCCGGCAAATAACTTTGCGTGGACTCCATCAAGAGCGACAAAACACCTGCTGCCAAGGTTGAAATCAACACGGTGTAACGGGTCTTGCCGGTCCGTAAAGCACTCAGTGTGAGCAAAAACCCCAATGGCATGTAACCCAGCACATTGGTGATGACATCAAACCCCGTCCAGTACTTGGGCAAGGGGCTGGTCAAATAAGCCCAGGGCACGATGCCCTGGTAGCGCCAATCGGCAAAAGGGTAAAGACTGGCGTAAAAAACAAGACCCACATAGATCAGCGCAAGGGGCCACGCTGAGGTCTTGTGGGTCACGATGCGCTCCTGGCTTCTTAAAAAGGCTTGGCCACCACCAGGAACACCACCGCCAGCAGCATCAGCACCGGCGCCTCGTTGTACCAGCGGTACCAGACATGGCTGTGGGTATTGCCGTTGGCAACAAAATTGCGCAACACGACACCACAACTGTAGTGATAGGCCACCACCAGGGCGACGATAGAGAGCTTGGCGTGCATCCAGGCATTGCCAGGACCCCAGCCGATGCCATAACCCACCCACAACCAAGCGCCCAGACCCAGGGCCGGCACCGCGATGATGGTGGTGAAACGCAACAACTTGCGGGCCATCAGCAACAGGCGATCGCGCTCGGCAATGGACTGTGGTTTCACCATCGCCAAATTAACAAAAATACGCGGCAGGTAAAACAAACCAGCAAACCAACTGGCCACAAAAACAATATGAAGCGATTTAATCCAAAGCATGGCGAGCAGTTTATCCGGGGGGTTAAAAATTCAGAGCAAAAAAAAACCCCAGCACAAGGGCTGGGGTGGTAAGCCTATTTGCTGTCACACATCAAGGCCCCGCTCAGGGAGGAAAAGCGGGAG
>NZ_JBAWYV010000247.1:0-3281 GCF_037143375.1 Rhodoferax sp. | reverse complement strand
TGCTTGGCGAATCGTGAACGAGACATGGCGGCAACACCCGCCAGTGTTTCAAGCGTCCAGGCGGCTTCTGGCCGTTCGTGCATGGCCATCATGGCCTTGGCCAATCGCTCATCGGCGAGCCCGGCCAGCACGCCTTCCTTGACCAGACTGGCCTCCACGGTGTGGCGCAACAGCAAAATGGTGAAGTATTCGACCAACCGGCCAATGGCCGCACTGCGCCCCGAGCGTGATTCGAAAGCCTCGGTAAACAGCAGTTCCAACGTGGGTTGCACACCGGCAATGTCCTGCATTGGTACCAGAAGAAACTGCGGCAGGCCGCGCAAAATCTGCAAGCCCATGCCGGCACCAAAATCAATGAAGCCACAGACGAGGTCGCAACCGGAGGGGTCGTCCACTTCAAAGCGGTGCACGCTCGCCTGGCGGTAAAAGAGCACGGCTGGGGCAACGACTTCCACGGTGTCCCCGCCAGCATGGATGACTCGCAGATTGCCTCGGCGCAGCACATGCAGAATGCCAATACCTCTGTCATTGGTGAAATCCGCCACGCCGCAGAGAGCCCCGCTGTAAAACACATCGGCGCTGAGCGAAAAGCGGGCAAAAAGTGGTGAAAGGCGGTCCATGGCGTGCTTTCGATACGAATGGTGGTGAAAGCGGGACTTTCAGTGCCCGCAAGTATCACCGAAAGAGTGACATTAGGTTCTGTGCAAACCCGCACTCAATTCCTTCAGGAGAATCACATGCCCCGTATCGAAGCCGCCACCACTGCCAACACCCCCGCTGCCTCAGCCATCCTGCTCGAAGGCGTGCAAAAGAAACTGGGCATGGTGCCCAACCTGTTCAAGACCATTGCGCATTCGCCGGCCGCGCTGAAGTTTTATTTCGGCCAGGGTGAGGCATTGGCCACCGGCAAGCTTTCCGCCAGCCTGCGTCACCAGATTGCACTGGTGACGTCGGGTGTCAACAATTGCGACTACTGCGCTTCTGCCCACACCCTCATGGGCAAAGGCACCGGGCTGCAAATCGAGGAATTGACGGTCAACCTGCTGGGTCAATCGGCCGACGCCAAAGTGCAGGCCGCCCTCACGTTTTCCAAATTGGTGCTCGAGAAGCAAGGCCATGTGAGTGCCGGGGATGTGCACGCGGTGAAAGCGGCTGGCTTTGACGATGCCGCCATCATGGAAATCATCGCCAACGTAGCCGCAACGGTCTACACCAACTTGGTCAATAACGCAGCAGGTACGGTCATCGATTTTCCGCTGGTCAAGGCCCGCGTGACCGAGACCGTTTGAACCCCAACACGTGAACACGGCTGGACTGATCCAACCGCTCATCTCAAGAATTTATTGGAGAAATGTATGCAAGTCAAAGACCAATTGAACAAAGCCAAATCGGCTGTCAGCGTGACGCCGCTGGAGGCTAGAGAGGCCATGCTGGGCTGCTTTGTCACCATTCACGGCGAGACCCTCAAACGTGGCGCGCTGCTGATGGGCGAAAAGCTGACGGAGGAAGAGACCGAGCGCCAGGCCCGCGCTTCCATGCGCAGTGTGATGGGCGCCGCCGATTTTGAAAAACCAACGGCTGCCTCGTTGACGGCCGCCAAGGTTCGTATGGATCAAAAAATGAACTTCTCCAAGGCGCCGAAGGACTTGCGTGACATGCATGACCAAGTCTGCAGCATGATTGTGCGCAAGGTCGTCTAAGCCAGAGCGCTGGCAACCAAGCCCTTGAGCTGCGGCAACAAGGTCTGGGCAAACCACGGATTGCGTTTGAGCCAGATGTTGTTGCGTGGGCTGGGGTGCGGCAGGGGAATCACGGCAGGGGCAAATTCCTCCCAGCGTTGCACCGTAAGGGTCACGCTGCTGTTGTTGGATTTGGGTAAATGCCAGGCTTGCGCATACTGACCAATGACCAAAGTGAGTGCGATCTTGGGCATCTGTGCCAGCACTTCTTGTCGCCATCTTGGCGCGCACTCGGGGCGGGGCGGCAAATCGCCTGATGTGCCGGTGCCGGGGTAACAAAATCCCATGGGCACAATCGCCACCTGCGTTGGCTCATAAAACACTTCACGGGGGATGCCCATCCACTCACGCAAACGCTCGCCGCTGGCATCGTCAAAGGGGATGCCACTGTTGTGAACCTTGATTCCAGGAGCCTGCCCGACGACGAGAATCCGTGCCGCCGGATGCACCTGCAGCACCGGGCGCACTCCCAACGGCAGATGCGGTGCGCACAAGGTACAGGATCGCACCTGTTGCAGCAACAGCGACGTCGCGACTGGCAAGTCGATGTCAGCGACCGGCATCAAGAAGTCCCTTGTAGCGCGGTGCCAGGTTTTGGTAGGCACCTGCGACCAGCGCCGACAACAAAGCCTCATCGACTTCAGTCTCTAACTGGTCGGCCGTACCCTTCACGCCAGTGGGTTCGAGTTCAATGTTTTCATCGGTGCGGAATTTGAACCGGGCCTGGCTTCCGCAGTGGTGGCAATAAACGTATTCGTCAGGTTTTTGGTCGCGCCGCACCACGATGGTCGGGCCGCACATGGGGCAGTTCATGATGGGTATGCCGTGATCCGTGTGGCCCACCACATGATCCAAGCGGCCTTCACGGCCCAGGTGGACAAAGCGCGCGCCCAGGTCAGCATCAAATTGCTTGCCGGCTGCCTCTTGAATGATGGACAGGGCTTTCTCCACCGGCATGCCCTTGCGGTAGGGACGGGTGCTGGTCATGGCGTCAAAGGCGTCGCAAATGCCCACAATGCGCGCGATCAGGGGAATGTCTTCACCGCTGAGTCCATCCGGATAGCCGCGTCCATCAGGCATTTCGTGGTGCATCATCACCGCCTCATGGGCCAGAGCCGCCAGAGGGTGGCCGCGCAACAGCCGCGCGCCAATGCGCGGATGGGTCTTGATCAGGGCGTATTCATGGTCATCCAGAGGGCCAGGTTTGTTCAGCACGGCATCCGGAATGCCCACTTTACCAAGATCATGCAAAAAGCCGCCCAATTCAATCTGGGCGACCTCGTCGATTTCCAGTCCCAGGTCCTGCGCCAATAAGCGGGAATATTGCGAGACGCGCCACAGGTGCCCGCCGGTGTAGGGATCGCGTGCTTCCACGATCCAGGCCATGCGATACAGGTTTTCAATAAATGGCGCAAGCAAGCTGGGTACATGATTTGATTTGGTCACAAAAAATCCTTAAATTTATAAAAAAAAGCCGTACACGACCCATCCATAACGTTAGTCGCGCATGACATGTGAATCTTACGCAGACAGCCATTGGTT
>NZ_JBAWYV010000246.1:0-3286 GCF_037143375.1 Rhodoferax sp. | reverse complement strand
TGTTCGGCCCGCCCGACGCCGACAGCCCGCACAGCGTGCAAGCCATGCGCTGGGGCATCAAGCGCATCTCCAACGACGACCTGCGTCAAAAGTTCATCGACGCCACGGTGCCGCAAGCCAAAGTGTTGGGCATCACCTTGCCTGATCCTGATCTGAAATGGAATGAGGAACGTCAGCACCACGACTACGGACAAATTGACTGGGCCGAGTTTTGGTCCACCGTCAACGGCAACGGCCCCTGCAACAAAGAGCGCCTGGCGACCCGGGTCAAGGCCCACAACGATGGCCAGTGGGTGCGCGATGCCGCATTGGCGTATGCCCGCAAACAACAAACATTAGCCAACAAGGAGACAGCATGAACACACCCGCATTGAAAGAATGGCCCCTCTGGGAAATTTTCGTCCGTAGCAAACAGGGCCTGGAGCACAAGCATTGCGGCAGCCTGCACGCCGCCGATGCCCAGCAAGCGCTGCAAATGGCGCGTGATGTTTACACCCGTCGCCAGGAAGGCGTGAGCATCTGGGTGCTGCCTTCGGCCAGCATCACCGCCAGCGCACCGGATGACAAAGACTCGATGTTCGAGCCCGCAGCCGACAAGATTTACCGTCACCCCACCTTCTATGAAATCCCTGACGAAGTGGGGCACATGTAATGGCCGCCTATTCCGACTACCTGCTGCATCTGGCCGACAACGCCCTGATCCTCGGGCAGCGCAACGCCGAATGGTGTGGCCACGGCCCGATTCTTGAAGAAGACCTGGCCCTGGCCAACAACAGCCTGGACCTGATTGGTCAGGCCCGCTTGCTGTACCAGCACGTGGCAGCCCTGCGCAAAGACGGCCGCACCACCGAAGACCTGCTGGCGTACTTTCGCGATGTGCCGGATTTCCGCAATTACACGCTGCTGGAGTTGCCGCACAGCACGGCGCTGGCCCCCACTGCTGCGGGCAACCGCGACTATGCGGTGACGATTGCGCGCAACTTCCTCTTCAGCGCCCTGATGGTGTTGGCGTGGGATGCGCTCAAGTCCTCCAAGGATGAGCAACTGGCCGCGATTGCAGCCAAGTCGCTCAAGGAAACGCAATACCACCTGCGCCATGCGCGTGACTGGTTGCTGCGTCTGGGTGACGGCACCGAGGAGTCGCATGCCCGTATGCAAGCCGCTTTAGACCATTTGATGCCTTATACCCAGGAATTCTGGACCTCTAGCGCTATGGAAAATGCAGCAATTGAGGCCGGCGTGGGTGTTGCCACGAGCAGTTTGCAGGCGGCCTGGAATGACGTTGTTAACGACACGCTGGCGCAGGCGACCTTGAAGCGCTCCTCGGCTGATGGCTATGTTTCCACCGGCAAGACCTGCGGGCATTCCGAGCACTTGGGTTTTGTGTTGGCTGAAATGCAAAGCCTGGCCCGCGCTCACCCTGAAGCCGTTTGGTGATTTCCATGAACGCAGTCACCTTGCCGGATGGCCCTATTGCCGAAAAGCAGGCTTCAGACCCGTACCACGCGGTCTGGACGCTGCTGGAGTCCGTGACTGATCCGGAAATTCCGGTGGTGTCGCTGCGTGAAATGGGCATCCTGCGGGCGGTCCGTGAGGGGGCTAGCGGTCTGGAGGTGGTCATAACCCCCACCTACAGCGGCTGCCCGGCCATGGGCCAAATGGAAGACGACGTGATCGCGGCGCTGGCGCAGGCTGGCGTGGCGGGGCGCGTCGTCACCCAGTTGGCTCCGGCCTGGTCCACCGACTGGATGACCCCCGAGGCGCGTGTCAAGTTGCGGGCCTACGGCATCGCGCCACCGATGGCGACCCGTTGTGCCAGTCAGGGTAGCAATGTGATTCAGTTTGCTATTAGAAAAATAGCTGCCAACGCAGAGCCTGCGGTGGCTTGCCCTCAATGTGGCTCTGAAAACACGACCGAAACCTCGCATTTTGGTTCCACGGCTTGCAAGGCGCTGTACCGCTGCCTTGCATGCATGGAACCGTTTGATTACTTCAAACCTTATTGAGCGCTCAGGCGTCCCCACCATGTCAACACTTCCCCGTTTTCACGACCTCAGCGTCGCCCGCGTCAGCCCGGAGGCGGCCGGGTCGGTCGCCATCACGTTCACGATTCCGCCTAATTTGCGGGAAACTTTTGCCTTTCAGCCCGGCCAGTACCTGACGCTGCGCAGCACCATCAACGGTGCCGACGTGCGGCGCAGTTATTCCATTTGCAGCACCCGCAGCCAACTCGCCAACCAGCATGAGTTGGAGGTCGGCATCCGTCCGATGGCGGGCGGTGTGTTCTCCAACTGGGCGGCAACCCAGCTCAAAGCCGGTGACTCCCTGGCGGTGATGCCGCCGGATGGCCGCTTTGTCTCCAAGCGCCCCCGTGCCTTGCACCGCGTCGGTTTTGCGGCCGGTTCCGGCATCACGCCCATTTTGTCGATCATGGCCACCACACTGGAAGAACAGCCAGAGTCCAAGTTCACGCTGGTTTACGGCAACCGCAGCATGGCGAGTGTGATGTTCAATGAGTCGCTGCAAGACCTGAAAGACCGCTACCCCGGCCGCCTCACGCTGATCCACATCCTCTCGCGCCAGGCGCAGGAATCCGATCTGCTGCAAGGCCGCATCGATGGCGACAAAGTGCGCGCCATCATTGCCGCCTTGTTGCCGGTCGGCAGCATGGACGAGGTGTTCATTTGTGGCCCCGAGGTCATGATCGAAACCACGGAAAAAGCTTTGCTGGACGCCGGGGTGCCTGCCAAGCAGGTGCACACCGAGCGCTTCACCTCGCCCACGCTGGAAACCTTGAGCCCCGAGGCGCGCCAAGCCGTCGTGGCCAATCTCAATCTGCCGGTCGGCGGCAAGGTGGCCCTGACGGTGGTGCTGGATGGTAAATCCCATGCGCTGCACATGAACCCCGATGAGCATGTGCTGGACGCGGCGATGGCGGCTGGCCTGGACCTGCCGTTTTCCTGCAAGGGCGGCGTCTGCGCCACATGCCGCTGCAAGGTCATCACCGGCAGCGTGGCGATGGATAAAAACTTTGGTCTGGAAGCCTGGGAGACCGACAAGGGCTTTGTGCTGAGTTGCCAGTCACGCCCCACCAGCGAAAGCGTGACCGTGAGTTTTGACGAGCGTTAACAGCGTTTGATCAGTTACCCGGCGGGTTTTTTGCGTTAGGATGAAATAGTCTGCAGTCTGGCACTGCAGGCTATTTTTTTTGAGTTCCAACACAAAGGAAAACCATGAGCCAAAGCAAATTTCGCTTGGTAACCCGCAGCGATTTCGACGGACTCGT
>NZ_JBAWYV010000245.1:0-3301 GCF_037143375.1 Rhodoferax sp. | reverse complement strand
TTTCTAAAAGCCCTGGCACCCCAGGCGGGCGACTACAACCCGTTCAACCTGCTGGTATTTGACGGCCAGCGACTGATGGGGCTGGAGAGCCGCAGCAAACAACCCCTTGACCTCGCCCCCGGCATTGGCGCGGTATCGAACGCAGACTTTCAGACGCCCTGGCCCAAGCTCCATCGCCTGAAGCAAGGGCTGCAGTCCCTGTCTGAGACGGGGCAAACCGATGATGCGTCGCTGCTCAAACTGCTGCAAGACCGCCGCATTGCACCCGATAGGGAACTGCCAAACACCGGAATTGCCCTGCCCTTTGAGCGTGCTTTGTCAGCCACGTTCATTGCCTTACCAGATTACGGCACCCGGGCCTGCAGCGTCATTCGACTCGGTCAGCACCACATCGACTTTCTAGAACATAGCTTTGATGCCCATGGCCCTGTCGGCGAACAGCGCCAGAACTTCCCCACCAAACAAACGCGTCGCTGAAAACGGCTCATTCCGTTTCCAGATCGATAGGAGATTAGGCGCGAAGCCGCAGGCAGTGCTTTAGCACGGCAAGGCGAAGCAACGACATATCGTATTGATCTGGAAATGGAATCAGGTAAACAGGGCGCCGTTGACGGGCGTGGCCTGTATCGCCTGCAATGCCACTGCTGGGCTATGGCGCAATAGTGCCAGGCTGTGTTCGGGACGAGCCTGCAACCAGTCGTCAAAACACGCGGCCGGCAGGATCACCACCATGCGCTTTTCTTCGGCCGGTTTGTGAAACAGGTGCATCAGGGGATGGTGCTCGGCGCTGACAGTCAGCATGGTGAAACTGTGCAACTCCTCACCCTTGGGCGACTTCCAGGTGGACCACAACCCGGCGATGCCCATGGGTTCGCCATCCGCGCGAGCAATACGGGTCGGAATGGGTTTGCCACTGCGCCAGTCGGGCTCATAAAACGCTTCAGCCGGGATGATGCAGTGCTGCGACTTTTTCCAGGCGTCCCGAAAGCTCGGCTTGGCCGCCACCGTTTCGCTGCGCGCGTTGTAGGTGTAGCGGGTGATATTGGTGTCGGGCGACCAGGGCGGGACCAGCCCGAACAAGCCATTCAGGGCTTCGCGTTGCGGCACGGCGGCATCGCCAACGTTCGCAAACGGGTGGCTGCGAATGAAACTACCGACATAACCGGGCCACATATCCGACTTACCCAAGTCAGGTGGCGGCGCCACGCCAAACTGACGCTGAAAGCGTTCGCGGTCTTTGAGGGCTTGGAAATGGCTGCACATGGCCAAATCGTAGCCGTTAATCCACCTTGTTGTTGAAAGACTTGACTGCGCCCCAAAGCATGACCAAAAACATACTTTGACCGTCCTGTAACGATGGCTTGGGATCAACTCTAGCGCTTCATATCACGGTAAAAATTCTCATGCGGCCCTACGGCTTCCAGGTAAACCAGCCGGACACTTTCATCCAGCGTGTAGCCCAGTAAATACAACAGTCCCCCACTGTGGAATTTATGCACCCGTAGCGCCGCCAAGTCACCTTTCTTGCGCTCTCCTATCTCGGGGTTACGGGTGACATCCTCAACCGCCGAATCAACGTCTGCGGCGGTATTGTTGTGGAGTTTTTTGTATTGCCTGGCAAAGCGACGCGTTTGCTGCGCTGACCACGTCATCCCTGACGACTCCGTGGAACAAAGGGGGTTGCTTGTTCGCGCGGTTCCGCCATGGAGGCCAATGACTCGGCCACGAAAGTCACCGGCAGATCAGGGTTATCCAGAGCTGCGCGCCCTACCCTTGCCCAGAACTCTATCTGACCGGCAATTGAGCGATGTTCAATCGCCGCGTCTGTCTTGGCCTGCTCGTAAAGGGCCTGATCAATTCGAATGGAAGTGCTTGTGCTGATGGACATGTAAGACCTCGATAAATTACCACAATTGTAGTAATTACTTGAAGCTTGATCAAATTTCAATATCAAAGCCCCTCTGAATGGTGTTTATCAGGCATGTAAACTGAAACTTTCAGCCCACCACCCAATCATCCACAGTGGAAAAACCATGGCCAGCAGCCGACCTGCAGTCGTAGCGACCGTCAAACTCAGCGCCTGATTGCAGGCATGCACGCATCTGCAGCGTCTGCCGTCAATGTCCGCTAACCGGATAATCCATCTTGAAAGTGGTCGTCGCGTGACGACCAGTAGTGGTCATTAGGATTGATTGCTTGTGTGTCAAGTCAAGACCCTCAGGAGTCATTCGCCTTCCCGAAGTTCCTGCCAGTTAGCTGTCATTCGGGGCTGCAAATTTCTTGTCCATTTGGGGCGACAGAATTTATATTGAGGAGTGATTTTAAAACCGGTGAATTAGGCAGCGACGACGCACTGACGAAATTAAGGTGTGCAGTGCAGTGGAACAGAAAACCCAAACACGGACAAAGGTTTCATTTTCCTACCCACTTCGTTCACTCCTATCGGGGACTACTGAGCTGTATCAATGAGCTAAAATGGTCTCACTTTTGTTTGTTGAAGCCCTAAGCAAACGCAATTTCCCCTGACCCTGGAAAAAATAGATGCGCAACAATCAGCCCGTTAGTCAGACTGAATACGACTTGCCTGACGGCGACATTCTGGTTTCCACCACCGATCTGACGGGGCGCATCACCCATTGCAACCAGGGTTTTGTGCGTGCCAGCGGCTTTGACTATGACGAACTGCTCGGACAGCCGCACGATATTGTTCGCCACCCGGACGTGCCACCTGAAGCCTTCAAAGACCTATGGTCCACCATCGGGCGTGGCCGTACTTGGACCGGTATTGTTAAAAACCGGCGTAAAAATGGTGACCATTATTGGGTGCAAGCCAACGTGACACCGGTGATGGAAAACGGCAAACCCAAAGCCTACATGTCGGTTCGGCTCAAACCCAGTCGCGAACAAATTCAGGGGGCGCAAGCACTGTATGCCCTGATTGCGCAGCAACGCAGCAGCGGTAATCACACCTTCAGACTGCATGCAGGCAAGGGCCGCCCTTTCGGCTGGAGAGACAGTCTGGCTAAATTGAATCGCATGAGCTTGCCTGGGCGAGCTGGCTTGGGCCTAAGTGCGTTAGTCTTGCTGACGCTGTCACCGGCTTGGCTTTTTACCGGCCAAGGTGTTACTACGGTTAGTCAGATGCAGCTCGTTGTTGGACTGCTCAGTGCCAGCGTGTTCTGGCATTGGTTCGGCACGACTGTCACCAGCCCTTTGAGGGATGCCCATCAATTGGCCAATGAACTTGCGTGCTGCAACCTTGACGGCAACACCGAATACAACGCCAACAGCCCCTTGGGTT
>NZ_JBAWYV010000244.1:0-3356 GCF_037143375.1 Rhodoferax sp. | reverse complement strand
CAAGTCTCAATCAGTTGGGGACAGAGCTAAAGATCTGTCCCACAAGTTATTTAAAAGGTACGGGATGCAGACCACTTTTCCTCGACTGCTTTTAGACCATGCGGCCCAGCGGCCGCTGGAGCCTGCCATGCGCGAAAAAGAGTACGGCATCTGGCAGGCACTTTCCTGGTCGGATCTGGCGGGGCTCGTCGAGCATCTGGCCTGTGGCTTGCACCAGGCCGGATTGCGCCCGGGTCAGCACATGATTGTGGTCGGTGCCAATCGCCCACGTCTCTATGCCACCATGCTGGCCGTGCAGTCGCTTGGCGCCATTCCTATCCCGCTGTACCAGGATGCGGCCGGTCAGGAATGCGTGTTTCCTATCAACGACGCCGAGGTCTCTTTTGCCTTTGCCGAAGACCAGGAGCAAGTCGACAAGTTGCTGGAGATTCGCGATAAATGCCCGCAACTCACCCGTATCTATTTTGACGATCCACGCGGACTGCGCAACTACGACGAGCCGGGCCTGTCCTCTGTCGATGAACTGGTTGCCGCTGGCAAGGCCTTTGCAGCTCTGCAAACAGAATTTTTTAAAGCTGAAGTGGCCAAGGTCAAGCCTGACGATGTGGGCGCTATGTTCTTTACGTCCGGCACCACCGGCAATCCCAAGGGCGTAGTGCACACCCACAACTCGCTGTTGAACCGCGCCAAGGCCGGGGCCGATTTCGACAAGCTGACCCCGCATGAAGAAGTGCTGGCCTACTTGCCACCGGCCTGGATTGGTCAGAATATTTTCAGCTACTCGCAGTGGTTGGCCTGCGGCTATGTGGTGAACTGCCCCGAGTCGGCTGCGACCGTCACGATCGACCTGAAGGAAATTGGTCCTACCTATTATTTTGCGCCTCCCCGAGTGTTTGAAGGGCTGCTCACCAGCGTGATGATTCGCATGGAAGATGCCGGCGCCCTCATGCGTGGCATGTTCCATTACTTCATGGGTGTGGCGAAGCGGGTCGGTCCGAGCAAGATGGATGGACAACCGCTCTCTATGGTGGACAGTCTGCTTTACGCCATGGGCAATGCACTGGTTTATGGCCCGTTGCGCAACAGCCTGGGCATGAGCCGGGTCCGTGTGGCCTACACCGCAGGTGAGGCAATTGGACCTGACCTGTTCACGTTTTACCGCTCCATCGGCATCAATCTCAAGCAACTGTATGGTTCTACCGAAACCGCCGTGTTTGTCTGCTTGCAGCCCGACAACGAGGCGCGCGCCGACACCGTTGGGGTGCCTTGCGCCGGGGTCGAAATCAAGTTGGCTAGCAACGGCGAAATTCTGGTCAAGTCCCCCGGTTTGTTCAAGGAATACTACAAAAACCCGGCCGCTACGGCAGAGGTTTTGACGGCCGAGGGCTGGTACCACACCAGCGATGCAGGTTTTCTGGATGCGAACGGCCACCTCAAGATCATCGACCGCGTCAAAGACGTGGGTCGCATCAAGGGCGGTGCCAATGACGGTGCCATGTTTGCGCCCAAGTACGTCGAGAACAAGCTCAAGTTTTTCTCTCACATTAAAGAGGTTGTGGCTTACGGTGACGGGCGCGAAAAAGTCTGCGTCATGGTCAACATCGACTTTGACGCGGTCGGCAACTGGGCCGAGCGGCGCAACCTGCCGTATGCCGGGTACACCGATCTGGCGCAAAAGCCCGAGGTCTACCAACTCATCAAAGAATGCGTCGAGAGCGTCAATGCCGATCTGAGTGTGGATACGCTGCTGGCGGGCTCGCAGGTCAGCCGTTTTCTGGTGTTGCACAAAGAGCTGGACGCCGATGACGGCGAACTGACCCGCACCAACAAGGTTCGTCGCGGCTTCATTGCCGAGAAATACAGCGCGTTGATTGACGCCTTGTACGGCGGAAAAACCACGCAGTTCATTGAAACCGTGGTCAAGTTTGAAGACGGCCGCACCGGCAGCGTCAGTGCCACTTTAAGAATTGACGACGCAAAAACCTTTGCGCCAGTAAAGGCAGCAGCATGAGCAAAAAAATTGGCGACGTCATTCTTGATGTCAATAACATCTCTTTGAGTTTCGGGGGTGTCAAGGCGCTGACCGACATTTCCTTCAATGTGCGTGAGCATGAAGTGCGCGCCATCATCGGCCCCAACGGCGCCGGTAAAAGCTCCATGCTGAACTGCATCAACGGGGTTTACAAACCGCAGCAGGGCGCCATTACTTTTCGGGGTCAAACCTTTGGCCACATGGACAGTCACCAGGTGGCGGTGATGGGCATTGGCCGCACGTTCCAGAACCTGGCTTTGTTCAAGGGCATGAGCGTGATCGACAACATCATGACCGGCCGCAATCTCAAGATCAAAAGCAACTTGCTGTGGCAGGCGCTGCGGGTCGGCCCGGCTCAGCGCGAAGAAGAAATGCACCGCGAGAAGGTCGAACACATCATCGACTTCCTGGAAATTCAGGCATTCCGCAAAACCCCGGTCGGCCAGTTGCCTTATGGCCTGCAAAAGCGGGTGGACTTGGGCCGCGCCCTGGCGATGGAGCCGCAAGTGCTGTTGCTGGATGAACCCATGGCGGGTATGAACGTGGAAGAGAAGCAGGACATGTGCCGCTTTATTCTGGACGTCAACCAGGAGTTTGGCACCACCGTGGTCCTGATTGAGCACGACATGGGTGTGGTGATGGATATTTCAGACCGCGTGGTGGTGCTTGATTACGGCAAAAAGATTGGCGACGGCACCCCCGACGAAGTTCGCAATAACGAAGAAGTGATCAGCGCCTATCTGGGCACGAGTCACTAATAGTGAGAATTTGTGGGAAAGACCGCAGCTACGCGAAGCGAGCTAGCTCTGTCCCCAACTGTTTAAGGAGTTGGAATGGCATTTTTTCTTGAAACCTTGTTTGGCGGCCTGATGGCCGGCATGCTGTATTCGCTGGTAGCGCTGGGCTTCGTGCTCATCTACAAAGCCTCGGGCGTGTTCAACTTTGCACAGGGTGCCATGGTGCTGTTCGCAGCGCTGGCGATGGCGCGTTTTTCGGAGTGGGTGCCGATCTACCTTGGCATCAGCAACCCCGTTCTCTCGAATCTGATCGCCTTTGTCGGGGCGGGTGTGGTGATGTTTGTGGTGGCCTGGGTGATTGAACATCTGGTGTTGCGTCACCTGGTCAACCAGGAAGGCACCACCTTGTTGATGGCCACGCTGGGCATTGCCTACTTTCTTGAAGGCTTGGGTCAGAGCATCTTTGGCAGCAATATTTACAAGATTGACATTGGCATGCCCAAAGACCCGGTGATGATTTTGGAGAGCGCCTTTGAAGGCGGCATCCTGATCAACAAGGAAGACTTTTACGCCGCCATCATCGCCGC
>NZ_JBAWYV010000243.1:0-3440 GCF_037143375.1 Rhodoferax sp. | reverse complement strand
GCTGCAAACACAGACTTGCCTTTGGCGCCGTCGGCACTGGCGGTAGGATCACCCGCACGGTTTTCAGGCACAAAGTTAGGACGTCCGGTCTTCAAGTCAATGCCCGTCGCCCATGTGATTTTCTTCACGAAGGGGAACGCATTGAGGAGTTTGCCCGTGGCGGCGTCGTTGACATAGAAGAAGCCGTTGCGGTCGGCTTTGCCGCCGACGCGTTTGCCGTCCATGTCAAAGGTTACGAATTCATTGGCGCCGTCAAAGTCCCAGGCGTCGTTAGGCGTGTTCTGGTAGTGCCATTTGATCTGGCCGGTCTTGATGTCCAGCGCAACGGTCGAGCAAGAGAACAGGTTGTCACCCTTGCGCAGGTGGCTGTTCCACGGTGCGGGGTTGCCAGTACCGAAGTAAGCCAAGCCGGTCTTGCTGTCGTACGTGCCACCCAACCAGGTGGTAGCGCCGCCTGTTTTCCAGAGGTCGCCAGACCAGGACTTGTTCAAAGTGCCGGAAATGCCATTCTCAGACTTGTTGCCGTCCTTGTCGTACTTGTAGCCCATGTGGCCTTCGACGGTGGGGCGGGTCCAGACCAGTTGGCCTGTTTTAGGGTCGCGCGCCTCAACACGGCCTACCACGCCAAATTCGCCACCGGAAATACCGGTCAACAGCAATCCACCAGCGATCAGCGGTGCAGCAGATGCCGAGGCGCCAGAAGCGTAGTCTTCAATTTTTTCTTTCCAGACCACGTCACCGGTGTTCTGGTCGAGTGCCACAATTTGTGCGTCCAGCGTCATGAAAATGACCAGGTTGTCAAACAAGGCAGCTCCGCGGTTGATCACGTCACAGCAAGGCATGATGCCATCGGGCAGGCGGTGCTCGTACTTCCACAGTTTGGCGCCGGTCTTGACGTCCAATGCATAAATGCGCGAGTAGGAACCGGTCACAAACATCTTGCCGTTGTGAATCACGGGCTGAGATTCCTGACCACGTTGTTTCTCGCCACCGAAAGAGAAGCTCCAGGCAGGAACCAATTTCTTGATGGTTTGGGGGTTGACCTGTTTCAGGGTTGAAAAGCGTTGACCCTGGTTGCCTAAGCCCCAGGAGAGAACTTCTTTTGAATCGCTGGCATCGTTGTCAATCATTTGTTGCGTGACGACAGCGTGTGCCGTCCCCGTTGCAAAGCCAATAGCCATCAGGGTGGCCAATAATTTCAAGCGCATGAATGTCTCCTTGTTGTGTCAATTGAAGCGTAGCAATAGGAATTTGAAACTCCAAACCAACATTCAGCAAAGATCGTGCCTGAGTCACTAAACCGCTTAATTCGTCTTAAGTTTTACAACCCTCCCTGCTATGTGGATGTTGCATTCGGGTTTCTACGATGCGCGTTAACCCTGCCCACTGTGTCAATCGTGAACACCTGCCTTGAAATCATTTCAACGCAAGGCGGGAGAGGCGATAGTGACGGGGTGACAGGTTAGTCTGGATAGGTATAAATTGAAGGGTCAAAGACGAAAAACGTGCATAGAACCGTTGAAATTAGTTTGGCCCAAATATTGCATTGAAATCAAAGTCAATCTTCATGAGTAGAGATTGAACGAGACATTCAAAGATTAATTTCAGATAGCCAGACAAGCAGATCGAGAAAGAGACATGCATATCAAAATTAGAGAGATCACAGGTTTTTTGTTTGCGAAAACAGCCCTCGCCTTGGCCGCCGCCGCCCTGTGCCACCCCGCTTTAATGGCTCAGTCTTTGTCAGACGTGGTGATTTCCGCCTCGCGCACCGAGCAGCGCAGTTTTGATACGCCGGCCTCGATCCAGACGGTCGACCGCGCCACTATCGAAAATGCGGGTCCGCAGGTCAACCTGTCGGAATCTCTGAACCGGGTGCCGGGTCTGACGATTTTGAATCGCCAAAATTACGCGCAGGACTTACAGGTATCGATTCGGGGCTTTGGCGCCCGCTCGGCCTTTGGCATCCGGGGTATTCGCCTGTTGATTGATGGCATTCCGGCAACCACACCCGATGGTCAGGGGCAAGGCTCCTCCATCAGCCTGACGTCCACCGACCACATCGAAGTCTTGCGTGGCCCGCTGGCGCAGATGTATGGAAATTCCTCTGGTGGCGTGATTCAGGCCTTTACCCGTGATGCGCCTGAGAAGCCCGAGTTTGATGCCCAGCTTTATACCGGTTCTTTTGGTATGCACCGCAGCGACTGGCAATACGCCGGGCGCGTGGGAGACTACGGGTTGGTGGCTGACTACAGTACGTTTGATATCGATGGCTACCGCACCAACAGCAAAGCAGAACGCAAGCAGTTCAACGGCAAGCTGAGTTTTAATGCCAACGAAAAAACGCATGTGAACGTGGTGTTCAATCAGTTTGACATGCCACTGGCCCAGGATGCGCTGGGGCTGACAGCTGCTCAGATGGCGGTTGATCCGACACAGGCGGGGACTAATTCTTCAGGTGTCAAAACGGCGACCGATTTTCGGGTGCGAAAAGCCGTGCTGCAAAACCAGTTGGGCACTTCGATCAAACATGAGATTGACCCTGATCGTTCGTTGACTGCGCGCTTGTATTACGGCACCCGGGACAATTTGCAGTACCAAGTGGGGACCGCGGTAGGTACCAATGTGAATGGTGCTTGGACCGGTTTGGCCCGCACCTACTACGGTACCGGTTTGCAATACAACGCCAATACCAAACTGGGCGCGACGCCAGTGAACTGGGTGGCTGGCTATGAATTTGATCGCTCCAGCGAAGCGCGCCAGGCCGGCGCTGCGAAGCTGGGTGAGAAAACATCGCTGAGCCGCAACGAAGTTAATCAAGCCGACAACAGCGATGGTTTTATTCAGGGTACGGCCATGGTGTCAGAGCAAGTCTCCATCGTGTCCGGTTTTCGTTACAGCACGGTCAGTTTCGCCAGCGATGATATTTTCGGCAATGGGAAAGGTTCAGGTGCAACGAGTTACCAGGCGACCAGCCCCGTGCTGGGTTTGACGTACCACGCTACTGAACAACTCAATTTGTACGCCAATTACGGTAAAGGTTTTGAAACCCCCACGCTGGCTGAAATGGCTTACACCGGTGCGGGTGCGCCAGTCTTCAACACGGCGGTCAATGCCTCAAGCAGCCAGCATTACGAAGTGGGCGGCAAGTGGGTGCCCAGTGCCGGATCGCGATTGGATATGACACTGTTCCAGATCGACTCTACCGATGAGATTGTGGTCGCCAGTAGCAGCGGCGGCAGCACGGCCTACACCAATGCCCCGGGCACTTCACGCACTGGTTGGGAGTTGGCTGGCAGCACGTTGTTTGGCCCTCATCTTAGAGCGACGATCTCGGCCTCCAGCATTGATGCCCATTATTCAAAGAAATTCACCAGTGTCACGGCCAGTGGATCAACACCCGTTTCAGCGGGCAACAAACTCCCTGGCATCCCCCAGAG
>NZ_JBAWYV010000242.1:0-3448 GCF_037143375.1 Rhodoferax sp. | reverse complement strand
GCCATCGGCGAATGGTGCCGTCAGATGTCGATTCTGGTGCGTGGTGGGCGCGAGGTCATCATGGTCTCCAGCGGTGCCATTGCCGAGGGCATGAAACGTTTGGGTTGGGCCACACGGCCCCAAGCCATCCATGAACTTCAGGCTGCCGCAGCCGTGGGTCAAATGGGCTTGGCCCAGATGTACGAAACCAAATTGCGTGAAAACGGGCTGGGCAGCGCGCAGGTGCTCCTCACCCACGCAGATTTGGCCGACCGCGAGCGTTATCTCAACGCGCGCTCCACCCTGCTGACCCTGATCAAGCTGGGGGTGGTGCCGGTCATCAACGAAAACGACACCGTGGTCAATGACGAGATCAAGTTTGGCGACAACGACACCTTGGGTGCGTTGGTGGCCAACCTGGTCGAAGCCGATGCGCTGGTGATCTTGACTGACCAACAAGGTCTGTTTACCGCCGATCCACGCAAAGACCCGTCGGCCCAATTTGTCCATGAAGCTAAAGCCGGTGATCCCGCGCTGGAGTTGATGGCGGGTGGTGCTGGCTCAAGTCTGGGCCGTGGCGGCATGATCACCAAAATTTTGGCGGCCAAGCGGGCGGCGGGCTCGGGCGCCTCCACCGTGATCGCCTGGGGCCGTGCGCCCGATGTCTTGGTGCGCCTGACCCAAGGCGAGGCCATCGGCACACTGCTGGTGGCACAAACTCAAAAAACGCAAGCTCGCAAACAGTGGATTGCCGACCACCTTCAGTTGCGTGGTTCCGTCACCGTGGACAGCGGGGCGGTCGCCAAAGTTCGCGACGAAGGTAAAAGCCTGTTGCCGATTGGCATGACCTCGGTTGAGGGCGATTTTTCACGCGGTGATGTGATTGCCATTCGAGATGCTCATGGTACTGAAGTGGCGCGCGGACTGGCCAATTACGCCAGCGTCGAGGCCCGGCTGATTTGCCGCAAACCTTCCAGCGAGTATGAAAAGCTGCTGGGCTACGCGGCCGAGCCTGAGATGGTGCACCGTGACAATCTGGTGCTGACCCGGTAAGAATAGCCCCACTTTTAGCTTGCGGGGCTTTGCCTGCCAAGTTTGAAGTTAGCGCGTCAAACCTGGCCGGGAATCCTTGAGTGCTTTGACAATGGCGTCAACAGAGCTTGCCGCAATCGACGAACTTTCGCAGACCCCTTGGTTGGCCAGTGCCAGTGCATGGCGGGAAGGCGCATTCTCATTCAAACCCCGCCACTGCGGGTCTTGAACCGGCGACCACTTGCCGCTGGATGAAAAACGGGCATACGTTTTGACTTCTCCCGTAGCGCAACGAATGCCTTCATACATGGCACTGATGGAGCCACTCGCGTTGGAGGCGACCACCACATAACGCACGATGCCATCTGGCGTAATAACCAAGGTGGCTGGATCAACGCCAAACTGCAAAGTGACATAGCGTGGCATGTCGAGCGCAAGCAAGCGGTCTTTGTTGAAAGTCGGCGCTGGTGGTGCTTCGCTTTCTTGCCAGTCAAGCTTTTCTTCCTGGGCTGAAACGCCAAACGCCAACAGCGTCAAGGTCAGCCATACAAGCTTGTTAAATTTCATTTGTTTTCTGGTTCAAGTCCGGGCCATAGCCCGTCTGGGGATCGGGCTCGAAAGAGCCTCCGGGCGGTAATTCTAAGCTCGCGCCAGGCATGGCTTCCTGCTCCAAATCCTGTTCGTGCGGACGCAAACCCTGTCGCAAGAACCGGTTTCTGTGTTCGTTTCGTGGCAAATAACGGGCCAACTCAGTCAGTGCCATTTCGTAAACGCCGCGTTTGAACTCCACAACGGCGTCCAGCGGAACCCAATAATCGTTCCAACGCCAGGCATCGAACTCGGGGTGGTTGGTGGCGCGCAGGTTCAAATCCCAGTCGTGACCCACCAGTTGAAGCAAGAACCAGATCTGTTTCTGGCCTTTGTAAAAGCCGCGCGCATCGCGGCGAATAAATCTGTCCGGCACCTCGTAGCGCAACCAGTCTCGGGTGCGGGCAACGATGCGAATATGCTCCCGAAGGAGCCCCGTCTCTTCATGGAGTTCACGCACCATGGCTTGCTCGGGGGTTTCACCCCGATCAATGCCACCCTGCGGAAACTGCCAAGAGTGTGTACGAATTCGCTTGCCCCAGAACACCTGATTTTTCTGGTTGAGCAGGACGATGCCGACGTTCGGCCTAAAGCCGTCACGGTCAAGCATAATCAAACCCCAATTTTTAAACTTCGTCCATTATGCACAGCAAGCGCGGTGCAACAAGGGGCGAAGCCCTCTCTTATTTCCTGAGTACGCCATGAAAGCATCCCAATTCTTTATCTCCACCCTCAAAGAAGCGCCAGCGGACGCCGAGGTGGTCAGCCACAAGCTGATGATGCGTGCCGGCATGATCAAAAAACTCGGCGCGGGCATTTACAGCCTGATGCCAATGGGCCTGCGCGTGGTGCGCAAGGTGGAGGCCATCGTGCGCGAAGAAATGAACCGCGCTGGTGCTGTCGAACTCAGCATGCCGGTGGTGCAACCGGCTGAACTGTGGGCCGAGACTGGCCGTTTTGAGAAAATGGGACCCGAGATGCTCCGCATCAAAGACCGCCACGGTCGTGATTTTGTGATTCAGCCCACCAGCGAAGAGGTGGTGACCGACATCGCGCGCCAGGAAATCAAAAGTTACAAGCAACTGCCCAAAAACTTTTACCAGATTCAAACCAAGTTCCGCGACGAGCGCCGCCCCCGTTTTGGCCTGATGCGCGGGCGCGAATTCATCATGAAAGACGCCTACAGCTTTGACCGTGATCAAGCGTCTGCCAAGGCCAGCTACCAGGTGATGGCCGGGGCCTACCGCAAAATTTTTGACCGATTTGGCCTGACCTACCGCGCTGTGGCCGCCGACAGCGGTGCCATTGGGGGCGATTTGAGCGAAGAGTTCCAGGTGATTGCCGCCACCGGCGAAGACGCCATCGTCTATTGCCCCACCAGCGACTACGCCGCCAACATGGAAAAAGCCGAGGCCCTGGCACCGGTCGGCCCCCGCGCAGAGGCGGCGCTCGCCATGACCAAAACCGCGACCCCTGGCAAAAGCACCTGTGCCGATGTGGCCGAGTTGCTGGGCCTGCCCCTGCAAAACACCGTCAAATCGCTGGTGCTGGCCACCGACACCTTGAGCAAAGAAGGCGAAGTCGTTAAAACCCAGGTCTGGCTGCTGCTGCTGCGCGGCGACCACGACATGAACGAAGTCAAGGTCGGCAAATTGCCCGGCCTCGATGCCTTCCGTTTTGCCACCGTTCCTGAAATTGAAGACCACTTTGGCTGCAAGCCCGGCTACCTCGGCCCGATCGGTCTGTTGAAGCCGGTCAACCTGGTGGTGGACCGCGATGTGGCCGTCATGAGCGACTGGATTTGCGGTGCCAACGAGCCCGACTTTCACATCACCGGCGTCAATTGGGG
>NZ_JBAWYV010000241.1:0-3454 GCF_037143375.1 Rhodoferax sp. | reverse complement strand
AAGTTAGTGGCAATATTACTACTTGTTGGTGGCAGTATTACTACACTTCACGCCAACGCGGGTCCAATTTCATCGATTTTCAATCCCCGATTCTAGGTAGCAGTCATACGCAGGGCCGAATTCAATTTCTCTTTGTGGCGGTCGGCACGGCCGCGGTTGCTGCCGTTCACGAGCAACACGAAAACTGAGCTGTTTTATCCAAAGTCTTTGCCGGTGCTTGTCCAATTCCATTGTTTCTCGATCACCAAACCTAGGCGATCACTCGACCTGATCGCTTGAGTTCTCGGTCAGGTTCCCAAAAAAACTTTGGTGACGGCGTCAATAGGCATTCAGGAACTCCCAGAAATCAGCACCCAAAATAGCGATTGTTGGAAGATTTGGTGCACGAAAATTTTTCAAAAGGTGGCCATTCATTCGGGTTGTGAGAGATTTTCAGAGGCGACCAAGTCATACTTCACTTGAGAATTTGACCCGGCACCAAGGTCACATTGAGCCAGTCCGGAACAGGCTTCCAGCACTTGATCCAACCCGGCAAATCAACGGCTGGCATCGGGTGCGCAATGCCATAACCTTGCGCCAAGTCGCAGCCGAGTTCCGTGAGCATGAAGCCATGTGCGGCTGTCTCCATTCCTGCAGCAATCACCTTCATTTCGTAGGCGCTGGCCATTTTTAGAGCAGCAATCAATATCAGCAGGCTATCGCTGCTGGAAAGCATGTCACGAATAAAGCCCGCGTCAAACTTAAGATACTTCAACGGCATTTTTTTGAGGGCCGTGAGCGAACTGTGGCCACTGCCAAAGTTGTCAAGTGTGCAATCAATGCCGATTGCCCGCAGTTCTCTAACGATTTGAACTACCTGAGTTGGATCGTCTGTCGCGCAGCCTTCCTGTATTTCAAGCTCCAGACAGCCAGGCTTCAGTTTCGGGTGTTCGGCCAGGGTATCGCGCAGGTCTTGCACAAAGCCGGGATGCCTCAAATGGCGTCTGCCGATGTTGATGCTGACGGCGATGTTCACGCCATATTGTTGCCAGCGTTCGATCTGCCGCAGCGCATTCTCGATCACCCATTGGCCAAGCTCAATCGCTAACGGATGGTCTTCAATCAAAGGCAGGAATTCTGCCGGCCGCAGCAAACCGCGTTGCGGATGCTGCCAGCGAACCAACGCCTCAACACCGATCACGGTCCGTGTGCGCAGGTTCACCTTGGGTTGGTACTCCAGCACGAACTCACCAGCCCGCAGCGCGCATTCAAGCTCTCGCACACTTTCATAACGGGAACGTACCCGCTGGTCCTGCTCGGCGTCAAAAACATGAAAACGGTTCTTTCCCGCCTGCTTTGCCTGGTACATGGCTTGGTCGGCTTGCCGCAGCAATTGTTCAATTGCGAGTTCGCCCGGCTGCGGGTAGAAACTGACCCCCATGCTGGCCGATACCTGCAACTGCGCCTGCGCATATTCAACAGGCTGTGACACGGCGCCCAGCAAACGGTTGAGCATTGGCGCACTGGCGTCGGCATCGGCTAGATCGAGCAGCACAGCAACAAATTCATCGCCACCGAGGCGCGCCAACATGTCGCCAGTGCGAAGGGTTCCCTTCATCCGCTCGGCCAGCGTAACCAGCAGGTGATCACCAGCCTCGTGCCCATGGTTGTCATTGACCGCCTTGAAGCCATCCAGGTCGATGAAAACCACTGCCAGGTGCTGCCCACGCCGCTGCGTCTGCTTCAATGCCTGGTTGATGTGCTCGGTCAGCAAGGCACGGTTGGGCAGTTGGGTCAGGCTGTCGTAGCGGGCCAGGTGCTCAAGTTTTTGTTCGTTGTCCTTGGCTAGCGTGATATCAGAAAACAAGGACACATAGTATTGGGCGTTGCCGTTCTCGTCATGGGTGGTGCTGATCTTTTGCAACTGGACATAAAGATCGCCATTTTTGCGCCGGTTCCAGTTCTCGCCAACCCAACTGCCGTTTTCGCTCAACTCGCGCCACATGTTGTCGTAAAACTGACTTTCATGTCGGCCCGAACTCAGCATGCGGGGAGTGTGGCCCAGCACTTCGTCACGGCTGTATCCGGTGATCAGTGTGAAGGCCTGATTGACCTCAACAATGCGGCCCTCCATAGTGGTAATCATGATGCCTTCGATGGCATGACGGAATACATTGGCAGCGAGACGCAATGTTTCTTCCTGCTTCTTGCGCTCCATGATGTCGGTGTGTGTGCCGATCATGCGCAGCGGCGCACCGCTGGCGTCGCGGGCAACAACCACGCCACGGCTAAGAATCCACCTGTAGCTGCCGTCCTTGCAGCGTAGTCGAAATTCGATCTGACAGGTGTTGCTGGTTCCAGCCAGATACGCTTGATCTCCGGCCAAGACGGCTGCGCGGTCATCGGGATGAATCCGGCTCTCCCATTCCTGGTTGTTCGGAAAGATGTCATCCTCCGCGTAACCGAGCATGGATTTCCATCGTGTCGAATACATCTCTTCGCCAGTTTGAATATTCCGGTCCCAGACACCGTCACCAACACCCTCGATGGCGCTCTTCCATCGAAATTCATTCTCGGCAAGTTCCTGCTGTTGGCGCGTCATATCGGCATGGGCCTGGCGCTCCAGCAGTACTACCAATTCCTGGCGGCGCGCACGCAGCAAGGCCCTGCTGGTCAGTAGCGCGAACAACACGCCACCGCCAATGGCAGCCCACGTGACCTGCTGCAGTTTCAAGTAGCGCTCAACTGCTTGCTGATATTCCTGCCTGGCCACATCAAGCTGAATTTGCATCAGGCGCTCAAGGACAAACTGCAGTTGGTCGTCCAGGTGGTGAATCTTTTCTTGAATCAAACCCTGAACACTGTCGATGTCATTGGCTCTCAGAGCAGACACGGCTGGCAGCAACCCTTCTCGATCAAAATAAGCGTGGTCTTGCTCAAATTTGGCAGCGAGCACGGCTTCTTCCTGGGTCAGGTAGGTAGCCATGTAGGACACCCATATTGTGTTGATCACGGCCGAGGTATTGCTTAGTTCAGCGAGGTTCTCGGCAATTACCTGGGGAGTTGGATTCATCACGCTGGCATCAATTAACAATCGACTGCGTAATAACTGGTGTTGCACAGCACCAAGCAATCCGATGGCGACCGTTCGGTCCACATAAATGGTCTTCAAGGCATCGCTAGATTGCCGAATACCAAGAAGGCCCATACTGCCGATTGTCAGCAGCAGGCCTGATAGCACGCCAACCAACAGGAACAGGCGGGTTGATGATTTCAACGGAATCACTATTTTTTGCCCTCTATTTTCGGAAAAATTCCGAGATGCCGTTGAAAGATAAGAATGTTATTCCGCATTGGATTACCCAAGGTAAATCAGTCACTTCGGACACATCTCATTCAGAGAGTATTTCTGAGGTTTTCAACAGTCAATTCAATGCGAACTATGGATTTCGTGCCTTCGCTTTAGCAATTCAAG
>NZ_JBAWYV010000240.1:0-3518 GCF_037143375.1 Rhodoferax sp. | reverse complement strand
GTGCGCAGCACACTGGGCGAAGGCGCTCAGTTCACGGTTGAGATGCCGTTGAACGAGGCCCCCAACAGTCGCATGCCGGTGTTTGACCCCAGACTGGACGGCATGCGGGTACTGGCCTTGACGCAGGATGCCGAGGTCTCGCAAATTATTTCCCGCTACTGCACGGCGGCTGGGGCCCAAGTGAGCGTGGTGGCGACGCTGGCAGCGGCCCACCAGCACCTTGACGGGGTAGAACCGGCACCGGGTGGCACCGTGTTGGTGATCGACCGGATGGCGACTGTCAACGACCCGGCCCTCAACCTGCCCGCCAGCGTGGGCCTGGTTCTGCTGGATCGCAGCCCCAACCATTCGCGCCTCGCCCAATTTATAGTGACTACTCGCCCGCTGCTGCACAACGATTTGATTCAGGGCGTGGGCATGGCCAATGGGCGCATGATCCCACCCCATGTTGAAAGCCTGGACGATCTCCGCAGCGTCCTGCCAGCCACCCCAGCCCCGAGCATTGAAGTAGCCAGGACCACGGGGCGCCTGATCCTGATGGCTGAAGACAACGAAACCAACCGCGATGTGATGCAGTCGCAACTGCACCTGCTGGGCTACGCCTGTGAAACCGCCGAAGATGGCGTGGCCGCACTTAAGCTGTGGCGCACCGGCCGCTACGCCCTGCTGCTGACCGACTGCCACATGCCGCACATGGACGGGTTTGAGCTGACCGAAGCCATTCGCCAAGAGGAAGCCCCGGGTACGCGACTGCCAATTGTGGCCATCACCGCCAATGCCCGCCCGGGTGAAGCCGAGCATTGCCGGACGCGCGGCATGGACGACTACCTGACCAAGCCCCTGCGCATGAAAGAACTGGGCCCGATGTTGGCCAAATGGATGCCCCCTGCGACGCCAGGAACCATCCCTGACCGGGGTTCAGCGCTTGCCGTGTGGGACGCCACCACGCTGCCCGAACTGGTCGGCGACAACCCTCCACTGCACCGGCGTTTGCTGGAAAAATTTCTGATCAATGCGCAAGGGCAAGTCACCGACATCGGTGTTGCCGCGGCGGCCCACGAGGTCAGCACCGTCGAGACCCTGGCCCACACCCTCAAATCAGCGGCCCGCAGTGTGGGTGCCTTGCGGTTGGGCGAGTGTAGTCAAGCGCTGGAAGATGCCGGACACGCGGGCAATGTGTCAAGCTGCAGCGCCTTGGCGGCGGGTCTGCCGCAGGCGCTGGCGGAAGTGCAAGCACTCATCAACAACCACCTGGTGGCGCTGGAAACCGCTTGAATTTATAAAGAAACAGGCTGTAGCCCCCGTGCTACCTGAGCAACGCACTATTAATTAAATAGCATAACTCGGTGCTGAATTACAAGCGCAGTTGCTGCATGATCTCGCGGCTAATGGCACTCAGGGTGACGGTCTTTTCAACGCCGCCGCGTTTGATCGCTTCCTTGGGCATGCCAAACACCACACAGCTTTCTTCATCCTGGGCCACGGTGTGGGCCCCGGCGTTGCGCATTTCCAGCAAACCGGCGGCGCCATCGTCGCCCATGCCGGTCATGATGACGCCCAGCGCATTGGCGCCTGCACATTTGGCGACTGAGCGAAACAGCACATCGACCGAGGGACGGTGCCGGTTCACCAGCGGGCCATCCGTCACCTCCACGTAATACTGCGCGCCGGTGCGGCGCAGCAGCATGTGCTTGCCCCCCGGCGCCAGCAGCGCACGGCCCGGCACCACGCGGTCGTTGTTTTGCGCCTCTCTCACCTCGATCTGACACAAACTGTTGAGTCGCTTGGCAAACTCAGCGGTAAATTTTTCAGGCATGTGCTGAACAATCACGATGCCGGGCGTGACCCGGGGCAAGCTGGTCAGGACCACTTCCAGCGCTTGCGTGCCGCCGGTCGACGTGCCCAGCGCCACCACCCGCTCGGTGGTCTGGAGCATGGCCGAATGCTTGTCCGCGGCGGGCATGATCACATCCGCTGTGTTCTTACTGACCACCGCGAGCTTGGGCAACAACCTTTTCACATTGGCCTTGGCCGCCGCCTTGACCACGGCCACCAGATCGTCAGAGGCATCGACCAGAAACTGCTTCAAGCCAATCTTGGGCTTGGTGATGATGGCCGCCGCCCCCGCCGACAGCGCCTCAATCGAGGTTTTGGCGCCGGACTCGGCCAGCGTGGAGCAAATCACCACCGGCGTCGGACGCTCGGCCATGATTTTTTTCAGGAACGTGATGCCATCCATGCGCGGCATCTCCACGTCGAGCACGATCACATCGGGCCACTGCACGTTCATGCGGGCAATCGCCAGAATGGGGTCGGCCACGGCCGCATACACCTCAATGTCGGGGTCCTCGGAGAGCAGCGCGGTGACCACCTGCCGCACCACCGCCGAGTCATCCACCACGATTACTTTTATACGCGCCAAAATAATTCCTAGTTTGAAATAAGACCAGTAGGCTTGACCTGGTTCGACCAGACATCACCGGTGCCAACGACAAAAATAACCTGCCGGTGGCCAATGCCAAACAGGCACTCGGACAGAACTGGAATGCCGTGCTCGCGCAACATCGTGCGGGCCGCCATGCCGTTGCGCTTGCCCACGTTGATGGCGCCTTCGCGCATCTGGCCAGGGAACATATTGCCACCGCCGAAAATTTTAGCCTTGCACTGCGAGGGCGGCACCCCCGCTTTTTCGAACTGGGCCAGCATCAGTTGCAAGGCCTCGTCTCCATACCGGCCATCGAGCGCCGGGTCTTGGGTGGCCGTCGCCCCGCGCGTCGGCAATAAAAAATGCGACATGCCGCCCAAGCGTGACAACGGGTGCCACAGCGTAATGGACACGCACGATCCCAAAATGGTGCGCAGCTGATGATCCGCATCGCCTACATACCAATCACCGGGCTGCAAGAAAACATCAACCAGACCTTTGACGGTGGCCATGTCACTCCGGCTTGCAGTAAATCGAAGGCGACACCATATTCACGGCTTGCGAAATGTTGTTGAGGCTCTCTGAATGGCCCACACAAAAATGGCCGCCGGGCTTGAGGGTAGAAATGACACGCGCCACCACTTCGCGCTTGGTGTCGTCGCTGAAATAAATCATCACGTTGCGCAGGAACACAAAGTCAAACTGACCCAGGTTGGGCAGCGGCACATTCAGGTTAAGGTGCCTGAAAAGCACCCGGCTGCGCAGGCTGCGATCAATCAGCAAGCGCCCTTCGTGCTCCCCCGTGCCTTTGAGACAAAAGCGGCGCAAGTAGGCGGGCGGAATGTGCCGGGCCCGCTCCATGGTGTACAAGGCACGCGCGGCACCCTGCAACACCTGGGTGCTGATGTCGGTGCCCAAAATTTCCCAGGGGGTGGACTCCAGGCAGTCGGCCAGCACCATGGCAATGCTGTAGGCCTCCTCGCCACTGGAACTGGCCGCACTCCAGACCCGAAAGGGTTTGGCGCGGTTGCGCGCCGCCAGCGCCTGCTCGCGCAGAAAATCAAAATGCTTGATTTCGCGAAAGAAATAGGTC
>NZ_JBAWYV010000239.1:0-3552 GCF_037143375.1 Rhodoferax sp. | reverse complement strand
GTCGAGTGCAACTTAAACTACCTTCAAGTCTGTCCTGACTCTGGGGTCCACTTCATGTCCAGCTGCGGTTCCTTCCCCCTAAACCAATGGGATATTGAACGCTACGCTTGCCCAAGTTACACGGTATCGGCGGTCATACCCATTCGCCTTTACACGGTTAGCAACCTGAACGATGCCAAAGTCGCCGAACAGTTGTCGATCAGCTGATGGCATTGGTGGGCGAGGTTTAGTCAATTAGACGGTTCGACCGATTTTTGCACTGATCTCGGCGATGCGCGGCGATACCGACGCAACCGGGTCAACAGACCTTTGACGTGCCACATTCAAGAAACTCGTAGCGGGCTGTCATAGCCTTTAAGCGCATATTGAAAGCTCGCTTTGTTAAATCACATTTCCGGGACAGTTCTGATACGCTTACCTCCGCAATCGCAAGACGTAACTGATACGCGCGATGCTGACAAATTTGATTCATATTTTTGTCACCAATTGATCACTAAATGCAAGTGTCCATCGGCTAATCAACCTGAGCACAAATATGTCCGTTGAAATTCCCGAAAAGCGCGTGAACCCTCGTTCCCAATTTTTCCTTCTGCAATCCGAAGGTGAACCGATTTCGTTCTATTCCTTCCGGCCAGAGGATGCCGTGGATGCAGTCCCTGCCTTGGTTGTAGACATTAGTAGTGGTGGCCTACAAATCTTGACCGCAGACACAAGTGAATTGGTACAAAAAAGCTATAGGCTGGAATTGGTCACAGAGGGGCGTGTTGGAGGCGGAAAACAATACGACGTACATTCGGTCTGGTCGCGCCCGGATGGTGTCAATGTCCGCACCGGTTTTGCGGCTGACGAAGGTTCCGTACTGTTGGAGGAGGTTGCGGTGCTGCTTTCAGGAAGCGAGGTCAAGGTCTTGCGTTGCGTCCTTTACCCAAGTTGAAATTCAAGGCACATCGGGCTTGCATGCGATCGATCCCCCCGATCTATTTGAACTCTCCACACCAAGATGTTGAATAGACAACTGGAAACGTCCATGCGTTTGCGTCGCGCTTTGGGCTGGGCCCCTCATGGGCCAGATAAATTTGTACGGGCGGATGTCTGTGGCAGTTGCCAAGAACAGGCTCGTTAGTTGTATGGGCCTCAAAGGACCGCCAAAAAAGGCACTTGTCGCATTTCACTCGTTTGTCCTTTGTAACGGCGCCATTTGGCAGATGGGTTCAGACCTCAAAACTTGCATCACTTTTACTTTGGCTCATGCGTCATTTTGCACGTAAGACGCGCTACAGATACATCGGAGCCATGCGTCGCCAGTAGCCCGCACTGTGGGCACGACCATCCCATAGGTGAAGCTGGTTGCGCACGCCCTTGCTGTGCAGCATCTCACTCAACTGCAGGTTGTTTTGCAGAAAAGGATCCTCATTGCCAACAGCCATGACGATGTCCATGTGGCTCAGTTGCGCCAGTCGCTGTTGACAGTTCAGGTTGCGTAGAAAGTGGCTGGGCGTGTGGAAATAGACATTTTCATCGTAGTAGCCACCCAGCAGATCGTGAAAAGCATCGACGTTCAAGGTCAGGTCATAGCGCCCGGAGAATGCCACCAACTTCTGGAAGTGCTGCGGATGGCGAAGGGCTAGGTTGACGGCTTGAAATGCCCCCAGGCTGCAGCCATGCACGATGGTGCAGGAGTGAGGATTCTGCCGCTGCATCAGTGGCATCACCTCGTTGAGTACGTATTCCTCATACTGGATATGGCGCCGGATGCGTTCGGAAGGGTGGCACGCAGAGCAGTAAAAAGTCTCTGTGGCAACATTGTCCAAACACCATAGCTGCAAGTGCCCTGCAGCAATCTTCTCGGCCAGGCAATGAACGATGTTTAGGTCCTCGTATTCATGAAAGTTGCCGTCTCGAGTCGGGAACACCATCACCTTGGCCCCTGCATGGCCAAACACCAGCAACTCCATGTCGCGTTGTACGCGATGGCTGTACCAGCGGTAATAGTCTCGGCGCATACACAACCACTTTCAGTCAGTGTCAGGATTCCATGAAGAAGCTCGTGACCTCCTGCTGCATTTGTTGCAACTCCCTCGACTTGCCGGCATGTTCAAAGTGACCCGCCTGCAACACAAACAAGCGTCTGAGCGGCTCGGCGATGGCATTGAAGATGGCAAACTGTCCGGGTGGTGGCACCACCGGGTCAAACAATGCCGCAGCCACCAAGACCGGTATGTGAAGGTATCGCGCAGCAGACGCTGCATCGTAATAAGCCAATGTGTCCATTACATGAAAACTAGTTTCTCGCTCGAACTCGCGAACCGACTCACCGCTACCCGTGGTGGGAAGGGTCAGGCGCAAGGACTGATTGCCAAAGGTGGGAACTTGAAGGTGCATGCGTCCCACGCGGGCGTCCCAGGGTAAGCCTAGGGCGCCGATGCCGCCACCAAAGCTAATGCCTGAATAGGCGACCTTGCCCGCCACGCCTGGGAAAAGCTCCAGCAGAGCCGAAACCGCCAGCCACAGGTCTTCCACGCAGCCGCCGAGGATGTAGCGCTCCCGGTCCTGGATGTTGTGAATTACATGCAAGTTGGGGTCGGGCGAAACGCCCACCATCGGACTGCAGCCAATGCCGCGCAGGCATGGAAAAAGCATCACAGCATCAACGAGTTGCATAACGTCTTCGGGCCTGTCACAGCCCCCGTAGCCATGCCCGAAGATGACACCCCGTCGCACCACACCGTCCTTTGGAACTAGCATCCAGCCACCAATTTCCACCGCATCTGTCGAGTCAAAGCGCAGGTCGTACACAGTGTGCTGCGGGCTTTGCCAGTCAGCGCGTTGCACGCGCGGCCGTGGCACATGCCTAAGCGCAGCAACGTGGCGTTGCTGCCAGAACGCGGCAAAGTCCTCTGGTGGCTGCGGCGTGTCGACCATCAGAAGCTGTGCCAAATCCATGGAGTAAGACGGGTCAAACCCATAACCATGGGAAAACTGAGCAGGGCGCATTGGTAAGACCATAGACATGAAAAATGAACCCACAGTATGCGCAATTGAAGGGGAACAATGCACCCAAATCGCGTTGGCATCCGACGACCTTCAGTGCGGATACTTTTTTGTGGCGCGTCTGCACCTGGGTGCGAATTCGGATGAATGCGAAAGACTAGGGAAAACCCTATACTAAGTTATGCACTCCAACATCCCTACTGCCCAACTGAGGTCCACTGCGCAATCGGAAGCACCGTCGGGTGCGTGGAACACGCTGACCCGTTGGTGGCATGCGCGGGCGCCACGGGCGCCAGTAAATCGCTGCCTGAATTTGGCACTTCAGGGTGGCGGCGCCCATGGCGCATTTACCTGGGGCGTGCTGGACGCGCTGTTGGAAGAACCGTCCATAAATTTTGATGCTTTGAGCGGCAGCAGCGCCGGCGCTGTGAATGCGGTAGTGATGACGCAGGGTTGGATACGAGGAGGTCGCTCCGGTGCGCGTGCGGCATTAAGGGACTTCTGGTTGGAGGTCGGGCAGCAAATACCATGGCCCATGGTCACGCAAGGACAGGGTGACTC
>NZ_JBAWYV010000238.1:0-3581 GCF_037143375.1 Rhodoferax sp. | reverse complement strand
GCTTTGTGCAGGTCGATTTTTCGGCCACGCCGTACAACGATGTGGGCGCGGGCAAGACCAAGCGCAAAGTGTATTTTCCGCACATCGTCACAGATTTCGATTTAAAAATGGCGATGAAGCAGGGGCTGGTGAAGTCCATCGTGCTGGACCGGCGCAAGGAGATTGGCGCGCTTCCACTGGAGTTCAAGGCCGAGCGCGATGACCAAGGCAACCCGACCTTGAGCGAAGGCCAGCGCGTGATGCTGCGCGCCGGGCTGAAGAAACTGCGCAAGCTGGAAGCGGACTTTGCCCGGATCGACCCAACGCGCCACCCCAAGATGCTGGTGGTATGCGAAGACACTACGGTGTCGCCGCTGGTGGCTGCCTTTTTGCAGGAGCAGGAAGGCCTGAATGAAGACGAGGTGATGCTGATCGACTCCGGCAAGAAAGCCGAGTTGGGCGAAAAGGATTGGGCGCCAGTGCGCCAGCGCCTGTTCAGCGTGGACCACCACGCTACGCCCAAAGTAATCGTCAGCGTGCTGATGCTGCGCGAAGGGTTCGACGTGAACAATATCTGCGTGATCGTGCCGCTGCGCTCGTCACAAGCACAAATTCTGCTGGAGCAAACCATTGGCCGCGGCCTGCGGCTGATGTGGCGCGATGACGAATATGCCGATTTGAAGCATGAGAACCGCGAGCGCATCAACGCAGGGCAAGAGCCGGGCAGCTTGCTGGATGTGCTGTCCATCGTGGAACACCCCGCCTTTCAATCGTTTTACGAAGAGCTGATTCAGGAAGGTCTGGCGGGCACCACCGGCGACGGCATGGACGACACCAGCGCCACGGGCGACGTGATCGCCGCTGAGTTGCGTGAGGGTTTTGAGGCGTTTGACTTTGGCATCCCGTTCATCCTGCAAGAGACCGACGAGGTGCGCGACCACATGGCGCTGGACTTGACCACCCTGCCCGCCTTCACGGCCATGACGGTGGCGCACCTCACCGGCTTGCTGGGCAAGGGCGACACCTTCATCTCGCAAGACCTGCAAAGCGCCACGCTGTTTGGCGACTACCGGGTGGACGGCGCGGTGATGAACGTGGGTGGCTACAACGAATATTTGAGCCGCCTCACGCGGCGCATCAGCCAGGCGCTGAGTGAGCCGCTGCCCAAAGGCAGCAAAATCGCTACGCATCTGGCCAAACCGTATTTGCAGGTGAACACGGCCGAGTTGACCGGTTGGCTGGACGACTACATCTGGACCCAGTTGTTTGACGCCGCTTTCAACCCGCAGGAAGAAGAAAACTGGCGCGCGTTGCTGCTGCAACCGGTGGTAGAGCACATCACCAAGGTGTTTGCGGTAGCGCTGCTGGAGTCGGAGCAAAAGCACATCACAGGGCAAACCGAAGTGCATTTGCGCCGCTTGAGCGAAGTGCCGCGCTTGATGATGCGCGAGAGCCATTCGGTGGAGGTGGCCAAGTGCATCTACACCCGGCTGGCCTGGCCCGCCCGCAACGGCGGGCTGGAGCGCGCCTTCATCCACTGGGCGCAGGCCGACACGCAGGTACAGGCGTTTTGCAAGATCAGCGAAAACCGCCACACGTTTGCCCGGCTGCGCTATGTCAAAGACGACGGCCTGCCCGCGTTTTATTTACCGGATTTCTTGGTGCGCACGGAAGACGCGGTGTATCTGGTGGAAACCAAAGCGCAGCAGCAAACCATTCACCCCAATGTGCAGCGCAAGCTCAAAGCCGCGCTGGCGTGGTGTGAGCGCATCAACGGCTTGAGCGCCGAGCAGCGTGGCGGCGCGCCCTGGCATTACGTGCTACTGGCCGAAAACGTGGTTTATGAGTGGCAGGGCAAAGGGGCACGGCTGGCGGAGTTGCTGAGTTACGCCCGACTGCGGCCGCTGGCGAGTGCCTCATTGCAGCAAGCCTTGCTGTGAGCTGAGAGGATAGAGAATTTATAACAAATCAGCCTCTAGCCCCGTGCTACATGCGCAAGCAGCTATTAATAGCATAGCAAAATAAACCTGGCTTATTCGTAAAAAAGTTACGCCCCCCACAGCACATGCATCGGCACCGCCCACAGGTGCTCGCCAAAACGCAGCACATGCTCGCCGGTGTAAAGCACCAGCCCCACAAACGGTGTGCCGCTTTGCAGCATGCGTTCGCGAAACCACACCAAGTGCTTGAAGCTGTCAGCCCCAACGGCCGAGCCCGCCTTGACTTCAACGCCGATCGTCATCCCGTCGGGCGTTTCAATGACGAAGTCAATCTCACGCTGCTCGCGGTCACGGTAGTGGGTCAGGCTATGCGGCTCGTCTTGCGCGTCAAGCTGCGCGGCAAGTTGGGTAAACACAAAACCCTCTACTAACTTGCCGCTCTGGTCGGCATCCAGGCGCAGTTTGTCAAACTGCCAGCGCAGCAAACTGGTGACCAGACCGGTGTCCGTCATGATCAGTTTGTCTTGTTTGCTGACACGGTCGTAATCGGTTTTGGCCCAGGGCCGCACGCGCTCTACCAAAAACAGTGCCTCAAGTGCGTTGATGTACGACTCCAGCGTGGGCCGAGCCAGCGCCAATTGCCCACCAATGGCACTGACGTCCATCAACTTGCACGACCAGGCCGCCAACACTTCGAGCAATTTGGCCATGCTGTCTTTGCGGCGAATGTGCGCAATGTCTTGCAGGTCACGCGCCATCAGAGCCTGCACATAGTCTTGATGCCAACGACGCACGGATTTGTCGCTGAGCGACTGCACTTCGGGGTAACCCCCGCGCAGGGCCTGCATCAACACCGCATCCTTGCCCGACAAGGGCGCGGCTGGCGCATGGCCTGGCACCGCCGTGAAACTGCTGGCCAAACCCGCCCAGTCCTCACGGACGGCACGCGCCAAAAATGCAGGCGCCACGCGAGCAATTTCACCGGCCGAAAAAGGGCGTAGCCGCTGATGCGCCACACGCCCGGCCAGTGACTCCGTCACCCCGGGGCTGGACTGAATATTGGCGGAGCCTGTCAGCAAAAATCGCCCGGGGGTGGGGTTCTCATCCACCTCTTTTTTGATGGCCAACAACAAGCTGGGGGCACGTTGAATTTCATCAATCACCATCAAGCCGTTCCCATGCGCCACAAAACCGTGCGGGTCGGCACGCGCCGCCGCCAGCAACGCCACATCGTCCAGCGTGCGGTAAATAACAGCTTGCGGCTGATGGAGTGCCCGGGCCAGCGTGGTTTTGCCGCACTGGCGTGCACCGGCCAGGAGAACCACCCTGCGTGTTTGCAAAGCGTCGAGCACGCCCGGTGTTTTCCAGCGGGCAATGCTGGGTTCTAACGTTGTTTTTGAAGGGAAGGCGGGGGTGGACATAACTCGCTATTTTCGCAATTTAATTGCCGCTATTTTAATATTAGTAGCTCCGCAATTGTTATATTAGAGACTCATATTTTTTCATATCGAAATCCAAAGCAGCCTATTCATATTTACAACAAATCAGCATCTAGCCCCCGTGCCACCTGCGCAAGCAGCTATTAATAAAATAGCATCTATCGCACTGCATCCCACACCAGCTTGATCCCGGTGAGAAACATGCCGAGGTACAGCAGGCGGT
>NZ_JBAWYV010000237.1:0-3591 GCF_037143375.1 Rhodoferax sp. | reverse complement strand
GTTACACGCGATTCTCATTCCGTTTCCAGATCGATAGGAGATTAGGCGCGAAGCCTTCGAGAGTGCTTTAGCACGGCAAGGCAAAGCAACGACATATCGTATTGATCTGGAAATGGAATCAGGTGATGACGCGAAAGTAGTCTTCCAGATCGCAACGTGTCGTCTGCGCCTGGTTCACCGGCGCCGCCTCGTCGGCATAGCCCAGCGCCAACCCGCAAACAATAGAGCACTGTTCATCCAGTTTCAGGCAGCTGCGCACCCGGTTCGGGTAAGACGCCAAGGCACCAATGGCGCAGGTCGCCAGTCCGTGTGATTGCGCAGCCAGCATCAGACCATAAATGGCCATGCCCAAATCTAGGTAGCCGCCGCTGCCGAAATCGCGCGCAATCGTGATGACCAAGGCCACAGGCGCGTCAAAGAATTTAAAGTTGCGCTCAAACTGAGCATCTCGTCCGGCCCGATCCGCGCGCCCAATACCCAGCGCGCCATACAAGGCCTGGGCTGATGCGGCTTGGCGGCGCTTGAGGGCCATCGGCATCGGCTGGGGGAAGTACGAATAATCCTCCACTTCTTGCTGCCCGTTGCGCCAAGCTTCAATCAGGTTGCTGGAAAGCTGCTCCCTGGCCGCGCCCTGAATCGACAAAATGGCACCCGGTTGCAAATTGGAGCCGCTGGGCGCGCGGCGGGCACTCGTCAAAACGTGTTGCAGCAGCTTATCTGGCACTTGTTTTGGCAAATAGGCGCGAACCGATTGCCGGTCTGTGACCAACTTGGAAAAGGCTTCTGAAATGGGGGATGTCACGGTTTACATGAAGGTGAAAGGGTTTATCAAATAGGGACGCGTACAGTAGCCGCCCTAACTTGACATCTCAAATTGCGACATCAAGTCCGAGAACTCATCGATGCTCAGCTGAAACATGAAGTCTGCTGGAAGCCGGCGAACGCTCCGGTTCACAGCTTGGTTAAAGACCCGCGTTTCGACTTTATAAAAATCAGCAAAATCAGCATCCAGCATGACCCGCTGCCCGCGATTCACCAAAATTCGCCCTGCCAGCGCTTGAGGCGAAAGTGCCGCTTTGGCGGTGCCGCGTAATAGTTTTGGAGTCATTTCTTCCCCTGATTGTTATCCGGGCATTATTATGCCGGCCATTCTAGGCGCACTCAGAAATTTATAACAAATCAGCCTCTAGCCCAGGTAGAACCTGCGCAAGCAGCTATTTAATATATAGCACCTCAATCACACTAAAACCGCTGCGGCCAGAGCCGGGCGACATGCTGGATGCGCAGTATTTGCACCACGTCGTCTTTCACGCGATAAGGCACCACGTCATTCTCATGCACCACCAGTTCACGCGTGCCGGGCACCCGACCGGGGCGGCCCATGGCGGGAAACCGGGCCAGAAGATTCGTTTTATCCTTGATTTCGCCAACGAATGAACCGGCTCGCACGGGGTTGTCTCGTGCAATGTAGGCCGCAATCGCGTCCAGATTTTCAAGCGCCTTGCGGGTCCAACGGACATCCATGCTCAGTGGCCGTATTTGGCAAAAACGGTACTCACTTCATCTACTGTGGCGAAATCGCCCTGATCAGCTTCCTGCAAGCCCGCCTGGATGTCGGCAATTTGCCATTGCTCCTGGCTGACATAACTTTTGAGTGCCTCAACAGTGAGAAAACTCTTGGTGCACCCAGTTGCCTGCACCAATTGTTCAAGTTGGCCGTGCAGGTCAGCGGGCAGGCGCACATTCAGGATTTTTTCAACAGTGCTCATGGCGATTGACTCCTATCGTAATATTTTGAAAGTGCATGTCATACAAACGTTGAGTCAACCCACTTTACTGCGCAGCCCGCCGCAGTGTTTCCACCACCGGGCGGCGCAGCACGTCGCGCAAACCCCACCAACCGGCGGCCAGCGCCAGCAAGGCGCCGCTCAGCGCGCCAGCCAGGGGCACCCACAGCGAGACGTGCCACTCGAACGCAAACACATACTTGGCCAAGGCCCAGCCCAGCGCGCTGGCCACCACCGAGGCCAAAAATCCCGCCAACAGGCCCACGCCCATCAACTCGGCGCGCTGCACTTGACGCAGCAAGCTGCTTTGCGCCCCGACCGCCCGCATGATGGCGAACTCGCGGGCGCGCTCCTCACGCGTGGCAGTCACGGCGGCAAACAGCACCACCAAGCCGGCCGCCAGCGTGAAGCCAAACAAAAACTCCACCGCGCCGATGACCTGGTCGAGCACCCGCTGAATCTGCGCCAGCGTGCTGGTCATGTCGACGCTGGTGATGTTGGGGAAACGGCGCACCAGCGCGTTGTCAAACCCGGGCGTGGCGGGCGCCTTGAAGGCGCTCATGTAGGTGGCGGGCACATTGGCCAGGTTTTTGACCGGGTACATGACAAAGAAGTTGGCCCGCATGGAGCCCCAATCAACCTTGCGCAAGGAGGTGATTTTTGAGTCAGTTTGCACCCCACCCACATCAAAGCGCAGACGGTCGCCCAATTGCAGTCCGAGCGTTTTGGCAATGCCTTCTTCGACACTGATGGCGCCCGGCTCTTCGTCCGTCCAGCGCCCGGCCACCACACTATTTTGCGAAGGTTTGATGGCGCTGTTGGACAGGTTGAACTCGCGGTCCACCAGCCGTTTGGCCCGATCATCGGCATAGTCATCGGGCGTTACGACTTTGTCGTTCACGGCCACGAGACGGCCTCGAATCATCGGATACCAGTCAAATTTAGCAACGCCCGCATCGCGCAGCGCCTGGGTAAAAGCTTCGCCCTGCTCCGGCATGACGTTGATGACAAAGCGGTTCGGCGCATCCGGCGGCGTGGCCTGACGCCAGCTGCTGATCAGGTCGGTGCGCAGCAGCACCAGCAACACCAGCGCCAGCAAGCCCACTGCCAGCGCGCTGACCTGCACTACGGCAAAGGCCGGGCGGGCCGAGATTTGCCGCGTGGCCAGCACCAGCCAGCGCGGCGCGGTGCTTTCGTTCACGGTGCGTCGCAGCAGCTTGACGGCCAGCCAGCTCAGCAAGGCGAACACGACCACCGCGCCAGCAAAGCCCCCCACGGCGATCAGTCCCATCTTGAGGTCGCTGCTGGCCGCCAACAGCAAGGTGGCAAACCCGGCAACGCCCACGCCCAGCACGCCAAGGGAGGCCGGTTTGAGGTTGCCAACATCACGGCGAATCACGCGCAGCGGTGGCACCTGTGCCAATTGCAGCACCGGCGGCAGTCCAAACGCCATCAGCAGCGTGAGGCCCATGCCCATGCCAAACAGCACCGGCCAGAGCGTCGGTGGCGGCAGTGCGGAATCCACCAAACCCGCCAACAGAATGACGAAACCAAAGTGCACAGCAAAGCCCGCCACCACGCCAAGGCCGCTGGCCAACACCCCAATGACCGCGAACTCAAAGGTGTAACTGGCGGCCATGGTGCGCTGGCTCAAGCCCAGCACGCGCAGCATGGCGCAATCGTCCAGATGGTTGTTGGCAAAGCCGCGCGCTGCCAGCGCCACCGCCACGGCACTTAACAAGGCCGAGAGCAAGGCAATCAGGTTGAGAAACTTCTCGGCGCGGTCCAGCGTCTGGCTCACTTC
>NZ_JBAWYV010000236.1:0-3599 GCF_037143375.1 Rhodoferax sp. | reverse complement strand
TATGTCGGCTCGGTCATTGTCAACCAGGCGTCATCGCAGTATTACGAGCCAGCGCCGGGTCGCAATTGGACGTTGGGATTACGGCTAGTCTTGCCCCTTTAATTATTTTTTCACTAGGAGGTTTTTTACCATGGTTCATCGCACCCTACTCGCTGGCTTGGCCGGTTTACTCTTGCTCTCTTCGGTCGTTGCCAAGGCAGACGATGCCAACGATGAGAAAGCCAAGAAAATGGCCAACAATGCGGGCTGCTTTACGTGTCATACCCTGAAACATCAGGACTCCAAAAACGGTAGCAAGCCCGTTGGACCCGCTTGGGAAGATGTCGCTATTCAGTACAAAGGCAAGCCCGGCGCGACCGAGTTCCTGACCCACATCGTGCTCGAAGGCTCCAACCCCTACGCCAGTCACTGGAAGAACAAGGCTGCCGGTATTGCCATGCCGCCTAACGCGGTAGCGATCTCGGAAGCCGATGCTCGTCAACTGGTGTTCTGGATTCTTTCGCACTGACCTCCCGTTCTCAACAGGAAAATTACGGAGTGATACGCGTCACTTCGTGAGTTTCCGCCCGGTCACAACCAGCGCGATGCCTCCCAAAACAGCGATGGAGGCAAGGACAAGACGCAGTGTGATGGCTTCATCCAGAAATAAGGCGCCACCCAGCGCCGCAAGCACCGGTACACCAAGTTGGACCGTGGCGGCTGACGTGGCCCGCAATTTTGGCAACACGCTGTACCAGAGCGCGTAGCCGAGGCCAGAGGCAAGCGCGCCAGAGGCAACGGCGTAGCCAATGCCAAAAATATCCAGCGAATAGCGCGGCAGCATGACAAGACTGAGCGCCGCAACAAACGGCAGTGAGCGGATGAAATTACCCGCTGTGCTGGCTGTGGCGTTGCTGCTGCCGCGGCCACGCAAGGAATAAACACCCCACCCAACGCCTGCCAAAGTCATCAAAAGTGCGCCATCCAGGCGCGGGGCCGCAAGGCCTGGCAACATCAGCCCGACTAACCCGGTAAAGGCCAGGATTAATCCGCCAGACTGGACAAGGCCGAGCCGTTCGCCACGCCAAAGTCCATAACCAATCATGGTCGCTTGCACCGCGCCAAAAAGCAGCAAGGCCCCTACCGCCGCGGGGAGTGTGAGGTAGGCAAACGAGAAGCCTGCGGCATAGGAAAAAAGTGCCAAGGCAGAAGGCCAGCTTCCATGTTGGCGAATTGATCCGCCCCGAAGTCGAACAATGAGCCACAGCATCAGCGCACCCGAGGCCAGGCGAATAAGGGTGAAGCTTGCCGCGTCGATATGGGCGCCGCGTAGCGCCATGCGGCACAGCAGCGAGTTGGCTGCAAACGCCATCATCGCGACAGTCGTCGGCATTACTTCATGAGTCATCTTGGTCATTTGCCAAGTATCCAACAAAGCGGACCTTTGCTAAAACTATTCAACGCAGCGGCTGGGCTGCCCCCAAACTCTGGACTTCGTATTGGGGGTAGAGGTGCGTCACGTTGCGTGTGAACTCGGTGTTGAAGGCGGCCCAAGTGCGGTAAGTGGCTGGCACCGGACTGCGCAGCACATCGATCATTTCAAGCCCGTTTTGTGCAGACTGCGAGAAGGTGCCGTCCAGCCAAGTCAGGTAATCGCGGGTTTGCCGCAAGGCTGACATATCGGGTCGCACGGGGCCGTGGCTTGGAACCACATAGCGCAGTTGTTTGCCGGGAAGTTCCGCTTCCAAGTCAGACTCTAACTGGCGCAGGCTGGTCAGCCACTGAGGCAGTTTGGCGTGTGGGGTGGTCGGAATGCGATCAGCAAACGCCAGACCACCCACAAACGCCACGCCGCTGTCCAGATCGATCAGCACCAGATCCGAGGCGGTGTGACCCTGGTAGGCCCGCAACTCAAAGTGATGCTGTCCTAGCGTCCAGCGGCCGGGTGTTTGCTCTGTGTTGGGTGCCAGGGTTTCGGTGCCCTTCATCCAGTCGCCGCAAGCCCGGTAGAGGTTGCTCTCGTAGCTGGCGGATTCGCGTGCGATGCCGGCACGTGTCTCGGCGGTAGCGCGCCGAGGAACATCGGCAAAGGCCTGGTTGCCCAGAAAGTAGTCGGGGTGCAAATTGAGGTGCAGCACTTGCGACACGGGCCGCGCCGTGGTGCGGGCAATCAGCGCCCGCAGTTGCTCGCCATACAGACGCGACGGACCGGTGTTGATGACCAGTACGCCGGCCTCGGTGTCGATGAAACCCGTGTTGATGATGTTGCAGCCGTTCGCGGGCGAGAAGTCGGCGTTGGTGCCTTCGACCACGTAAACCCCGGGCGCCAGGGCACGAGCTTTGAGTTGGTAGTCGAGCGTGGCGCGGTCTTGTGCACAAGCAATACTGCCAAAACACAGCAGCAGAAAGGCCAGGACAGATTGGTAGATTGAAATGATTTTCATGGCGTTATTCAATCTGGGCCGCCACGCGGTTGCCATTGTTGTCGGTACCCGTGAGCACCAGCGGCCCGGGGATGCGCTGAGCGAAGTCGAATGAAAACACCGGGTTTTCGCTGACGGGCTCAAACAAATCCATCTTTAAAAGGGGCTCGCCCGTGCTGCTACTGACCTGCAATCGGTTCAGGTAAAACGCCGGAATGCCGCCGACCAATCCGGTGTCCATCGGGTGCATGACGCGCAGGCGTAAGCGGGCGCCGTGATTGGTGCTCTGGGCCGGGTCAGGCGATTGGTCAAAGACACGGCTGGACACCAAGCCCAGCGTTTTGGACCAACTGCCGTCCTGCCGAGTTGCGCCCGCCACCGTGCAGCCGCCACCCGAGGACTCAACCCAGGTGCTGCCGACATGCCAGACACCATCTTTGGTTTTGGCGGCCGCGCGCACCGGGCTGGCCTGTTCCATCTTGAACCTGAACGACACCCGGGGCAGCAGTGCTTGCTGCGGGTAATACGCCAGCACCTTGCGGATCGGATTGCGGTCCACCAACACCACGATTTGTGTGACGTCCGGCAGGTCCTTGGCATCGACGCTGATCGGCACGTTCATCGGGTCTTCGGCAAATGCCGGGCCACTCACCTGTACCCGCGCATCAAACACAAAGGGTTCGCCCCCCAGATAGGCCTTGTGCAGGTCGGGCCAGGCAAACGAATGGAAGGGGTCGTCCGCATGGGCCACTTGCGCCCAAGTTGAGCCGTAAGCAACGCTGGCCAGCAGGGCGGTGAGCACGGCTCGAAAGAATGGGTGTGTCATATCGGAACAATCAAATGATGATCGACATGAACAAGCAATTGGCGTGCCGCCAAGGCCGCCGGGGTCAGACGCTAGAATTTATATAAAATCAGCCTCTAGCCCCCGTGTTTATTGCGTTATTAGCTACTAAAAAAGTAGCAAGTGACAAAAGCTCAATGCTTGGCCATCGCTTCTGCCTGGATGGCTGTCAGCGCGATGGTGAACACAATGTCATCCACCAGTGCGCCGCGCGACAAATCATTCACCGGTTTGCGCAAACCCTGCAGCATCGGGCCGACCGACACGACGTTGGCCGAGCGCTGCACCGCTTTGTAGGTGGTGTTGCCGGTGTTGAGGTCGGGGAAGATAAAGACCGTGGCCTGACCCGCCAC
>NZ_JBAWYV010000235.1:0-3625 GCF_037143375.1 Rhodoferax sp. | reverse complement strand
TCGAGCACCACAAAGTCGTTGCCGGCGCCCTGCATTTTGGTAAATCTAATTTGCATGGATGAATTATCCCTGCTTGACCGACCACGCCCCGGCCGACACCCAGGAAAACACACGGCATTCAAGGCGCGTGAATGGGCGGGTCCTGTCTTCAAACTGTCACCTTGCGCCGTTAAAGTCTCGCCATGTCGGTGCCGGGGCGAACATCCCCGGCAAATAAAGCATCAATGATTTGACGTGATGCCACCGGCGCCATATTCCCTGACCCACTCCGCAATCCCGTGCAAAATCACTGCATGGTCAGACTCACACAACTCCTGCATCCCTGGCGCGAACCGGTCGCCACCCGCCCCGCCGCCACGGTCTTGCTGCTGCGCGACACCGCGAGCGGCATCGAGGTGCTGATGACGCGCCGCTCCATGACCGCCAGCTTTGTACCCGGCGCCTACGTCTTCCCCGGTGGCGGGGTTGATGCACTGGATGCTTCCAGCCACGCCCATGCCAGTCGGCGACCGAGCCAGAGCGACTTGCACCTGACGCAGGCCATCGCCGCCATCCGCGAGAGTTTTGAAGAATTAGGCGTGCTGCTGGCGCGCCGGGCCGACGGCAGCCCCGCCAACCAGAGCGACATTGCACGACTCAGCCGCGACGAGCCCTTCGTTGAGCAGTGCCAGACTTTGGGCCTGACGCTGGCAGCCCACGAGGTGTTTGTGCTGGCCCACTGGATCACCGACCGCAATTTGATGCGCCGATTTGACGTGCCGTTTCTGGTCGCCCGCATGCCCGAAGGCCAGACCCCGGTGGCCGACGAAACCGAGCAATTTGAGCCGGTTTGGGTGCGTCCGGCGGAGGCGCTGGCGAAGCACAAGGCGGGCCAGTTCTTCATCATTTACCCGACGATCAAAACGCTGGAATACCTGCTGACCTACACCCACGTGGCCGATGTGCTACACGCCTGCGCCGTCACCGAGCAACCGCTGTGGACCAGTTGCCCGCGGGTCGGGTTGGTGGCCGGGCGTGAAACGCAGTTCATGGAGCACGAAAACCCGTTTGGCGAACTGGCCCTGGTCTGCCCGGACGGGCAACCCGGCCATGCGCTGGACTGGCAATGCGAGCAAACGGTGCCCTTGCTGAAAAACGTGATGCGCCTGACCGCGCCCAACCCCGGCGCCATGACCGGCCCCGGCACCAACAGCTACCTGGTGGGCGACCCGACCTCAGGCTATTGCGTGATCGACCCCGGCCCGGCCGACCCCGACCACCTCGAAAAATTGTGGCGCGCCACCGGCGGCAACATCCACATGATCATCTGCACCCACTCGCACCCGGACCACTCGCCCGGCGCCCGCCCCTTGCAGGCGCTGTGCAAACAGTCGGGCCATGCGCGTCCGCCCATTTTGGGGCTGCCCTCGGCGCCCACCGCGCGCACCGCCAGCGCCTTCACCCCCGACAGAGCACTCTCAAATCAGGAGCTACTCACGCTTATTCCACGGGGTCTAGACCCTGATTTGGCACATAAATCAAGCCACACCCTGAAAGTCATCCACACCCCCGGCCACGCGGCCAACCACCTGTGTCTGGTGTTGCTGGAAGACGGTTTGCTGTTCAGTGGCGACCACGTCCTGAACGGCAGCACCACGGTGATTGACCCACCCGATGGCAACATGGCCGACTACCTCCACTCGCTGGACGTGCTGAGCGCCGCCTGCACCGAGTACCAGATCGGGTTCATCCTGCCCGCGCACGGCTACGTCATCGGCGGCTTCGAAGGCGAGGCCGCCGCCACGATTACGCGTCTTAAAGCGCACCGAGTCAAACGCGAAGCCAAAATTTTGCAGGTCATGCAAGCGCAGCCGCTGGGCACGCTGGACGACTGGCTGGCGGCCGCTTATGACGACGTGCCGACGCGCATGTGGCCAGTGGCCAAGCGCTCGCTGATGGCGCATGTGGCGCACATCGATGCCTCGCTGCCTTGAAATGACGGCGCCTGCGGCTTGAAAACAGCGCCTCGCAGACCCAGCTACGGGTCTGTTGCAACCCCTACCAGGCCACCCCTTGCCCGCCCTCCTTCTTGTCCTCGCGGCCTTGCTGTTTATCGCGTGGTTGCTGAGCCAGCCTTACAGACTGGCGCGCAAACGCCAGAAAATTCAAGCCCAGCCCTTCCCCGCTGACTGGCGCGCCATTCTGAAACGACGCGTGCCTTATGTGCGCGCCATGCCGGCAGACTTGCAACTACAACTCAAAAAACACATTCAGGTTTTTCTGGCCGAGAAAGCCTTCATTGGCTGCGGTGGGCTGGCCATGACCGATGACATTCGGGTGACGGTGGCGGCCCAAGCCTGCCTGCTGCTGCTCAACCGCCCGGGCGGTTATTACCCGCAACTACGGCAGATTCTGGTTTACCCCGGCGGCTTTGTGGTGCAGCGGGCGCATACCGATGGCAGCGGCATCCTGCACCAGGGCCATCAGGCGCTGTCGGGCGAATCCTGGTCTGATGGGCAAGTGATTTTGTCGTGGCAAGACACGCTGGCTGGCGCGGCCAGTCCGCACGACGGCCAGAACGTGGTGATTCATGAGTTTGCCCATCAGCTCGACCAGGAAACCGGCGCGGCCAATGGCGCGCCCGCCCTGGCACGGCGTGAGCACTATGCGCGCTGGGCCGAGGTGCTGGGGGCCGAGTTCAATGCCTTGCAAGGTCGCGCGGTGCAAGCCCAAGCCTCCTTGTTCAGCGATTACGGCGCCACCGACCCGGCCGAATTCTTCGCGGTGGTCTCGGAGGTTTTCTTTGAGCAACCCCAGCGCATGGCCGACGAGCACCCCCACCTGTACCGGGAACTCAGCCAGCTCTACCGCCTTGATCCGCTGAGCTGGTAAAAGTTGGGGCAGGTAAAATCAACGCCATGCATCCGAACAAAAAACCTGCCCCCAACGCGCCCCGCCACGACGAACGACTGGCCAAACGCGTCGCCGAAATCGTGCCCTGCTCACGCCGCGAGGCCGAGCAATACATTGAAGGCGGCTGGGTCAGCGTCAACGGCAAAGTCGTCGAAGAACCGATGTTTCGGGTCTCGGACCACAAGGTCGAGATTGACAAAAACGCCAGCCTGATGGAACTGGTGGACGTGACCCTGCTGCTGCACAAGCCACCCGGTTTTGATGCGCTGGCCGAGTTGGGCGAGGCCAACAAGAAAATCAAACCAGCCCAGCAACTGCTCACCACAGCCAACCACGCCAGCGATGACGCCTCGGGCATTCGTCTGCTCAAGCGCCACTTTGCCCACCTGACACCGGCCGTGGAACTTGAAACGGGCGCCAGCGGTCTGGTGGTGTTCACGCAAGACTGGCGCGTGCTGCGCAAGCTGGACGAAGACGCCGGAGTCATCGAGCAGGAAATCATTGTCGAAGTGGCCGGAGAAGTCGCCCCGGGGCTGATCGACCGGCTCAACCACGGCCTCGTCACCGATGGCCACCCCTTGCCCCCGGTCAAAGTCAGTCTCAACAGCGCCAGCGACACCTCCACCAAACTGCGCTTTGCCATCAAAGGTGAGCACCCCGGCCTGATTGCCTACCTGTGCGAGCGCCTGAAATTGCAGCTGTTGAGCATGAAACGCATCCGCGTCGGCCGCGT
>NZ_JBAWYV010000234.1:0-3657 GCF_037143375.1 Rhodoferax sp. | reverse complement strand
GCCAGGCCCATCGACGGCTCATCAAGCAACAACAACTTGGGCCGCCCCATCAAGGCCCGGCCAATGGCCAACATTTGCTGCTGCCCGCCCGACAAGGTGCCTGCCGGAAGCAGGCGTTTCTCTTTGAGAATCGGAAACATGGCAAACACCTTCTCCAAGTCACCCTCGACCTGGTGCTTGGGTTGCGTGTAAGCCCCCAGGCGCAGGTTATCGTCGATGGAGAGTGGCCCAAACACCTGACGCCCCTCCGGGCTCTGGCAAATACCGCGGCGCATGCGCATGTCCGAGCGCAGCTTGCTGATGTCTTCCCCGTCAAACTGAATACTGCCCCCGCTCATCGGTTGCACCCCCGAGAGCGTGCGCAAAAATGTCGTCTTGCCGGCGCCATTGGCCCCCACCAGCGCCACGGTCTCACCCCGGCGCACCTCCAGCGTGATGCCCTTCAAAGCCTGGATGCGGCCATAGCAACTCTCCATTCCGGTGACCTGCAACAGCACATCGGCCTTGGCCGGGGCGGCAGACGCTTGCAACTGGCCACTGCTTTGTCCGCCCAGTCCGATCGACTCCGGCGCCAGACTGGCGACGCGGTGAAACAACTCCCGAAACTCGGCCTTGGCTTTCTCGCCAAACAGCGGGTCATCGTTGTCCATAAAGGCGCCATCAATCTCGGCCCAATCCTCAGGCGTCAAGACCTCGCGTGCCAGCGGCATGGCAAACTTCTCTTCCTTGCGAATGTGGCTTTTAAGCCCGGCGGTGTAGGCGCGCAGCAGCACCGCCAGCTCAGTCGGCTCCAGCGCGCCACTGGCGGCTTGCGCCACACAGGTGCGCAAAGCCTGCAGCTTGTGCGGCCCCTCGCGGTGCTCCTCCTGCAACGGGTCCAGAATGGCCGCCGCCTTGTCACTTCTCAGGCGCAGCAGGCGAAACAGGAAGTCATCTTCCTTGGGGTGGTGCGAGCGGTCAACAAACTGCTCGATGTAATCAAAGACGGAACTGAAGAACGCCGGGTCGACCTTTTCGCCAGCCTCGATTTCTTCGGCCACATGGTCGATGGTGGTCGCCAGACGCCACAGGTTGCTGTGGTCTTCGCTGATGATGCGCAGTGCTTGCATGCGGGGGCCTTGGGGGGTGGAAGTCGGGTGGTTCATGCGTGGGTACCCAGGTAGGCGGCAATCACGTCGGGGTTGCGCCGGACCTCTTCGCCCGTGCCCTCGGCCAGTTTCTTGCCGTAGTCGAGCACCAGAATGCGGTCCGATAAGTTCATCACCATCTTCATGTCGTGCTCCACCAAAACGACGGTGACGCCTGAATCCGCCACTTTGCGCACCAACTCATCGACTTCAATGGTTTCTTTGGGGTTCAGCCCGGCCGCGGGCTCGTCCAGAAAGATGATGCGTGGCTTCAAGGCCAGGGCGCGGGCAATCTCCAGACGCTTGAGAGCGCCGTACGACATGCTGTCGGCGCGCGCTTCAATGTATTTCTCCAGCCCGACAAAACGCATCAACTCGGCCGACTCGTCGCGCAACTGCGCATCGCGGCGCACGATCGAGGGCCAGCGCAGCGCGGCTTTGAGCGGGTTGCGGTCCAGGCGCAGGTGGGCGCCGACCATCACGTTCTCGATCGCGCTCATGTTCATGCAGATCTGCAAATTCTGGAACGTGCGGGCGACACCGCGGCGGGCCAGTTCGTTGGGCGCCTTGCCCTGGATGGCTTCACCGTCGAGCAAGATGGTGCCACTGGTCGGGGTGTAGACGCCGGTGATCAGGTTAAAGAGCGTGGTCTTGCCCGCGCCATTGGGGCCGATCACGGCGTAGACGATACCGGCTTCGATGCTGAAACTGACGTTTTGTACCGCCTTGACCCCACCGAACTGAATACTGAGTTGTTTGACTTCAAGCAGTGCCATGCTCAGGCTCCTTTGCCAAATTTAGCGGCGAGCGTGGGTACCAGACCCTTGGGCATGAAGATCATGCAGCTCATCAAAATGGCGCCAAACGCCACGGTCTCCCAGCCTTCGAGCGAGGTCAGGGCCTGGGGCAGGGCGGTCAGCAACACGGCGCCGACCAAGGAGCCATAAACCGAGGCCATGCCGCCAATCACCACCATGGTGACCAGTTCAATCGAATGAAAGAAGTCGGCAAAGTTGGGGGTGACAAACCCGACGTAATGGGCGGTGACGCTGCCCATCAGGCTGGCAAAGACGGCCGAGATGACAAAGATCGAGACTTTGTAGCGCACCACATCGACACCTGCCACCTGGGAGGCGACTTCAGAACCGTGCAAGGCCCGCAGGGCACGCCCAAACGGGGAGTTGATCAGGTTCAGCGAAGCCCAGACACTGACTGAGAGCAGCAAGGCCACCACCCAGTACCAGTGCTTGTCGCTGGACAACTCAAAGCCCAGCAGCCCCAGTGTGGGTACCGGCATGCCATCGGGCCCACCGGTGAGGGCCGCTTCGTTGCGCAGCACGATGTTGATGATGATGCCCAGGCCCAAGGTGGCCATCGCCAGGTAGTGGCCCTTGAGCTTGAAGATCGGACGCGCCAGCACAGCGGCCAGCAAGCCTGTTGCCAAGGCGCCAGCGCCCATGGCGAGCAGCGGGTGCCAGCCAAAGTGGGTCGGCAGCACGGCCGAGGCATAAGCGCCAATGCCGAGGAAGCCGGCATGGCCCATGCTGATCTGGCCGGCAAAGCCGATCAAAAGATTCAGGCCCAGCACGATGACGGCGTTGATCGCCATGCGAATCGCCAGATCGAGGTAAAAACTGTTGGGCAGCACAAAGGGCAGCAACAACAAAATGGCGATCACAAGGTAGAGACCGCGGTAAGCTTTATTAGACATGGCTCAGACCCGATCAGTGGATTTGCCGCCAAACAGGCCGCGTGGCATGAAGAACAGCATGAACAGGATCAGCACGAAGGGAATCGCGTCCTTGTAGGCCGAGGAGATGTAACCGGCGCCCATCGCCTCCAAAATGCCGACCAGCAAGCCGCCCAGCACGGCGCCCAGACCATTGCCCAAACCACCGACAACGGCGGCGACAAAGCCTTTGAGACCAAGCATGATGCCCACGTCGTAAGAGGTGAGGGTGATCGGGGTTACCAGAATGCCCCCCAGCGCACCGAGGGCCGCCGACATGGCAAAGCTCATGAACAGGACCCAGCTGGTGTTGATGCCCACCAGTTCGGCGGCCACCCGGTTGAACGAGGTCGCCAGCATGGCTTTGCCGTGCAGGGTGCGGTTGAAGAAGTACCACAGGGCCACCACCACCACGGCGGTGACGCCCAGCACCCACAGACTTTGCGGCATCAGGGTGGCGCCCAAAATGGCGATCGGCACGTCGCCCGAGAAGGCGGGCAGGCTGTGCGTGCCTTTGCCCAGCCAGACCTGGATCAGGCCGCGAATCACCAGCGAGGCGCCAATGGTGATGATGATCAGCGTGACGGTCTCAGCGCCCTTGACCGGCTCAATCGCCAGCTTCTCCAGCACCACGCCGACGATGGCGGGCACCAGGATCGCCAGCACCAGCGCTACCGGCAGGGGCAGACCAGCCTGGGTGAAGAACACCGCCAGCATGCCCCCGAGCATGATGAATTCACCCTGCGCGAAGTTGATCACGTTGCTGGCGTTGTAGATCAGGGTGAAACCCAGCGCCGCCAG
>NZ_JBAWYV010000233.1:0-3668 GCF_037143375.1 Rhodoferax sp. | reverse complement strand
GAGGCATAACCGCGCGACACCGACTTGAGCTTGTCAAAGAAGTCCAGCACGATTTCGGCCAGTGGCATCTCATAAGTGAGCATCACCTGACGGCCGTGGTAGGCCATGTTCATCTGCACGCCACGCTTCAGGTTGGCCAGCGTCATCACCGCGCCCACATACTCTTGGGGCATGTACAAATGCACGGTGACGATGGGCTCGCGAATCTCGTCCATGCGGCCTTGATCGGGCATCTTGGACGGGTTCTCGACCATCCGCACCTCGCCATCCACCCCCACCACTTGGTACACCACGCTGGGTGCGGTGGTGATCAGGTCCTGGTCAAACTCGCGCTCCAGGCGCTCTTGCACAATTTCCATGTGCAACAGACCCAGAAAGCCGCAACGGAATCCAAATCCGAGCGCCTGTGACACTTCGGGCTCGTAGTGCAGCGATGAATCGTTGAGTTTGAGCTTCTCCAGACTGTCGCGCAGACCTTCGTACTGGTTGGCCTCGGTAGGATACAAACCGGCAAACACCTGCGGCTGAATCTCTTTAAAACCAGGCAGCGGCACGGTCGCCGTGAAAGCCAAACCGCCGGTGCCGGGCTTGATCAGGGTAATGGTGTCGCCGACCTTGGCGGCTTGCAATTCGCGAATGCCGGCAATGATGTAGCCCACTTCACCCGCTTCGAGCGAGTCGCGGTCTTCGTTGGCAGGCGTAAAAACACCGAGCTTGTCGGCGTTGTACATGGTGCCGGTGGCCATCATCTTGAAGCGCTCGCCCTTGCCCAAGCGACCATCGACCACGCGCACCAGCATCACCACACCCACGTAGGTATCAAACCAGCTGTCCACAATCATGGCGCGCAGGGCACCATCGGGATTGCCTCTGGGCGGTGGAATGCGGGCCACCACAGCTTCGAGAATTTCGTCAATGCCCATGCCGGTTTTGGCCGAACAGGGAATGGCGTCGGTGGCATCAATACCGATCACATCTTCAATTTCGACTTTGGCGTTGTCCGGGTCGGCGTTGGGCAGGTCCATCTTGTTCAAGACTGGCACCACTTCCACGCCCAACTCCAGCGCGGTGTAGCAATTGGCCACCGTTTGCGCCTCCACACCCTGACTGGCATCGACCACCAGCAGCGCGCCTTCGCAGGCCGAGAGTGAGCGGCTCACTTCGTACGAGAAGTCAACGTGGCCGGGGGTGTCAATCAGGTTGAGGTTGTAAACCTGGCCATCAAGCGCCTTGTATTTGAGGGAGGCCGTCTGGGCCTTGATGGTGATGCCGCGCTCTTTTTCGATGTCCATCGAATCGAGCACCTGCGCTTCCATCTCCCGCGCCTGCAATCCGCCACAGCGCTGAATCAATCGATCTGCGAGGGTTGATTTGCCATGATCAATATGCGCAATGATCGAAAAATTTCTGATGTGATTCATCAACGAGGACACTTAAATGTTTGAATTAAAACGAAGGAACAAGAAAAAAGGGCACGTCAAATTCTGACGCGCCCTGAACCAACAATCATTGGCAACTGCGATAGCTGGAACTTTATTGTAGGCAAAAAGCCTAGAAAGCACAGTCCAATAACAGTTCCAACGCATCGTTGCAGTGCAGCAACAAGAATTCTATTCACAACTTATTCACAACTTTGGCGATCATCTTAGGGATAACTTGTGGGTGAACTGTGGACCACTTGTGGAGTAGCCCCGTTCTTCCCGCATCGTGGACTTATGCCCATTCAATATGCCGGTAATCCTTGATGATCCGACTTCATTCTAACCAATACAGTTATTAGTCAAATTTGAAGTTAGTGAGTACCAACATTTATTGAGGGAAAAATAAGTGGGGGGATTTTAAAAAAACTGTCTTTTTATGGCCATTGAAACCAAAGAAAGACCCCAAACTCAAGTGAGGATAAGGGTCTTACAGGTTTACAAACTTAGCGTGAGGGCCGAATCACCGCAATTTGAGCCATATCCCCACGACGAATAACCATCGCAACCGGCTTGTTTTTATCCGTCTTGCCGACTGCCGCTTCAAAATCCTTGAGATTAGCAATCTCGGTGTTGGCCACGCTCACGATCACGTCGCCTTCACGGAGTCCGCCACGGGCCGCTGCATCGGTTGCGACTTCCACCTTCACACCGCCTTTGACCTTGAGCTCTTTCTTTTGCGCCTCCGTCAACTCACTGACAGCCAACCCGAGCGCTTGTCCGGCACTGGAGGCTTTTGGTTTTTCTTCTTTACCTGCCGTTTTCTTGGCTGGTTTGTCGGCCTCGATCTCGGCGATGGTGACTGTCAATTCTTTGGTGGCACCACGGCGGAATACCGTCAGCGAGCTGCGGGTGCCAGGTTTGGTACCGCCCACCATACGTGGCAGGTCACTGGATTTTTCAACAACTTTGCCTTCAAACTTGGTGATGATATCGCCTGCTTCCACGCCTGCCTTTTCAGCGGGCGCACCTGGCTCAACACTGCGCACCAAGGCGCCTTGTGGTTTGCCCAAGCCGATCGACTCCGCCACATCCTTGGTCACTTGGTCAATTTGAACGCCAATGCGGCCCCGGGAGACCCGCCCGGACACGCGCAGTTGCTCACTGACGCGCACCGCTTCATCCATCGGAATGGCGAACGAAATGCCCATGGACCCCCCTGAGCGAGAGTAAATCTGGCTGTTGATGCCCACCACTTCACCGCGCATATTGATAAGAGGCCCCCCCGAATTACCCGGATTGATGGCCACATCGGTCTGAATAAAGGGCAGGTAATCGCCGGTGTCGCGCTGTTTGGCGCTGACGATGCCTGCGGTGACGGTGTTTTCCAGCCCAAAAGGCGAACCAATGGCCATCACCCACTCACCCACTTTCAGGCGCGAGACATCGCCAACTTTGACGGCGGGCAAACCGGTGGCTTCAATCTTGACCACAGCGACGTCACTGCGCTTGTCAGCCCCGATGATCTTGGCTTTGAATTCGCGCTTGTCAGTCAAGGTCACCAATACTTCGTCGGCGCCTTCGACGACGTGCGCATTGGTCATGATGAGGCCGTCAGCGCTCAGGATAAAACCGGAACCCACACCCCGCGGCTGATCTTCATCTTGAGGTGCAGGACGATTGGGATGAGGCGACGGGCGCGGCATATTAGGAATCGGCAGGCCAAAACGACGGAAGAAATCCAGCATTTCTTCTTCACCGGGACCACCGCCGGAAGGCTTGGCGGCTACTTTTTCAAGGGTCCGAATATTCACCACCGAGGGGCCGACTTGCTCCACCAGATCGGTAAAGTCCGGCAAGGTGCGCACTTGCGCCACGGCAGAGGTCACGGGCACCAACGCCACAGATGTCGTTAACACACAAGCACTGGCCAAAACACAGGCATTTAACTTCTTCCAATCGATTTGAAACATCATCGACCTTTCTTTGAAAACAAACGAGGAGCGGACTTAATTCCTTTTCCGGATCGATACGATATTGGCGCGAAGCTGCAGACAGTACGGACGTACGGCAAGGCGAAGCAACAACCTATCGGCTCAATCTGGAAACGGGATAAGTGGGGATTCATTTTTTAAGCTCAAGTCCCTGCGCAAATATTGCCAGGGTTTGCGGTGGCACCTCACCAACGGCCGTCAACCACCAGTCGCCGAGGCGACGCGTCAGTGTATTGGTGGCACCCAGAGATGCGCT
>NZ_JBAWYV010000232.1:0-3674 GCF_037143375.1 Rhodoferax sp. | reverse complement strand
CGGGTCACCTGACCGAGAAGTCCATTTTTATGGTTCCTAGATAAGGATTGATATGAACAAAAACGTTATTGAGCAATCAGCCCCTTGGTGGAAATTTGGCCATGCATGGATGGTGTTCGCTTTGCCCGCAATTGTTGTTGTTGCAAGTTTCATTACTTTGTACCTCGCTGTCACAAGGCCTGATGAGCTTGTCACGGAAGACTATTACCGCAAAGGTGTTGAGATTAACAAAACACTGGAAAATACTGCTGAAAACAGTGCTAGTCACGCACCGGCTTTGCAGGCTCGAAACCACGCACAAACAGGTGTGGTGTTGAAGCCGCAAACTGCGCAAAAACCATAATGTGAGTCGACCACGCACACAACTTTCGCTTGTGTGAAATTACCAGATTTACCTGCTACGACTACTCAACAGCGTCGTTTTTTTAATATATTTGAAGTTTCACGTTTTAAGTTTAACGTCAACTGAAAGCGTTTGATGATCGCTATGTCGGTTCATCAAGTCATGGCTATGCGAAATTGAATCGCAAACACAACTCAGTTACAAGCTTTAGGATTGACGATGTCACTCAAAGCTTCTGTGTTGATGATTCGAACGTGGCGTTGCTTCACTTCAACAATGCCTTCTTCAACAAATTTTGAAAAAGTACGGCTCACGGTTTCTAGCTTCAATCCAAGGTAGCTTCCAATTTCTTCACGGGTCATTCGAAGTATTAATTCCGACTGAGAGAAGCCACGAGCATGTAAACGTTGTACAAGGTTTAAAAGGAAGGTCGCAAGGCGTTCCTCTGCCCGCATGCTGCCTAGAAGCAGCATGACTCCGTGCTCTCGCACGATTTCCCGGCTCATGATTTTGTGAACGTGGCGCTGCAGCGAATTAATCTCGCGCGAAAGCTCCTCAATTCGATCGAATGGCATGACACAGACCTCTGCATCCTCCAGTGCGATTGCATCGCAGGTGTGGTGATCGTTCACGATGCCGTCAAGTCCAATGACTTCACCGGCCATTTGAAATCCAGTTACCTGGTCTCGTCCGTCTTCAGAGGCAATGCAAGTCTTAAAGAATCCTGTTCTGATCGCGAACAGACTTGTAAATTTTTCACCATTGCGAAAAAGCGTGGCTCCACGTTTGATCTTTCGCCGAGATGCAACGATGTCGTCAACGCGGTCGAGCTCTTCTCTGCTCAGGCCCAGTGGCATGCACAATTCCTGCAAATTACAGTTGGAACAAGCGACGTTTGTGGTTAGAGCATTCATAGTATTGATTCTGTCACTAATTGTTCGCTTGATCTGATTTTGAGTGCGCCGTCTGTTCTTCTTCTCCTTGTTATTTTGATTCGGATCAAAAAATCTCTTCTTTGTCCGGTGCATATTACTGGCGTTGTCAAGGAAAATTTATGAAGATTACGGTAGATGAAACAAGCTCCGATGATTTTATTCAACGCATTGACGTGTCTGGGCCACGGTATACCTCCTATCCCACCGTGGACCGATTTGTCGAAGCTTTTTCGGTTTCTGAGTACGCCCAGGCTTTGAATTTGAGGCGTGTCAGGGCTGCAGTCATGGCGCAGCCTCTTTCTATTTATGTACACATACCTTTTTGTAAATCGTTGTGCTATTACTGCGCTTGCAACAAAATTATCACAAAACAACACGCTCGATCAGCGCCTTATTTGCGGTATTTGAGTCGCGAAGTTGATTTGCATACCGCGCGTTTGGGCATTGGAGAATCTGTTTCGCAATTGCATTTAGGGGGTGGCTCTCCAACTTTTCTGTCAGATGCGGAACTGCGCGAATTTATGGCTATGTTGCGTCGCAACTTTGTATTTTCCAGCAAGGGTGATTACAGCATCGAAATAGACCCGCGCACTGTTGATGCCGATAGGCTCAATACCTTGGCAGATTTAGGATTTAACCGTTTAAGTATTGGCATTCAGGATTTCGACCCCATAGTTCAAAAAGCGGTCCATCGTGTGCAAGCTGCTGAAATGGTTTTGTCGTTAGTTGAGGCGGCTCGTCAGCGCGGTTTTGACTCTATCAATATTGATCTCATTTACGGGTTGCCACTTCAAAGCCCAGAATCGTTTGATCGCACATTGCTTCAGGTTATCGCTCTACGACCCGAACGAATTGCTCTGTTTGCTTATGAGCATTGTCCAGAGCGATTCAAGCCTCAACGAAAAATTGTTGTTGCAGAGTTGCCGGGTGACTTAGCCAAGGCCGACATGCGTTCACGTTCAATAGCTGCTTTTCTGGCGGCGGGGTATGTGCATTTGGGAATAGATCACTTTGCATTACCCACTGATTCGTTGGCCATTGCCAAAAGGCAAGGGCGTCTGTATCGAGATATTCAAGGGTTCAGAACTCAACCAGATTGCGATTTAATCGGATTGGGTGTTTCTTCGATCAGCCGTATTGGAGCCACTTACAGTCAAAATTCAAAAATTCTTGCTGATTATTTTGACTCTATTGACCAAGGTCTATTCCCCGTGGTTCGAGGTTTGGGCTTGTCCCGCGATGACCTGGTTCGTCGTGCGGTCATCATGTCTTTCATTTGCCATGGTGAAGTACTTTTTGAATCCATTGAATTGGCTCATCTGCTTGTGTTTAAAAAATACTTCGCTTCAGAGTTGGAGGCCTTGAAAACAATGGTCGCTGATGGTTTGGTAACATTTAATGACCATGGCATTGAACTCACGCCGATCGGTGTGCATTCTGTCCGTGCTGTGGCCATGGTGTTTGATCGGTATTTGCAATCGGACCTGACGCGGGCACGGTTTTCCAAGATTATTTAAATTTTTTCAAATGCAGTCATCTCTTGCCGTTACGGCGCTACTTATGGGTTTGGCCGGTGGGCCGCACTGCATTGCCATGTGTGGCGCTGCCTGTGCCGGTATCGGCCAGGCAGCAGGTGATCGAAAAAATTCAGCCATGTGGAGTTTTCAGGCTGGTCGGATAGTGGGTTACTCCGCGCTTGGGGCACTGGCCGCCGCTTCCATGCAAGGCTTGGGCTGGATGTCTGTTCAGACCGCAGCACTGAGACCGGTATGGACTCTTTTCCACGTAGCTACTTTGGTACTCGGATTGTTATTGATGTGGAACGCGCAGCAACCCGTCTGGCTTGAAAAAGCCGGCCGCAAAGTCTGGCATGTTGCCCGCTCGATTGCTCATGGTCGGGGCAGGGGCGCACCCTTGGTGATCGGTGTTTTGTGGACTTTTTTGCCATGTGGGTTGCTCTATTCGGCCCTGCTGGTGGCTGCACTGACCGGAAACGCGATGGATGGCGCATTTGTCATGACCCTGTTTGCAGCGGGCACCAGCGTATCACTGATGGCGGGCCCTTGGCTCTGGCTTCGCTTTAGCGGCAAAGGCGCTGGCGACTGGGGTGTTCGGTTAGCGGGTCTGGCTTTGGCGGTCAGTTCTGCTTGGGCGCTATGGATGGCGTTTTTCAGTGAAGGTGGCTTGTTTTGTATGCCACCCTGACGATCAACGGATTCTGATCTATCGGACTATGACCCGGTTCTTCAAATAGCGCCACCCCGCCGCGGCTGGGATAATCCACGCCATGTTGAGCCCCACACCCGTTCCCGCCGATTTCTGGAAGATGTCCGTTGCGCCCATGATGGATTGGACCGATCGCCATTGCCGTTATTTCCATCGTCTGTTGACCCGGC
>NZ_JBAWYV010000231.1:0-3675 GCF_037143375.1 Rhodoferax sp. | reverse complement strand
CGATCACGCCAGCGAAAGCTTTTTGAGCTTCAGCAGTCTTGGCTTCGAAAGACTTGGTGAAGTCAGCAGTGCTGCCAGTCACGATGGTCTTGACATGCTCAAAGTAAGCAGCAGATTTTTCAGCCAAAGGCTTCATCATGCTGGTTTGCAGAGCAACGAGTTCTTGTGCGTCTTTAGCGCCGAGAACAGCTTGAACGTGGGAGAAAGTCTCGCCCAAAGAAGCTTTGGAAGCGGCCAGGTTCAGTTCAACCAGCTTTTCAACACCAGCAAAAGCTTGAGTCGTTGCGCTTTCGAGAGCTTTCAGGCTGGCTTTGTTGGATTCGATAAATTGTGCGGCGTTGGTGTTCATGTGAGTTTCCTTAAATTAATGGGGTAAAAAGTCTGACTACTCGTTAACTGCGGCTCTTGGCAATTTATGTTGCAGTGCAGCATGGTTTGAATTATAGGGAAAGATTGAGGCAGCGCAAGGTTTATGTTGCAATGCAGCAAATATTAGAGGTGAAGACCTAACCGACCGTGTTAACCAAGTCGCTTCAAGTGACGCGCAATCTGCATCCGCACCTGATTAGGGGCCGTGCCACCCAGAATGTCGCGGGCATTGAGCGAGCCGCGCAGGCTCAGCACTTCATAAACGTCTTTTTCAATCGACGGGTTGAATTCCTGCAAGACCTTCAAAGGCAGCTCTGACAAGTCCACCTGGTGTGCGATGGCAGCTTTGACGGCGTGGGCCACGGTCTCGTGCGCATCGCGGAACGGCAGGCCTTTTTTCACAAGGTAGTCCGCGAGATCGGTGGCGGTGGCGTAGCCACGCAAAGCGGCGCGTTCCATCGCCTCGGGCTTGACGGTGATGCCGCCTTCTTTCTCGCCGGTGGTGGGGTTGAGTTGCCCGCCAACCATCTCGGCAAAAATCCGCAGCGTGTCTTTCAGGGTGTCCACGGTGTCAAACAGCGGCTCTTTGTCTTCCTGGTTGTCTTTGTTGTAGGCCAGAGGTTGGCCTTTCATCAGGGTGATGAGGCCCATCAAATGGCCAACCACGCGGCCAGTCTTGCCGCGTGCCAACTCGGGTACATCGGGGTTTTTCTTCTGCGGCATGATGGAACTGCCGGTGGTGAAGCGGTCGGCAATCTGGATGAAGCCGAAGTTCTGGCTCATCCAAAGAATCAGTTCTTCGCTGAAGCGGCTGATGTGCACCATGCACAGCGAAGCAGCGGCGGTGAATTCGATGGCAAAGTCGCGGTCGCTCACGGCGTCCAGCGAGTTCTGGCAAACCTGCGGCAGGCCTTTGTCGTCAACCATGCCCAAGGTGGTGGCCACGCGCTCGCGGTCCAGCGGGTAGCTGGTGCCGGCCAAGGCGGCAGCACCCAGCGGCAGGCGGTTGGTGCGTCGGCGCACGTCGCTCATGCGCTCGGCGTCGCGGCTGAACATCTCCACATACGCCAGCATGTGGTGGCCAAAGCTGATCGGTTGCGCCACTTGCAAATGGGTGAAGCCGGGCAGGATCACTTCAACATTCTTTTCGGCCACTTCAATCAGCGCCTTTTGCAGGTCAGTGAGCAGGCCGCCAATCAGGTCGATCTCACTGCGCAGCCACAGGCGCACATCGGTAGCGACCTGGTCATTGCGAGAGCGCCCGGTGTGCAGGCGCTTGCCGGCAATGCCGACCAACTGCGTCAGGCGCGCTTCAATGTTGAGGTGCACGTCTTCGAGATCAAGCTTCCACTCAAACGCGCCGGATTCGATCTCGGCGGCAATCGTGGTCATGCCGCTTTGAATAGCCGTGTGGTCCTCAGTGGTGATGATCTTTTGCGTGCACAGCATCTCGGCGTGCGCCAGTGAGCCGGCAATGTCGGCCTGCCACAAGCGCTTGTCAAAAAACACGCTGGAGGTGTAGCGTTTGACCAGATCGCTCATGGGCTCTGAAAAAAGGGCTGACCAGGCTTCTGATTTTTTGTCGAATTGATTGTGTGGCATGAGTAGTATCAAAATAGGCAGTGCGGCACGCGTGGTGCCTGCGCCTGGGGTTAAAGCGGCAGATCATCAATAATCAGGCGCAAACCAAAATTTTTAATGAAAGATTCCCAAATTTTATCGGTCTTCCAGGAATCGATTCCCGAGTCGTCTGCGCCGGTCGCCGTTCGGGTGCTGGTGTTCGATGCCTGCCATGTGGGCGTGGTGCTGCGGGCCGTGCTGTTTGTCGAGGTGGTGGTGGGCGTGGGCGCCATGTTTGGGGCTGTCACGTTCATGGATTGGCTGACGCGCCTCTCCCTGCTCACCGGGGGCGCTTTGCCAGCGACTCTGGTCTGGCTGATTGCTGCCTGCAGTCTCAAAAAAGTACTGGCGCGCCTGGGGCCAGCGGTGCAACAAGTGGCGGGGGTGGCGCTGGGTGCGGTGGCGGGTGTTTATGGCTGCACAGTGCTGTCGATGGTGGGCCTGCTGGAGGCAGCGCCCTGGCTGGCCAGTGCGTTCAGCGGGGCGCTGTTGTCGGCGGTGTTGGTGGCGGCTTTGGTGTGGCGCGCCAAGGGCAAAACGCCTGCGGCCACCGCGGCCCGACTCAGTGAATTGCAGTCGCGGATTCGTCCGCACTTTTTGTTCAACACCCTCAACAGTGCCATTGCCCTGGTGCGGGCCGAACCGGCCAAGGCCGAAGCCCTGCTGGAAGATTTGAGTGATCTGTTTCGCCATGCGCTCACCGAGCGGGGTGACTCCGTTTCGCTGGCCGAAGAAATCACCCTGGCCCAGCGCTATCTGGCGATTGAGCAAGTCCGGTTTGGCGAGCGCATTCAGGTGGAATGGGCACTGGACCCGGCCGCCTCCGAGGCTAAATTGCCGCCTTTGCTGTTGCAGCCGCTGGTTGAAAACGCGGTCAAGCACGGGGTGGAGCCCAGCGCTCAGGGTGCTCAGATCAAAATATCAACCCAAAAGCGCGGTTCCACGGTCGTGATCAAGGTCACCAACACCGTGCCATCGGGTCAAGGCGAACCTGGTCATGGGGTGGCGCTGGACAATGTGCGTGATCGATTGGGTCTGTTGCATGATGTGCAAGGCCAGTTTCAGTGTGGTTTGAAAGACGGTGTTTATCAGGTTCGAATCGAAGTGCCTGCATGAATTCAAAAAGGAATCTGCCATGTCATTGAAAGTGTTGATCGTGGACGATGAAGCGCTGGCACGGCTGCGTTTGCGTACCTTGCTGGGCGACTGCACCGCACCCCGCACTCAAGTGGTTGCCGAGGCGGCCAATGCCCCTCAGGCGTTGGAGTTCTTGCAGAGAAATCCGGTCGACGTGGTGCTGCTGGATATCCATATGCCCGGGGCCGATGGTTTGACTTTGTCTCAAGCGCTGCGCGACTTGCCCAACCCGCCGGCCGTGGTGTTTGTGACGGCGCACGCCGAGCACGCCGTGCAGGCCTTTGAGTTGGAAGCGGTGGACTACCTGACCAAACCCGTGCGCTTGGAGCGCTTGCAGGCGGCACTGCAAAAAGTAGAGCGCTTAGCGCAAGCGGGACGGGGGCTAGAGCCCGATTTACCTGAAGAAGTTCTGATCATTCAGGACCGTGGCCGAACCGAGCGGGTGCCGCTGGCCAAAGTGCTTTACCTCAAGGCTGAACTGAAATACATCACGGTGCGCACCGCGTCCAAGCACTACATCCTGGAAGGTTCACTGGGGGAGCTGGAGGA
>NZ_JBAWYV010000230.1:0-3696 GCF_037143375.1 Rhodoferax sp. | reverse complement strand
CTAGGACCTCTGACGCCAGAGCCCCTGGTGCCACCGATTCACAGCCCAAACCCGCAGGTGAACAGGATGAATACGATCTCTTCCCCCATTCTCTTTGACAGCAAGTTATTGCATGACCCAAAACTGATGCCGCCCTCAGACCGCAAGGCCGCCATGGTGATGGATATCAATGGCTGCATCGCCGAGTGCAACCTGGCTGCCACGGATTTACTGGGGCGTCAACCGGAGTCACTGGTGGGGCAGAACGTCTCTGATGTGTTGCCTGGCCTGCCTTTTTCACAAGAAACCCCCGGCTACAACCTGGCTTATGTGGGCATGAACCATGCCTTGGATGCCTGGAAGAAGCAAATAGCGCGCACCCCCAGTGGCGGGTCGATTGACGTTGAGATCGTGATCTACATCATCAAACGAGGTTGCAAGTGCCTCATCGCTTTGTTTCTTCGGCGCCCCACCTTTACTGCACTCCATGCTTGAATGCGGAGCGAACTTTGATTTCGCTACACACCCATCCACCTGACTCTTGCGACCGTTAACTCAAGTCAATCTGGCGCTAGCCAATGAGAATGACTAATGCAAACAAATCACATAGATGTCGTCAACGCGCGCATTCTGGTTGTCGAGGATGATGATGCGATGAGAGAATTTATAGTTTTAGCGCTCACTCGAATGGGCGTTCGGAAGGTAAAGGAGTGCGCTGATGGTACTGTTGCATTACAACTGATGGGTAGCTTCTGGCCAGATGTAGTTTTGACTGATATTCATATGGAGCCGATGGGGGGAATCGAGTTTGTGCATCGATTGCGTGATCATCTCACGGTGGAATTTCGCAAAACAAGAGTTATTTTCATGAGTGCTGACTCTAGTCGGGATGTTCTTAAGGAAGCACTTTCACTAGGTGCGTACGGCTACATAGTTAAACCAATATCATTTGAAACTTTACGCGTAAAGATTGAACACGCTTTATCCCCTGTTGATAGAAAACTGGAAATTAGTCCATCGCGTCAACACTAAAGAAGTGCAGTAGCAGCAACCCCGGCTCGGTGTAGCCGCTGGGTTGCGACAGGCCCTTGCCACCACGTGCAGAACTAGGTTTGAAACCAGTGAGGAATTACTGAAAGGTGAAATTAAAGTCCTGGCTCGCGACAACTTCTGCAGTTCCGCTAGTGCACTTGTAGTGCAACATGGCATTTCTAACCGCTTCATGAAAAATTCGCGGTCCTGACAAGATTACGACGGCCCGAACAATCCCATCCTGAATCGTTGCTTGCGCTTTGATGACGCCTTGCGTGCCGTCCAGGATCGCTTTTCTCGGCATCTCGGGGGCAATTTGTGTCGGGCAAACGGTCGCTATATCAGAGCGCACTGCCACCACGGCGGGCGGTGCGGGCGGTGGTGTCGGCGAAATGGGCGCTGCCACTGCTGGTGGCGTGGGCATCGATACGATCTGGGCTAGCGCAGTGACGGGTGGCGCCACTTCAGACTGCGGTACAAAAGGAGGCGGCGCTTCAAGTTTTGAGACCAGCGGTTTGCTCGTTTTGGGTGGAGGCGGAGGAGGTGGTGCAATCGCCACCTCTTGAATCAGCACCGCTTCGAGCGGTTTCATCAAGAGCGTCAAACCCTTGCTCGCGGTACCGGAAACCAGTGCCCAGCCCAAAAAGAGATGGAGCACGACCACAATGGCGATGCCCCGGTAAGGATGGGCCGAGGACTGAAGCGTGTAATTGTTCTGGATCATGGCGAGTTCAGGGTAAAAACTGCTCGCTGCCCACCACGGCCATGCGGGTCAGGCCGTGGCGGCGCGAGGCGGCCAGAACACTGGCAAAAACAGCGTACTGGGCATTTTTGTCCGGCCGCACATGAACTTCAGCTTGCGTCGCTTGATGCGCGGCCTCTGCCATATTGACCTCCAGCTGCGCAATCGTCACCGGCAGACCTTGCCAGAACAGCTCGCTTTGCGGGTTGATGTCGATTTGAATCTTGTCCGGTACCACCGCGCTCACCGGCGGGCGGCCCACTGGTAAGTCCAGATTAACGGCGTGCAACTGAACCGGAATGGTGATGATGAGCATCACCAACAAAACCAGCATCACGTCAATCAGCGGTGTGGTGTTGATGTCCATCATCACCTCGGGGTCATCTACGTTAAGGTCAGCGTTGCTGGTCATGGCCATAAAAAAATTCCTCTACGCGGCTGGCGCGCGAATCAACCGCCGGGGGCCGGGGGTTCGGTAATAAAAGAGACTTTGGCAATGCCGGCGCGTTGGCAGGCGGCCATGATCTGGCCCACGCTTTCATAGCGCGCCGCCTGGTCGCCGTTGATTTGCACTTCTGGTTGCGGGCGAGTGACCGAAACTACTTTAAGCCGGTCCACCAGCGCCTGCATATTGGCAACTGGCGTGTCATGCCAGAAAATGTGCCCGGCCTTGTCTACCGAGATGATGACGTTTTCGGGTTTTGCCACGCGCTCTTGCACCCGTTGTTTGGGCAAGCTGACGGGGATGGAACTGGTAGCAACCGGAATGGTGATCAGGAAGATGATGAGCAAAACCAGCATCACATCCACCAGAGGCGTGGTGTTGATCTGGCTCAAGATAGCGTCCTCGCCCTCGCCAGATCCAAGACTGATGGACATAAATTATTCCGTGCAGGTTTGGTGTCGCAAGCGTCAGGCCTTGTTGGCCGTGGCCAACAGCACGGCATGCAAATCGTTGCCAAAAGCCTGCACGACTTCCATCGTCAATTTGTTGCGTCGCACCAGCCAGTTGTAGCCCAACACCGCAGGCACCGCCACAGCGAGTCCGATGGCGGTCATGATCAAAGCCTCGCCCACCGGGCCGGCCACTTTGTCGATGCTGGCCTGGCCCGACATGCCAATTTTGACCAGCGCATGGTAGATGCCCCAGACGGTGCCAAACAAGCCGACAAACGGCGCCGTCGAGCCCACGGTGGCGAGTAAAGCCAGGCCATCCTGCATGCGACTTTGCACATTGGCCATGGCCCGCTGAATGCTCATGGTGACCCAGGTATTGAAGTCAATGGCGCCCAACAAACCATCGTGTTTGCTGGCGCCCTCAAGGCCTTTTTCTGCAATAAAACGGTAGGGGCTTTGCGGGTCGAGCAGATCCGCGCTGGCGCGGATGGAGCCACCCGACCAAAAGTTGTCTTGCACGGCTTGGGTCTGTTTGCTGGCCCGGGACTGCGCCAGGAGTTTGGTTACGATCATGTACCAGCTCGCCATGCTCATAGCCACCAAAATCAGCAAGGTGCTCTTGGCAATCATGTCGCCCTCCGCCCACAGGGCTTGAATGCCGTAGGGGTTGGTGACAACGGCCACCTCTTGCGCCGATGCCAAGCCTGGCAGGCTGGTCAGGACGGCCACACTGGTGCCCATCAAAGCAGTAGAAATTTTGTCAAAACGAATACGCACTACAAGTCCTTAAAGTTTCTACAGGGTTGCGAATAGACGCAATTAAAAATGTAAAAAAATAAATGTAATTAAGCGATATGTCTTCTTTGTGACATTAGCTATAAATTTTTGATAAAAATCAAATTCCTTTGAAAAAAGTAAAAATTATGTAAAGCTTGTTTGATTCATCGAGTTGACATATTGGCGAGAGACGATTAAGACTGCCTAGTAAATTGTTATCTTAATATTTAAAATCCCATGTCGAAACTCAATCTCAGCCACCGTCTTAA
>NZ_JBAWYV010000229.1:0-3745 GCF_037143375.1 Rhodoferax sp. | reverse complement strand
ACTTGTTGAACAGTGCAGCCGGATGACTGGTACCACACCAATACATCGCAAATAGCATCCACGCCGCGGCTTCAGCCGCCAAGTCTGAACCGCCAATGATGGGGCTGTCCATTTTGAATCGGCTCGCCAATGCAAACGCCTGTGTTCGATCCACGCGGCACATCAGCGCCCAATCCTGACGCAAGCGTTTACGCAACAACCATTCGCACGTCACCAACAAGCTGCCCCCGCAATCGCCCGATTCCTTGTCATTGCAGAAATGTATATGTGTTGAGGCGATCGCCTCTGGGCAAGGCACCGTTGATGAGTTCACTTTGACAATCCGGCGCCATCGCGTAATCAGCAGCTCCCGCTCGGTTGGGTCGCGCAACCCGCTACTTGGTGTGTCGACCAGTCGCAGTATTTTGGAAGTCGGAGCTGGGATTCGTTTTGTCGGCAAAGCGCGCGCACGTTGATCCCGGTGCTGCTCAAAATCCCACTCTGGCACGATGATGGGCAACGCCATCGTATTCACTGGCCAGGCATGACAGAGACGGTTTGCTGGGCCGCAACGTAGCCGGAATCCTTAACCGCACGTTCCCAGTGCGCAATCCCCAATGCTAAGTCATGCACATCCCACTGCTCGCCCTGAAGCAATACGCTTTCTACCGCGCGCGTGAAGTAATCCATGGGAATTTCCACTGGGCCAGCCAATTGCGCGGACGCGTGGGCGTTGACAAACGTGTTCCACAACATGGCCGCCGATTGCTCCAGCAATAAACCGTGTTCGCACGCACGTGGATAGAAAAATTCCGTGAACGTTCTGCCAGTGGCCTCGGGATAGCGGCTCAGGTCATAGCTTGCCAGACAAGTGGCGGCATCCACCGCGTCACCGATACCCCGGAAATGTTGCTGCTCGATCATGAAGCGCGCCACGATCTGTTCGTCACCGCTGAGCTGGTAGTGCGCTTTTTGTTCCATCAGCTGGGGTTGCCCCACCAGAAACGTCAACAGCCGCACACCGTGGTGGGCCAACTGATCATGAACGTCGCGCAGCCATTCAAGTGCATGCTTTGACAAACGTTGTGCCTCATCACACAGAAGAACCACGATATGTCCTGCACGCATTTGCAATTGCTCGCTCAGTCTGCACATGAGTGCAAAGCGCTTGTCTGTAATCGACTTTGGTTGTGGGTGGCGAACGCCCGCGGCGCTCAGCAATGTACTAAAGAATGGACCTTCAAAATCACTGCGATGGTGCTCGCAGGACATGCGCAGCACCAGGATGTCGGGGCGATGGCGCGCCAGGTGGAGCGCGACATAGTCAATCGCGTGGGTCTTGCCCATACGGGGTCGGGAATGGATCAAGGCACCCGGAACCAGGACACGGATACAGCGCTCGACCAAATCAACAAACTGTTCAATCGCGGCGGTGGCGACTCTGTAGTGTCGGCGAACCAAAGGATGGTTTTGCAGTGTCAACGAGGCCGGCTGCGGCACGGCCCAGACTGGGACGGCCTTTTTGGGCGATGATTGCTTGACGCGCGTTGCCGCCACTTTTGGTTGCATGGAGTCGGTCATGAATGCCTTTCGCGCCTTGACAGCGCTTGCGGCCGGTGTAAAGGCCCCGGCCCGACCTCACGACGCTGGATCGCGCCAGTGATCCTGCCGGTGCCGCCCGCGCGGCCCGCAACCTTTTATTACCGGCTGAAGCCGCGCGCAATGCGCAGGTTCCTGCCTTTGACCGGTCCTGATGCCAACTGAGAAGATGCCTCTACCGGAGCGGGCACACCGTTTGGCGCATCACGACGTTCACGCTGTATGCGCGCGAGGTCGCTAGCAGCCCTGCGTGATTTGGGCGCCTTGGCCCTGCGCAATTTGACGAACGCATCAATCGGGCTTTCGCCGGCCACGAATGCCAGTTGCTTGTCGCGCTTGGCCTTGAATACCTCCTGGCGCAGCCGCAGAGAATGCACTTCATGACGCCAGGGGCCGCTTGCCAATAAATCCTGAAGTGGTTGGCCATCTTCTGTGAATGCCCGCAACTTGCGCAGGTCCTTCGCATCAAAATACACCCGCAACTGTTTGCCGATCAAATTGGAGCTGCGTGCCAGTTGTTCGCTGGTGTAGCGCACATGCATAAAGGAGATGTATGGTCTCTCCCCGCGGCCCACGTTGCCATGCACCAGACAATACGCCGGGTCATGCAGCATTTCCAATCGATTGCGCAGGGGTTCTGGCACCCGGCGCAGGCGAACCGGTGACTGCCCTACTCCGTCCACCTGCTGGCTCATTCGCTCCAATGGCGTCAGGCCTCCCAAGCTGGAGTGTGGAGTGCCATGGTAATTCCATACGGTGGCGTCCAGCAATTCTTGGAGCTCTTGGGCTGTGACGACCATTCGCAGATCTTTGGCCGCTTCTCTTGTACGTTTCGAAGTCTTCGCCTGTTTACTGGGAAGCCCACCCGGCAGTCGCCTGGACAGCGTGTTGGTCAGTGTTCCAAAGAAACGCTCAATGAATGGCCGATCATCGGGTTCATAGGCTGGCCCGAAGTCTGCGACGCAGCCCAATGCCTCACATAGGACGTCAAGGCTCGTTGTGGCGAGGTGGGCCCGCGCATTGTCCAGTCTTATGTGGCGCCAACAGGCGTGCCGGGTTGCTGGCAAGGCCTGAGAAACAAGGCCACCGGATCCTGACAAGCTCAGACCCTCCAGCGTGATATTCGGTATTTCAGCAGGGGTCAACGCGTGCCTAACGGTTGCGATCACTTCGTACCGGCTGCACTCTCTGTGTAGGCACAGTGTGTATCCGAGTATGCAGCGGGTTGCCACATCAATGATGGCCAACAACCAGACGCGCTCGGTCTCATAGGTACGCTCGATTCCCAGCGGATCCACGTCCACGACCTTGAGACGCAGGTCCATTTTGTGCGCATCGAACTCAACCGTATCAAAAGCTTCATCGGCACCGCGCTCGGGCAGCTGCCGTAGAGCTGACGACGGTTTGAAGCGAGCCCCTGCGGCGTGAGCGGCGTCATCGAATCGGTCGTGAAGCCAGGCACGCAGGGTCCGAGCTAGGGTACGCACACCCTTGTCCTTCTGGTTGAACGGATACTCTGAAGGGCGTATACCTTGCTCACGACAAGCCTGCTGAAAGCGATGCAGTGCCGGCTTCAAGTTATCCAAGCGCGCCTCCTCCCCTACCCCCTTTAACTTCACATTCCGGGCGCTCAGTTCGCGGCGCAAATGTGTTTCGAGTGCAGGGTAGCGCTGTAGCAGTTGGGTGAAGGCTCCAGCATTCCCGGCCTTGGTATCCAACAGCGCGCGTGGTGGTCTATTGCGCTCGTATCCGTTGACGTGGGCATGCGGCTTCAAAGCCCTATAGCCCCACACACTTCCATCGGCATGTGCGCGCTGCGCACGTTTGACCATGCGAAACAAGGTTGAGCGGTCAATTCCATGTTCTGCTTCGATTTGCGCCACCGGGTCTCCCTGGGCGTAGGCTTCTATGGCCGCACAGCGCGACCGATAGACCTCCCGAACATGTTTGTCCAGGGCCTGCTCATCGAGTCGGGGCCACTCGCCAATACGCAGCAACTCAGTGGAGCGACGCGTCATGATGGCTTGCTCACCAGAACAACCGGCATTCTGTGAAATCGGGTGGACCCACCCATTGGCTCGGTAGCCAGATCCGAGCTTGTCACACGCCCATCAGCCAGTAATTGAAACAGTGCTGCCTGCACCGTGGTCTCGTCGCGAAGGGCGAA
>NZ_JBAWYV010000228.1:0-3750 GCF_037143375.1 Rhodoferax sp. | reverse complement strand
CGCGCCGACATTACTGCTCGGCAAACGCCCGCTCGATCACGAAGTCGCCTTGCTTGGTGGTGTTGCCTTCCATGAAGCCGCGCTGCTCCAGCAGGTGCTTCAGGTCGCGCAGCATGCCAGGGCTGCCGCAGATCATGACGCGGTCGGTGGCGGGGTCGAGCTTGGAGAGGCCCAAGTCCGCTTGCATCTTGCCGCTTTCCATCAGCGTGGTAACCCGGCCCTGATTGACAAACGGCTCGCGTGTCACGGTGGGGTAGTAGAGCATCTGGTTGGTCACCATCTCGCCCAAAAACTCATGATCCGGCAGCTCGCAGGTGAGGTACTCGCGGTAGGCCAGTTCGGCCACGTCGCGCACGCCGTGCACCACGATGACCTTCTCAAAACGCTCATAGGTTTCGGGGTCGCGCGCCACGCTCAGGAACGGCGCCAGACCGGTGCCGGTGCCGATCAGGTACAGGTTTTTACCGGGCAGCAAGTAGTTGATCAGCAGCGTGCCGGTGGGTTTACGCCCGACGACGATTTTGTCGCCAACCTTGATGTGTTGCAAACGCGAGGTGAGAGGGCCGTCCTGCACCTTGATGCTCAAAAACTCCAGGTGGTCTTCGTAATTGGCGCTGACGATGCTGTAGGCGCGCAACAGCGGTTTGCCGCTCTCCAGGCGCAGGCCAATCATGGTGAAGTGGCCGTTGGAAAAGCGTAACGAGGCGTCACGCGTGGTTTTGAAACTGAACAAGCGGTCGGTCCAGTGGTGAACGCTTAAAACGGTTTCTTCTTGAAATGCACTCATGGCAGCCTTGCAATAAATTTTAAAAGTCGATGCGGGTAAGCCCTGAGTGTAAAACCTCTCGACGCCGGTCATGCGAAAAAGCATGGCTCGAGTTGCCAAGTCTGGCATCATGAATCTTATGGATGCCCCTTTGCCTCCCCTGATTGCTGCGCTGCTGGACCCCCAACGCTACCCGGAGGCGGTGCAACGGGTGGACCTGGTGCAAACTCATATCTCCTGGGTGTTGCTGGCGGCAGAGTTTGCCTACAAGATCAAAAAACCGGTACGCCTGCCTTTTCTGGACTTCAGCACGCTGACCCTGCGGCAGGGCTGTTGCCAGGATGAATTGCGCCTGAACCGCCGTTTTGCCCCGGATCTTTACCTGGGCGTGGTCGCCCTGTACAACACCCTAGAAGACCCGCAGTGGAGCGGAACTGGCCTGCCGATTGAATACGCCGTCAAGATGAAACGTTTTGAAGAGGCTGGTCGGCTGGACCGGGTCTGTGACCGGGGCGAATTGCAAGCGGCCCACCTGTCGGACCTGGCGGACACGCTGAATGCGTTTCACCAAGAGGCGGCCATCGCCCCGATGGATTCGCGCTTCGGTGGCGCCCCTGAAATCATCGCGCCGGCCCGCGAAAACTTTCGTGATCTGCTGAAACTGTTGCCACAAGCAGCGGTTCAACACCGCTTGGCGGCGCTGCAGTACTGGACCGAGGTGCAGTTCTCCCAGCTCGCGCCCTTGATGGTGGTGCGGAAAAGGGACGGGCGGGTGCGCGAATGCCACGGCGATTTACACCTGGCCAATATGGTGTTGATCGACCAGCACGTGCGCCTGTTTGACTGCCTTGAATTCAGCGAAGACCTGCGCTGGATTGACGTGGCGAGCGACATCGCCTTCACCTATGTCGACCTGCTGGCGCACCAGCAACCGGGTCTGGCGAACTGGTTTGTGGACGAAGTGCTGAGCCGCAGTGGCGACTACGAGTCGGTGCAGGTGTTGCGGTTTTATGCCGTGTACCGGGCGCTGGTGCGGGCCAAGGTGGCAGCGATTCGCAGCCTTCAATCCGCGGATGACGACCACGAGGCGCTGGCCTATGTTGCTTTGGCCGAGCGCCTGATTGCCCTAGTTCCGAAGCACCTGGTGATCACGCATGGGCTTTCCGGCTGTGGCAAAACCGTGGCCTCCACGACGCGGTTGCAGAGCGACCCGCTAGCGTCCACCGTGCGACTGCGCTCGGACGTGGAGCGCAAGCGTCTGTTCGGGTTGGCCCCCACTGATGCCAGCGGATCGACGATCGATGCTGGTATCTATGCCGCCTCTGCCGGTGCCCAGACCTATGCCCGACTGAGATCGTTGGCGGAGATGTTGCTGCGCGCCGGTGGCACAGTCATTGTGGATGCGACTTTTTTGAAGCGGGCCGACCGCGATGTTTTTCGTGCGCTGGCTCATCAAGCGGGGGCTACGTTTGAAATTCTGGCGCCCCAAGCCACACCTGATCAATTGCTCCAGCGCATTCAGGCCCGCAGCGCCTTCGGGCGTGATGCGTCCGAGGCCACGCTGGATGTACTGGCCCGGCAGATGCGCACGGTGGAGCCACTGCAGGCTGACGAACGCTAGCCACGGATGGCTTACCCCAAAGATGTTTTGGTTATTTACAACTGATTAATCAGTAGTTCCAGTTTTAAGGGCTAACTCCCAGAATCCCCTCATCGCAACTTTTGAATGAGTAAAGGATTCCAAAATGACCACCCGTCGTCGCATTTTCAACATCACCCTGGCGGCTGTTCTGGCCTCTGCTGCATTGGGCGCCAGTGCCCAGCAAGCGGTGTCGCTGCTCAACGTTTCCTATGACCCCACCCGCGAGTTGTATGTGGAATACAACGCAGCTTTCGCCAAGCACTGGAAAGCCAAAACCGGTCAGGACGTGACCATCAAACAATCCCACGGTGGCTCAGGCAAACAAGCCCGCTCGGTGATTGACGGCCTGGACGCCGATGTGGTGACGCTTGCCCTGGCGGGCGACGTTGACGCCTTGGCCAAGAATGGGCAATGGGTACCGCAAGACTGGCAAAAACGCCTGCCGCACAACTCGGCGCCCTACACCTCCACCATCGTACTGGTGGTGCGCCAAGGCAACCCCAAAGGTATCAAGGATTGGGATGACCTGGTCAAACCCGGCGTGAGCGTCATCACCCCCAACCCCAAAACTTCCGGCGGCGCGCGCTGGAACTACCTGGCAGCCTGGGAGTTTGCCAAGCGCAAATTTGGCAGTGAAGCCAAAGCCAAAGATTTCGTGACCAAGCTGTACGCCAACGTGCCTGTGCTGGACACCGGTGCCCGCGGCTCATCCATCACCTTTGCCCAGCGCAACCAGGGTGACGTGTTCATCTCGTGGGAAAACGAGGCTTACCTGCTGGAAAAAGAATTCGGCGGCAAGGTCGACGTCATTTACCCCTCGATCAGCATCCTGGCTGAACCCCCGGTGTCAGTGGTGGACAAGAACGTGGACCGCAAGGGCACCCGTGCCGTGGCGACCGCTTATCTGGAATACCTCTACACCGACGAAGGACAGGACATTGCCGGCAAGAACTTCTACCGCCCGATCTCTCCTAAAGCCCTGGCCAAGTACGCCAAGCAGTTGCCCAAGCTCAACCTGTTCACGATTGAGCAGGCCTTTGGCGGCTGGGCTAAAGCAGACAAAGCCCACTTTGCCGACGGCGGCAGTTTTGATCAGATTTACCTGAAAAAGTAAGCAGCTTCGCCACTGCCCCGGCGTGCCCGAGGTGTCCGGCGTGCCCGGGGTCAGGTCATGCCCGCCAGCCGGGAAGGCTCCAGTTTTGGTGCAGTGCCAGCAGGCGCAGCAGGGTGGCTGTGGCGGCGGCGGTCACCAAGCTGACCCACTGGGGTGCGCCCCCGTACTGGACTGCAATCATGACCCAGCCGCCCGCAAACGAACAGACCGCATAGGGCTGGTGGTCGC
>NZ_JBAWYV010000227.1:0-3757 GCF_037143375.1 Rhodoferax sp. | reverse complement strand
GACGAGCACGGCACCTATGTGATGAACTCCAAAGACTTGCGTGCCATCGAACACGTCAAGCGCCTGGTTGAAATCGGTGTGGATTCGCTCAAAATTGAAGGCCGCACCAAGAGCCCGTATTACGTGGCGCGCACGGCGCAAAGCTACCGCCAAGCGATTGACGATGCCGTGGCCGGGCGCGAACTCGATCCGGCTTTGCTCGGACAACTCGAAGGCTTGGCGAATCGGGGTTACACCTCCGGCTTCTTTCAGCGCCACACGCCTGAGTCCACTCAAAACTACCTGCGCGGCTACTCCGAGTCGGGTCGCAGTTTGTATGTGGGCGATGTGCGCTCGTTTGACGCGGCGCGGGGCCTGGCCGAAGTCAATGTTCGCAACAAGTTTGCCGTGGGTGACTGGCTGGAAATCATCCACCCCAAGGGCAACCAAAACGTCCAACTGGCCAGCATGGAAAACACAGACGGCGAGCCCATGACCGTGGCGCCCGGCAGCGGTCATGTGGTGTGGTTGCCGCTGCCTGCTAGCGCGGTTGGCGCCTTTGTGGCACGTTATGTGTCGGACAAAGAGTTTGAAGGCACGCCTAACGACGTTCTGGTCTAAAGGCTTTCGGAATGGCTGAACCCGCCTCCCTGCAGCTGCTGGAAATCAACGAGGACGAGGTCGAAATCACGGCCATCCGGGCGCAGGGCGCGGGTGGGCAAAACGTCAACAAAGTCTCCAGTGCGATTCATCTGCGTTTTGATATTTCAGCTTCTTCCTTACCCGAGGATGTGAAGGAGCGCCTGCTGGCGCTCAGCGACAACCGCATCACCAAGGACGGCGTGCTGGTCATCAAGGCGCAGCAGCACCGCACGCAGGAGTCGAATAAATACGACGCCTTTGTGCGCTTGCACGAACTGGTCAACAGCGTGGCGCGCCCGCCCAAGAAACGGCGTGCCACCAAACCCAGCTACGGATCAAAGCAGCGCGCCCGCGTCGCTAAAAGCCAGCGCTCAGAGACCAAGGCCTCACGCGGGCGGGTCAATGAATAATTTCACTTTCATATCGATCCGATAGGCTGTTGCTTCGGCTTGCTGTGCCCTCGTACTGGCTGCGGTTTAGTGCCCAATTTCGCATGAATGGGTCGTCTCAGTAAACAGAATTTAAAGTACGGCAAGACCGCGGAACAGGATACGACAGGGCGTTATGTTGAGGCGCGAGCAAACGTTCCAGCTTCAAGTTTTTCGACGTTCACTATTTATTTGATCGTCATGACTTTAGTCATTTTTTGGCCATTCATCTCGTGAGCATCCCGTCCACTATGTCATGCTGATGGCTTCACTTGATATCAGGTCAACCTGTCGACTCCATAAGAGTCATGGGTTGAGCGCAAGAAAAATGACCACATGAATTCCGATGGCCGACCCAGTATCTTGATCGTTGATGATTCAGCCGAAAGTCTGAGCGTTCTCAGTACGTTGCTGATCCCTGATTGCCGCGTCCTGGTTGCTGCTTCAGGAGATGTTGCATTGCGATTGGCAAATCGACAGCCTGATTTGATTTTGCTCGACGTCATGATGCCCGGCATGGATGGGTACGCAGTATTGGCAAAGCTGCGTGAAAACCCAGCGACCAAGGACATTGCGGTGGTGTTTCTAACATCACTGTCACAGACAGAGGATGTGCAGCGGGGACTGCGACTGGGTGCCGCCGACTACATTACCAAGCCGTTTATTCCTGAAGTGGTATTGGCGCGGGTAGGCACCCAGTTGAAAGCCAAACAAGCCCGAGACTGGATGAGCAATCAGAATGCATTGCTTGAAAGTGAGATCTCGCGGCGAATGATTGAGAACGAACTTACCCAACGCATCAGCATCTGTGCGTTGGCTCATTTGGCAGAGATCCGTGACTCTGATACGGGCAGTCATATTCGACGTACCCAAGGCTATGTGGAGCAGTTGGCCCAAAGTCTCCGCCGCAATCCCAAGTTTTCCGCGATGCTTGATGACAGATACATTGAACTTCTATGCCGTTCCGCACCGTTGCACGACATTGGAAAAGTAGGCATTCCAGATCAAATCCTTCTGAAGCCGGGAAGACTCACGGACGCAGAAATGCAAGCGATGCGCAAGCACGCAAAGTTCGGTAGTGACGCCATCGAAATGGCTGAGCGCGACATCGCGATGCCTTTGCCATTTCTTGCTCTGGCAAAAGAAATCGCGCATTGGCATCACGAAAAGTTCAATGGCGGCGGCTACCCCGATGGCTTAGCCGGCGTCGCTATTCCCCTTTCAGCTCGGATCATGGCCCTAGCCGATGTGTTTGACGCTCTTATCTCGCCGCGCGTTTACAAACAGGCCATGCCCTATGCCACGGCCCGAGACAAAATTTTGGCAGAGCGCGGCCAACATTTCGATCCCGACATTACCGATGCCTTCGTTGCAGATTTTGATGATTTCGCGGCTATTGCTGACCGCTACCGGGACACGGCATGACAACAGCCCGGCAATTTCTGCACGGCAGCATCGGGCAGGTTCGCAACAAGGCGCGGCAGGTGGTCGACGACAGCCATGCATTTCTGGCGCGAAACAATGAAGAAATCAGCCGCCTTTCTGCCCGTCCGCAGATGCGCGCATTGGACCCGACCCACTGTGACTCGAAGCTGACGGAGATGTAGACAATGAGCTCGCGCGACACACTTGCCCTGCAGCGTAGTCTGCTGGTGAAAGTCAAGACCAACGTAGAACAACAAGTCACGTTCATCCCACTTGCTTGCGTGGACCATGTTGCGTCAAACAGCCATTCATTGAGGTCCTGTTTGATCTTTGTCCATCGCAGCACCCAGTCAATGATGCGTACGCATCTAGCCTCTCAGCGCTAGGCCCGGCTTCTGAATTAATACACCCTACAAGGCAAGCCATGAAAAGAACAATATTAATCCCCGCACTGCTTGCTGGCGCAGGCCAATCGCCGGAATCGACCGAGGGAATAAAAACAGAAGCCAGCCTGTTCAGTACCTTGGCTTTGCAAAGTGCAATTTTTAACAGCGCCAACTTCTCCAGCATCGCTACCGACGCCAATGGTGTGATTCAGATTTTCAACGTCGGCGCTGAGAGAATGCTGGGCTATGCGGCGGTCGACGTGGTGAATAAAATTACGCCCGCTGACATTTCTGACCCGCAAGAAGTTGTGGCCCGTGCCAAAACCCTGAGTGCTGAGTTGGACACCCTGATCACCCCCGGCTTTGAAGCGCTGGTGTTCAAAGCCTCCCGCGGCATTGAAGATATTTACGAACTGACCTACATCCGCAAGGATGGCAGTAGTTTTCCAGCGGTAGTGTCGGTCACGGCACTGCGCGATGACGAGGATGCCATCATTGGCTACCTGTTGATCGGCACCGACAACACCGCGCGCAAAGAGGCAGAAGAGGCCTTGCTGAAAGCTGGCGCCTTGCAAAAAGCCATTTTTGACAGTGCCAACTTTTCCAGCATCGCGACTGATGCCAAGGGCGTGATCCAGATTTTCAATGTCGGGGCCGAGCGCATGCTGGGCTATGCCGCCACCGACGTGATGAATAAGATCAGTCCCGCCGATATTTCTGACCCGCAAGAGGTGATTGCCCGGGCGATGGCCTTGAGTATCGAGTTGGACACTCCGATCACTCCCGGCTTTGAGGCGCTGGTGTTCAAGGCCTCACGCGGGATTGAAGACATTTACGAGCTCACCTACATCCGCAAGGACGGTAGCCGCTTCCCGGCCGTGGTGTCGGTCACGGCGC
>NZ_JBAWYV010000226.1:0-3757 GCF_037143375.1 Rhodoferax sp. | reverse complement strand
GTCTTTTAGGCCTCTAGCCCAGGCGCTACCTGCGCAAGCAGCTACTTATTTAGTAGCGGTTAACCCCCCCCTCGCATCGTTAAGCCCCCGGCCCTGCGCGCTGCCCCAGTTTGCGGTACACGGTGGCGCGGCTGATGCCCAGGGCGCGGGCGGCTTCTGCCACATTGCCACGGGCCTGGTCTACGGCTTTTTTAATCAGCGCAGTTTCTATATCGCGCAAGGGCATGGGGTCGCTGGCGACCACCCGTTGATGGGGCTGAACCGGGGCGTTTTCTTGCGCCCGCTCAATCGGCAACGCCTGAAGGCGCAGGCCTGTCCATAAAGGGATTTCAAGCATGGCATCGGGGCGGCGAGCGGCGTCAAACAAAAGTTGATATGGCAGGCCAAAGACCTCACTCACGTGGATAGCGGCTTGGCCCGGGGCGGCCAGGTTGGGCACCATCTGCCGTGCAATCGGGTTGGCACCGGTGATCCAGCCATCGGCGTCAAGACACACGATGCCATCGGCCTCGCTGCCCATGGCGTTACCCGGCCAGTTCAGGCGCACCATCAGCTTGTGCGCTTGTGACAGTACCAGCGCGTTCTCGATCTTTTGCGCCGACTGGGTCACCAGGTGTTTGAGTTCGGGGCGCTCCACGGCGTCAATGCCGGTTAAATCCAGCATGCCGACGCAGGCCCCATCCGGACCAAACAGCGGCGCACCGGCGCAACTGTAGTGCGACGAGCCGGCAAAAAAATGCTCGCCCCGGTGCAGCCAGACCGGTTGCAACTCCGTCAATGCTGTGCCAATGGCGGTGGTGCCAATGCTGCGCTCCGAAAGGTCGGTGCCAATGCGGGTGATGAGGTCGGCGCGCGGGTCGGCGCGGTCGATCGAGCCGCTCACGTCCACCACCACCCCCTCGGTGTTGGTCAGGATGGCAAAGTAGCGCGTGTTCACAATCGCGCGCCCCAGGCTTTCCAGAATGGGCTGCGCCGTCTTGACCAGGCGCTGATTGGCCTCCCGAGTGCGGCGCACTTGTGCGTCAGACACCAGGTTAAACGTCAGCGGATCATGCGGCGCCAGCCCCAGGCTCAGGCAGCGTTGCCACGAGCGTTCAATCCACGGCGCGATCCAGCCAGCGGGCAACGGCGTGTGGTCCTGCATGACCGTGCGACGCGCATTCTCAATGCCGGAAAGGCGAAGGGAGGCGCTGGAAACAGGGGCGTTGGCCATGGTGTGGAACGTCGTGAAAGTGATCGGTCATTCTCGTGCAAGTCGCGCTGTTCGCACAGTGTTTCAAATTGAGAATTTCATGCTATTTCGCACTGTTGACTAGGGTTCTCCCTAGGTGAAAAGCCCCACGCGCCCTCCAACAATCACTATGTATTTCATTTCATAGGCAATGCACTTCATAAGTGCCACAACCCCAGGAGAGACACATGCAAAAGGTGTTGCACATCAACGCAGACAAGTGCACAGGCTGTCTGCAGTGCGAAATGGCTTGTTCTTTCGAGAACTACGGCACATTCGCGACCGCTAAATCACGCATCAAGGTATTTGACTTTCACCATACCGGTAAAAAAGTGCCCTACACCTGCACCCAGTGTGACGAGGCCTGGTGCCTGCATGCGTGCCCGGTGGAGGCGATTACGGTAGACAAGCTCACTGGCGCCAAAGTGGTGAACGAATCCACCTGTGTTGGTTGCAAGGTCTGCACCATTGCCTGCCCGTTCGGCACCATCAACTACGTTCAGGAAACCGGCAAGGTGCAAAAGTGCGACCTGTGCGGTGGCGACCCGGCGTGCGCCGAGGCTTGCCCCACTGGCGCCATCACCTTCATCGACGCCAACTGGACCGGACTGGGCAAGATGGCTCAGTGGGCCGACAAGCTTGGCAACCAATCTACTTCTATTTAAGGAGAACCCTCATGTCATGGGCAGGAAAAATTCTTCGCGTCAACTTGACCGCCGGTACCGTCAAGTCTGAACCCCTCAACATGGAATGGGCCCGCGCCTACATTGGCTCGCGGGGTCTGGGTTCCAAATACCTGGTGGAAGAGGTCGACGCCAACGTCGACGCGCTCTCACCCGACAACAAAATCATCTGGGCCACCGGCCCGCTGACGGGCACCATGGCCGCCACCGGTGGCCGTTACACGGTCATCACCAAGAGCCCGCTGACGGGCACCATTGCCTGCTCCAACTCGGGCGGCTACTGGGGCGCCGAGTTCAAGATGGCCGGTTGGGATATGGTCATCTTTGAAGGCCGCAGCGAGAAGCCGGTCTACCTGTATGTCAACGACGACACCGCCGAGTTGCGTGACGCCGCCCACCTGTGGGGCAAGAGCGTCTGGCAGACCGAAGAAATGCTCAAGAAGAGCCTGCAAGATCCGCTGACACGCGTTTCCAGCATCGGCAAGGCCGGTGAAAACGGCGTGCTGTTTGCCGCCGTGGTAAACGACTTGCACCGTGCGGCGGGCCGCTCGGGTGTGGGTACGGTCATGGGCAGCAAGAACCTCAAAGCGATTGCGGTGCGCGGCACCAAGGGCGTGGGCAATCTGCACAACCCCAAAGCCTTCATGAAGGCGATTGCCGAGAAGAAAAAGATTCTGGCCGACAACGCCGTCACCGGTCAGGGCCTGCCTGCCTATGGCACGCAGGTGCTGATGAACGTGATCAACGAGATGGGCGCCTTGCCCACCCGCAATCACCGCGACAACGCGTTTGAAAGCGCCAAAGACATCTCGGCCGAAGCGATGGCAACCCCACGCAAAACCGATGGCAAAAAGCAGTTGGTGACGAACCAGGCTTGCTTTGGTTGCACCATTGCCTGCGGTCGCATCAGCAAGATGGACGAGAGCCACTTCACGGTCGCCAACAAACCCCAGTATTGGGGCGCGTCGGGCGGTCTGGAATACGAAGCGGCTTGGGCCTTGGGCGCCGCCAACGGCGTGAAGGATCTGGAGTGCCTGCAATACGCCACCATGCTTTGCAACGAAGAAGGCGTTGACCCCATCAGCTTTGGCGCCACGGTGGGTGCGGTGATGGAAATGTATGAAATGGGCGTCTTGACCAAAGAACAGATTGGTATTGAAGCTCCGTTTGGTTCGGCTGAAGCGCTGGCCTTCCTGACCGAAGAAACGATTTATGGTCGTGGTTTTGGCAAGGAAATCGGTCAAGGCTCCAAACGTCTGACTGCCAAATATGGTCAACCTGATCTGAGCATGACCAGCAAGGGCCAGGAATTTCCGGCCTACGACGGTCGCGCCATTCAGGGCATTGGTCTGGCGTATGCCACTTCCAATCGCGGCGGTTGCCACCTGCGCGGCTACACCATTGCCTCCGAAGTGCTCGGCATTCCGGTCAAGACCGATCCGCTGGAACACGAAGGCAAGCCCGAGTTGGTCAAGGCATTCCAGGATGCCACCGCGGCGTTTGACGCCTCGGGCCTGTGCGTGTTCACGACCTTTGCCTGGGGCCTGGCTGACCTGGCGCCGCAAATCTCCGCCGCCTGTGGCGATCAGTACACCACCGAAGAGTTGGAAAAAATCGGTGAGCGCATCTGGAACATGGAGCGCGAGTTCAACAACCGTGCCGGTTTTACCGCCAAAGATGACAGCCTGCCCAAGCGCTTGCTGACTGAAGCCTGCAAAACCGGCCCGTCCAAAGGCAAGGTCAACATGCTCGCCGAGATGATGCCCAAGTACTATGCAGCTCGCGGCTGGGACGCCGAAGGCCGCCCAACCGCCGATACCAAGGCGCGTTTGGGGCTTTGATT
>NZ_JBAWYV010000225.1:0-3805 GCF_037143375.1 Rhodoferax sp. | reverse complement strand
TGAGAGGTTACCCGATAAAGGATGATTTCGCTACACCGCTTACGCCATTTACAGGCCCACCCCAGCGATTCCGAATTGCCGGTTTAGCCCGTCACCAGTTAACGCGCTGATCGACCTCGTAGTCGGGGCCCATAGGGGGCTTGTGAAGCGACGTCAAATTTGATTGCCAAGTTTCGGAGATCAGACTTTCAATGCCAATGTCGGCTTTGGAACCGGTTGATCGAATAGTTTTATGTCGCCAGAGGGTCTTCAAGAGTCCGCACTTTTCTCCGAAGCTGACTGTAAAGGGGGTCAACGGTGCGTGGCAGGCACGCCGTTAATTTAAGCCGCCATGCTATTCGGTTCGTGTACCGTCAGCCAGATTTGAAAGCGGCTGCCGCGTCCGAGTTCGCTGCTGACATCAATATGGCCGCCGTGTTTATGCACAATATCGTAAGACAACGAGAGCCCCAGCCCCGTGCCTTGGCCCACCGGTTTGGTGGTGAAAAATGGCTCAAAAATTCTTTTTAGCACCTCTGGCGTCATGCCTTGACCGGTATCTTCCACGCTGATCCAGACCCAGGCGCCATCCGTGCCGCTGCTCAGGATGATCTGGCCGTGATCCTCAATGGATTGGGCGGCATTGAGCAGTAAGTTCATGAATACCTGATTGATCTGGGCCAGATGGCAGCGCACCCGTGGCAGTGCGCCATAGTGCTTGATAACTTCAACTTTATCGCCAAGCGTGTGACTGACCACGTTCAAGGTGCTATCCAGACCGGCCATCAAATCTGAGTCCTCCCACTGCGAGCTGTCAATGCGCGAAAAATCACGCAGCCCCTGAACAATTTTCTTCACCCGCTCCAGGCCGTCATGCGACTCGGACAATAGATCCAGCGCATCTTCGCGCAGATAGTCCAGGTCGGCCTCGTGTCGGGTGGCCAGCAAAACTGCCTCGTCTTGCGGTGAGCGAGCAATGCTGCAGCGCTCATAGGTGTCGACCAGACCGAGCAGGCTCTGCAGGTAGTTTCTGAGGGCACCCAGGTTGGAGTTAACGAAGCCAACCGGGGTGTTGATCTCATGGGCTACACCTGCGGCCAGTTGGCCAATAGCCGCCAGTTTTTCTGATTGAAGCAATTGACCCTGAAATTGCACCAGCTTGGTGTTGAGCAGACTCAGCTCGGTGTTGCTGGTTTCCAGTTGGCCAATGACCGCTTTCAGTCGACTCTCACTCGCTAACAAGGCTTCTTGGGCAAGCAGGCGTGCAGTCAGGTCTTCCCTCAGACGAGCACGCCCCCAGCGCAGCCCCCAAAAGCCGATCAGCCAGATCAGGGCATAGCCAATGAAGTTGCTGCGAATTTGCGTGATCATCGACGCCCGGTAAGGCGCCCACGGCGCGGCGGCGCTGATGCCCCCCCGAATGGTCCCCACTCGGTAGCCCTGCTTTTCGTGGCACTTCATGCAAGACTGTTCTGTAACCAGGGGGCGCATGAATCGAAAGTAGGTGTCAGAGCCGATTTGCTCCAGCGACGACGCCTCTTTCTCGCCCCGCTCAAAAGCATGCAAGGCGCGCGACTCCCAATCGTCCGGTGCGTTGGCTGCCCGTAGCGGATTCAGGCTGGTCAAGTGGCCTTTGGTGCCGGACTCTTTGTTGCCAATTTCATGCACCTGGCGTGTCATGTAGGCCGGGTTGATGAGGGTGAGTAGCCGACCCGAAGGGGTGCGGATATCTCTCTCCGGCAGATCAGCCAGATCGGGGTTGGGCGGCGTTTGGGGCGTCACTGGCGCATAAATTCCGCCATGTTCTGAGGCCCAGCGACGATAGATCACGTCTTTGCGGAAACTCTCTATGGTTGAGGTCCGAGCGCCCGCCAGCGTGACTGCATAGGTTTCCCAAGTGTCCCATGCCGCAATGGATGCGATCACCACGGACCAAAACACCACCAGTCCGTAAAAAATACGCTGGAGCGGTGCGTTGGCTATCTTTTGGGCACTGCTACGCATCAGTGTCGGCGCTGCTGCTGGGTCGCCGCAGGAATAAAACGATGAAGTTCTTACTGCCTCTCTTGATGAGGTAATGCGCGATCTCAACGGCAATGGATCCGCCACTGGGGGTGCGTGCCGTACTCCTTTCCCAGACATTCTTGGCGTGGTCCATGCCCACATAGGCCAAGTTGTAGCCCGGAGTTTCCTGTGAAAAAGGCAGGCCTGGAAACACGACGCTAACGTCCTGCCCCACCAGTGATTCGGGCGTCTGCCCCAGTAAATCAGTGGTGGACTGAGTGCACTCAATGATGCAGCCGTTAATGTCTATCACCAAAGCCGCCTTCCGCTCAGAGTGCACCATCAGGATCGGATCCTGCGAATACCCATGAGCAAGGGAGTCTGTGGTCGTGTTCATGCTGTTCATCTGCGGGTTCGGGGCGGTGAATAGGTGACGCCAATGGCTCTGGGGTCAATTGTTTAAGCATACGCTGAAAGCGCACAGCGTAAATAGTTATTCTTTCAGCGTCAGCGTTCCTAGAAGAAAAAAAGTGCAACATATTGCCAGTTTGATTTCCCCAAGAGCGCTCTGAATTTATACCAACTTATCGACCATATTTAGTCAAATAGTTGGCAGCAAATAATATCAACCCATCTTACAGTTTCGGCCTTGAACTGAACCGACCGAAAAGTAATATTGGCGACTATTGCCCTTCAACAGAAGGCGGATTCGTTGCACCAGCGAACTCCACCAAAATTTCATGCTACTGAGTTTTTAATGACTCCATCCATGTGGTGTCGATCTACCGGTTTTTACCCTCAACATCACCGCCGATAATCAAGGCTTACCTCTACTTTAATTTTTATCCGTGCCTCAGCCCCTTCCCCTCGTTCATGTTGACCAGTTGCAACCGGGCATGTTTGTGTCGCTGGATTTGGGCTGGCTTGAACACCCATTTCTGGTGAATTCGTTTTTGATCACGGACGAGCAACAACTGGCGACGCTGCGCGAGCTCGGTTTAAGCCATGTCTCTCACGATCCGCAACGCTCGAAAATCACGCCACTCACATTGGTTGGTGATGTCACTGCTGTTTCACCCCGGCACATCACGCCGGCGAGCCAGTTGTTGATGACGGAGAAGCTCACCCGCACCGGGCGCATGACGGCACACCGAGAGCGGGTTTTGCTGTTCGAAAAGCAGTACGAAGACGCCATTACCTCGACCAAGGACGTGCTGACCGAGATACTGCGGCAACCCCAACTTGCCGTCGCACAAGCAAGCGCCATGTCCGAGAAACTGACGTCCACCTTTTTGGACGATCAGGGGGCGACAGTCATGATGGTGGCCTCAAACAAGATGGACGACCTGTCCAACCAGCACGCCCTAAACGTGATGATCCTGACGATGGTGATCTGCAAAGGGCTGGGCGTCAGTCGGGAGATCATGAACGCGGCCGGCATGGGCGCGTTGCTGCACGACATTGGCAAGACTTCCATCAGTAAAACGGTTTTACGCAAGTCCCCGCGCAACCGCAGCGAAGAGACACTTTACCGACTGCACTGCGAGTACGGTGTCAACATCGTGAGTGAGCACGTCAATCCAGGTGTTCGGGCGGTAGTGCGCCAGCACCACGAAAATTTTGATGGCAGTGGTTTTCCTGATGGCAGCAAAGGCGCGCAAATCAATCCGCTGGCGCGCATCGTCGCCATCGCAGACCGCTACGACACCCTGTGCAACCCCTTGCGTCTGACCGATGCGCTGCCACCGGCCGAGGCACTTTCAACCATGTTTGCACATGAAGCCCGGTTGTTTGATGCCTCAATGTTGGCCGTCTTTATCCG
>NZ_JBAWYV010000224.1:0-3854 GCF_037143375.1 Rhodoferax sp. | reverse complement strand
GCATGAAATCTCAATTGACTCTTGTTGCCGCTGGCGTTCTCGCCCTCGGCGTTGCTGGTTCTGCCTTTGCACAGGAAAAAAGCTTGCGCCTGTTGACCTGGGCCGACTACGCGCCCGCCGATGTAGTAGCGCAGTTTGAAAAAGAGAGCGGCTACAAGGTTGAACTCACGCTCTCCAACAACGAAGAAATGATCTCCAAGCTGCGCGCTACCGGCGGTGCCGGGTTCGATTTGGCGCAACCTTCGCAAGACCGTATCACCGGACCACAGCAAGAGTTTGGCATTTACAAACCGATGGACCTGAGCAAACTCAAGGCCGAGTTGTTCATCCCCAGCATGCTCGAAGCCACCAAGAAAAACACCACGCTGGCGGGCAAGGTCTACGGTCTGCCGCACATCTGGGGCACCGATGGTCTGGTGGTCAACACCAAGCTGACCAAAATGACCGATTACCCGGACCTGTGCCGTGCGGACGTCAAAGGCAAAACTGCCGTGCGCCTGAAGCGCCCCACCTTGCTGGCGTTTGCTTTTGCCTCGGGCAAAGACCCGTTTGCGCTGTACAACAACCCCAAGGCCTACGGCGCCTTGATGGACGAAGTAGGCAAAGCCATGATCGCCTGCAAGGGCAACCTGAAGTTTTACTGGGACAACAAGGACCAATTGCTCAACGGCATGCGCACCGGCGAAATCGTGGGCGCGATGATGTGGGACACCGGTGGCTGGAAACTCAACGGCGAAAAACCCGAGATTCAATTCATCGCCCCCAAATCAGGCGCGCTCGGCTGGATTGACACCTTTGCCATTCCCGCCAAAGGCAAGAACGACGCGGCTGCCTACGCCTGGATCAACTTCAACATGCGCCCCGAGATTGCGGCCAAAGTGGCGGCCTCTGCAGGCAACTTCACCGGCTCCAAAGGCGCTGACCAGTTGATGGACGCCAAACTCAAGGCCCAATTTGCCGCCAGCTTCCCTGAGTCGGCACTGAAAAATGTGAAGTGGTACCCGGCCGTGCCCGCTGGCATTGAAGACATCGAAGGCCGCGTGCTCGACCGCATCAAAGCCGCCAACTAAACCGATACTGAAACTTTTCGAGTTGACTACGACCCCTGCTGACCTGGAAGCCGTGCGCGTGGGCAAGCGCTACGGCGGATTTACCGCGGTGGACGATTTGTCTTTCAGCGTGGCAAGGGGGAGTTTTTTCTCCATCCTCGGCCCCTCGGGCTGCGGCAAAACTACGCTCTTGCGCATGATTGCGGGCTTTTTGAGCCCCGACACGGGCGACATCCGCATTGGCGGCAAGCCCATGCATGGTGTGCCGCCCAATAAGCGCCCGGTCAACATGGTTTTTCAGCACCTGGCGCTGTTCCCCATGATGTCGGTGGGCGAAAACGTCGGCTACGGCTTGGCACGGCGCGGTGTGGCGCGTGACGACATCAAACGCCGCGTTGGCGACATGCTGGAACGCGTCAGCCTGCCCGGGGCGCAGGACAAGCGGGTGGATCAACTCTCTGGCGGCCAAAAACAGCGCGTGGCCATCGCACGCAGTCTGGTGCTGGAGCCCACGCTGCTGTTACTGGACGAACCGCTGGGCGCGCTCGACCTGAAGCTGCGCGAGCACATGAAGATCGAGCTCAAGCAGTTGCAGGCCGCCTTTGGCACCACCTTTGTCTACATCACGCACGACCAGTCCGAAGCGCTGGTGCTGTCGGACCATGTGGCGGTAATGAACCAGGGCCGGTTTGAGCAAGTGGGCACGCCGCAGCAGCTTTACTACCAACCGCAAACGTCATTTGTGGCGGGCTTTGTCGGCGCCAACAATGGCTTCAAAGGCCGGGCCAGCCAGGTTAATGGCGACCTCGTGACCCTGACCAGCGAGCAGGGTCTGGTGCTGTCGGCCCGCGCCATGGGCCCGGTGCGCGCCGGGGATGCAGTCGAGGCTTTTATCCGCCCCGAAGTCGCCAGCCTGTCGCGTAGCGCTGCGGCTTTTATCGACGCTGGTCTGCCCCACTACCGCGCCCAAATCGACAGCCTGCTGTTTGACGGCGCCAACTCGGCGGTGCTCTTGCACGAAGAAAACTCGCGCTCCGAGTTCCGCATTGCCCTGCCGCAAACCGGCCACCTGTCCGACCTGAGCGTGGGCGAGACCGTCAGCTTTGGGTTCGATCCGCAACGGGCGGTGTGTTTTGCAACTTGAATCCGATCACAACCATCGGCTGCAAGCGCGGCTGATGCTCATGCTGCTGCTGGCACCGGCCCTGCTGTGGCTGGTGGGGCTGATTGTGTTGCCGCATATCGAGCTGGGTATTTTGTCGCTGCGCGCCCGCGTGGCCCCGCGCGTTTACGAGGCCAGCCTGGCGCAGTACCGCACTTTTATTGAAGAACCACTGTACTGGCACACCTTTGTGCGCACGGCGCTGATGTCGATTCTGGCCACCGCCCTCACGCTTGTGATGGCCTTCCCCATTGCCTGGATGATTGCCAAAGTAGCGCGGGGCCGCAAAAAATCCATTCTGTTTATTTTGTGCCTGATCCCGTTCTGGGTCAGTGAAACGGTGCGCACGCTGGGCTGGATGATTTTGCTGCGCGAGTCTGGCGTGCTGCCGCAGTTGCTCGTGTCGCTGGGCCTGACGCCGGTGCCGGTCGATTTGCTTTACCACGACGCCACTATTTTGGTCGGGCTGGTCTACACCTCCATGTTGTTCATGGTGGTGCCGCTGATCGGGGCGCTGGAAAGTCTGGACGACTCGCTGATCGAAGCTGCCTACGACCTCGGCGGCAACGGCTGGTCGATCTTGCGCCAGATTGTGATTCCGCACGCCGCGCCCGGCATTGTGGCGGGCTGCATCGTGGTGTTTATGCTCACGCTGGGCAACTACCTGACGCCGACGCTCCTGGGTGGTAAAAATTCGCAGTGGTTTACCGAACAGATTTACACCCAGTTCATCACCCGCTTTAACTGGGAGCAAGGCGCTGCGTTTGGCTTTTTGCTGCTCGGCCTTTCAACGGCCATCGTCTGGTTGGGCCTGCGCTTGAGCGGTCAAAGGTTTGGCGAAGTGATGCGCCGCTCATGATCCCCTCGCTGCCCCGCCCGGCCTGGTTACGCGCCAGCACCGCCACCTACGCCGTGTTGTTTTTTGCGTTTTTGTTTTTGCCGCTGGTGATCGTGGCGGCCTTTGCTTTTAACGATGCGCCCTACCCGGCACCGCCCTGGCGCGGCTTCACGCTGGACTGGTTTTTGGGCGATGGATTAACAGGCGGTCGGCGCGGCCTGTTTTCCGACAAGGCGATGCTCGGCAGTCTGTGGACCAGTGTCGTGGTGGCGTGCTGGGTGACGGTGCTGGCGGTGGTGGTTGGCACGGCCAACGCCTTTCTGATTGAGCGCATGCAGTTTCGCGGCAAACAGGCGCTGTCCATGTTGATGCTGGCGCCGCTGGTGATTCCCGGTGTCATTCTGGGCATCTCCATCCTGGCGTTTGCCAGCCGCATAGCCAATCTGGCCGATGACTTGTATGGGCTGGAACTGGAGTTTTTGCGCCCCGGTTTGCCGCTGGTGGTGCTGGGACAGTTCTCGTACATCGTCTCGATTGCCACGCTCACCATTTCGGCGCGCCTCAAACGCTTTGACATCACGCTGGAAGAAGCGGCTTACAACCTGGGCGCCTCCCGTGCCGCAGTTTTTTTCACCATCACCTTGCCTTATTTGCAACCTGCATTAGTTGGGGCAGCGGCGATTTCGTTCTTGATGTCATTTGAAAATTTCAACACCACGCTGATGTTGGTGGGCTCTGATGCGCCACTCACCGTCATGATGTATGGAAGGATGCGCGAAGGGGCAACGCCGGTTTTGAATGCGGT
>NZ_JBAWYV010000223.1:0-3940 GCF_037143375.1 Rhodoferax sp. | reverse complement strand
TTGAAGATTTTGGTGGGCGATGCAAGTTTCGAACTTGCGACCCCTGCAGTGTGAATGCAGTGCTCTACCCCTGAGCTAATCGCCCTGAATTCTTTTCAGGTAAGCCTACTATTATGCCTTATTTTTTAAGCTGCTAAGGACCAAATGGTTTTACCACCACTGGATTTATCAATCTGTTTGAGTACATCGTCATGGGCGGAGACTTCCAGATCATTCGCTGCCAACACGGGCAGCACAATGGTGCTCAGGTCAATCTGTACCACGGTGGGGCCAGTACTTTCCTCAGAGCCGGCATCGATCAACAAGGCGTCTTGACCGCGTGTGAGGTTGATGTAGACATCAGCCAAGAGTTCGGCGTCAAGCAGCGCACCGTGCAATGTACGCCCAGAATTATCAACACCCAGACGGGAACACAGAGCATCCAATGAGTTGCGTTTGCCTGGGAACATTTCCTTGGCCATGACCAGTGTGTCGGTCACGCTGGCCACATAGTCCTTAAAACGCGGACGGCCAATCAACTCGAGTTCTTTATTCAGAAAACCAACGTCGAAGGTAGCGTTATGAATGACGATCTCAGCATCTTGCAGATAGGCCAGAAATTCATCGGCCACAGCCGCAAACTTGGGCTTGTCTTTCAAAAATTCTGTGGTGATGCCGTGAACCTTGAGCGCCTCTTCGTGGCTATCACGCCCGGGGTTCAGGTAGAAATGTTTGTTGTTGCCAGTGAGCTTTCGGTTGAAAAGTTCAACACAGCCAATCTCGATCACACGGTCGCCGTTATCGGCAGACAAACCCGTGGTTTCAGTATCCAGAAAAATTTGACGCATGGTGAAAGTTACGTTGAGTGAACTTCTTTGGCGTGGTTGATGGAGTATTTTGGAATCTCCACCACGATATCTTTTTGCGCCAGAATCGCTTGGCAGCTCAGCCGCGAATTGGGCTCCAGGCCCCAAGCGCGATCCAACAAATCTTCCTCGTTTTCATCGAGTTCATTGAGCGAAACAAACCCTTCCCGCACGATGACGTGGCAAGTGGTGCAGGCGCACACCATGTCGCAGGCGTGCTCAATACTGATGTGGTTGTCCAGCAAGGCTTCGCAAATTGAGGTGCCAGACGGCGCCGAAATTTCAGCGCCTTGAGGACAATACTCAGGGTGCGGCAGGATTCTGATGATGGGCATGGGTTCTTTCAGGTAAGTCGGAGTCAGACCGTCTCAATATTTTTTCCGGCCAGTGCTTTTTGAATGCCCCGGTTCATCCGCATGGCGGCAAAGGCTTCAGTGCCTTTGGCAAGCGTCTGCGTGGCGGCTTCTATTGGGGCGGCATCTTCCAGCGAGCGAGCGGCGGTGACGGCGGCCATCAATGCATCAATCTCAGACAATTCTTCGCCTGATAACAAATCGGCATCGGCGGCGAGCGCGCTTTGGGTGGCCAGCAGCATCCGGTCGCCATCGACTCGCGCTTCGACCAACGCACGGGTTTTCATGTCGGCGTCCGCTGTAGTGAAGCTTTCTTGAAGCATTTTGGCAATCTGATCGTCACCCAAACCATAAGATGGTTTGACATCAATGCGGGCTTCGACGCCACTGATCTGCTCTTTGGCGCTGACATTCAGCAAACCATCTGCATCCACAGTAAACGTGACTCGGATACGTGCAGCACCGGCCGCCATCGGCGGGATGCCGCGCAGTTCAAAACGGGCCAGACTACGGCAGTCGGAAACCAGGTCGCGCTCGCCTTGCACGACATGCAGTGCCAGCGCGGTTTGACCATCTTTGTAGGTCGTGAAATCTTGTGCCTTGGCGGTGGGTATGGTTTCATTGCGGGGCACGATGCGCTCAACCAAGCCACCCATGGTCTCAATACCGAGCGACAAGGGAATGACGTCGAGGAGCAACAAATCACCGCTGGTGTTATTGCCAGCCAACTGGTTGGCTTGTATGGCAGCTCCCAGCGCCACTACTTCATCGGGGTTGAGGTTGGTCAACGGAGCACGGCCAAAGAACTTGGCCACTTCGCGTTGAATTTGCGGCATGCGGGTAGAGCCACCAACCATGACGACGCCTTTGACGTCATCGACGGTCAGCCTGGCATCACGCAGAACCTTGCGAACGGCAGCAAGTGTGCGAGCGGTCAAGCCACTTGTAACTTCATCAAACTGCGAAATGTTTACATCAAATACAACGCTAGTCCCCGTCATATCTGCGCTAAATGCTATTGATTCAGTAGCAGACAAGGCTTCTTTACAAGCGCGGGCAGCCACCTTGACGGCGGCTTTATCAGCTGCGGTGAGCGCCTGCAAGCCGCATTGCGCCAAGACCCAATCAGACAAAGCGTGGTCGTAATCGTCACCGCCCAGCGCAGAGTCGCCGCCAGTGGCAACGACTTCAAAAACACCTTGGGTCAGCCGCAGGATCGAGATGTCAAACGTGCCGCCACCCAGGTCGTAAATAGCGTAAACCCCTTCGCTGCCGTTGTCCAAGCCGTAGGCGATAGCCGCAGCGGTGGGCTCGTTGATAAGGCGCAGCACATTGAGGCCGGCCAGTTGCGCGGCGTCTTTGGTGGCCTGTCGTTGGGCATCGTCAAAGTAAGCGGGTACGGTAATGACGGCGCCAAACAGATCATCGCCAAACGTGTCTTCAGCGCGGTAGCGCAAGGTGGCCAAAATATCGGCACTCACTTCCACCGGAGATTTTTCTCCGTGCACGGTCTGAATACCCAACATTCCGGGGTGATCGACAAACCGGTAAGGCAAGCGGGCGTGCCCGATGACGTCTTTCAACCCACGGCCCATGAAGCGCTTGACCGAGGCGATGGTGTTCTCGGCGTCCGAGGCCAGCGCGGCTTGGGCTTCAAAACCAACTTTGCGGCCACCACCTTCAAGGTAACGCACCACCGAGGGCAAGAGGATGCGACCCTGGTCGTCGGGCAGGCACTCGGCGACGCCGTGGCGCACCGAGGCCACAAGTGAATGGGTGGTACCCAGATCAATGCCCACAGCGATGCGACGCTCGTGCGGGTTAGGGGTTTGACCGGGTTCAGATATTTGTAAAAGCGCCATGAATATTTTTTATAAATTGAGGCGCTATTGTCCCCGGACTGCAGTGTCCATTTGATCGAGGCGGGCATCCACATCGCTGGCAAAGCGTTCTATGAACATCAGCGCCCTCACCTGCTGCACTGCACCGGCAAAGTCATGATTTACATCCAGCAGCAGGCCGCATTTTTGCATTGTCTCTTTGCGGGCCTGCGCCACTTGCGCACCGATGGCTTCAAGATCGTCACTGGTTTGCGCTTCATCGAGGGACTCGCGCCATTCCATCTGCTGCATCAAAAACACGGCAGGCATGGCTGTATTGTTTTCAGCATTCACCGGGGCGCCGTTCAATTCGCACAAATAGGCCGCGCGTTTGAGCGGGTCTTTGAGCCGCTGGTAGGCTTCATTGATGCGCACTGACCATTGCATCGCAATGCGCTGAGCCGCTGCACCCTGCGCTGCAAACTTGTCCGGGTGCGCCTCGCGCTGCAGGTCTTTCCAGCGGGCGTCAATGGCCGCGCGATCCTGGGCAAATTGGGAAGGAATACCGAAGAGTTCGAAATCGCTCGACTGAAGATTCATACCCGAAACGACTCTCCGCAACCGCAGCGATCACGCTCACGCGGGTTGTTGAACTTGAAGCCTTCGTTAAGGCCTTCGCGGACAAAATCAAGTTCTGTTCCGTCCAGGTAAGCAAAGCTCTTCGGCTCCACCAACACCTTGACGCCATGGTCTTCAAAGACGAGGTCTTCGGGCTCAATCTCGTCGACGTATTCCAATTTGTAAGCCAGGCCAGAGCAGCCAGTGGTCTTGACGCCCAAGCGCACCCCGACGCCTTTACCGCGTTTGGTGAGGTAGCGGGTGACGTGCCGTGCGGCAGCTTCAGTCAGCGTGACAGCCATAT
>NZ_JBAWYV010000222.1:0-4011 GCF_037143375.1 Rhodoferax sp. | reverse complement strand
TGGCTGAAACGGTCAGTTATTGGGCCACGCACGGGGTTCAAAATGCCGAGTTAAAAATTGATGGTGCGGGGGGTGAATCGATTGCCGTCAGCATTTCCCTTAAAGGGGATGAGGCGCATATTGGCTTCAGGACTGATCAGTTGGAAACCCGGCAGATGCTCGAAGGGGCCGTGGCGCACCTGAAGGAACTTCTGACGAGCGAGGGCTTGGTGCTGTCGGGCGTTTCCGTAGGCGCGTCAGGTCAAGACAAAGCCGGTGCGCAAGATCAGCGCAACCAGCCAGGCGCGCGACAGGTAACCCTTGTGTCAACTGAAACAGCACCCGTTGAAAATATTCCGAGAGCCAGCAAAGCTGTCACAAGAGCCCTTGATCTCTATGTATAAGCTTTTGCTTTCGTTATTAGCCTAGAAGCAATGCTTATTAGTGGTTAATCTGGCCGTTGCTTCGCGCAAAATGCTAAATAATGAAATTCAACACAATGTGTAAAAGGAAATACAGTGGCCACCAAACCTGAAGCAGTCGAAGAGGTCAAAGCCCCTGCCAAAAGCAAGAAAATGCTTTTCATTATTATTGGTGCCGTTCTCGTCTTGGCTTTGGGCGGTGGTGGGGCGTTTTTCTACATCAGCAAACAGCGTGCGGCCGCGGCGGCCGAGGGCGAAGACGTTGCGCCAGAAAAGTCGGCCCATGCGGATCCGAAAAAGGCCCCGGTATATTTACCGCTGGATAACATGGTTGTTAATCTGGCCGACCCCGGTGGTGACAAAGTAGCCCAGATTGGCATTACCCTGGAAGTGGCGGATGCACATGCATCTGATTCCGTGAAGGCGTATTTGCCAACGATCCGCAGTGGCATTCTTTTGCTGATTGCGCAGCGTACTTCTGAAGAATTACTGACACAGGATGGCAAGCAAAAACTTGCCAAAGATATTCTCCATCAGGCAGCGATCCCCTTTGGTGGTGGCGATGAAGAGCCAGTGGATGAGGCATCGCCAGTCAAAAAGAAAAAGCCAGCCAAGAAAGCTGCGGTGCATGAGTACCCCGTGGTAGGCGTGCTTTTTTCAAGCTTTATTGTTCAATGATGGTTTTGAAGACGCTTTCCCATGAGTGAATCCTTTCTCTCTCAAGAAGAAGTCGACGCCCTGCTGGAGGGTGTGACAGGCGAAAGCCAAAAGCTGGCTGAGGAAGTGCACGAGAGTGGTGAAGTTCGCGCTTACAACATATCTAGCCAAGAGCGGATTGTTCGCGGGCGGATGCCCACGATGGAAATCGTCAATGAGCGATTTGCACGAAATCTGCGGGTTGGACTTTTTAATTTCATCCGCAGAAGCCCCGAGATTTCTGTCGGACCCGTGACGGTGCAGCGCTACAGCGCATTTTTGCGTGAACTGGCGGTGCCCACCAATTTCAACATTGTGGCTATTCGGCCCTTGCGCGGCAGTGGCTTGATTGTGTGTGAACCGGCGCTTGTCTTTGGCGTTATTGATACCTTGTACGGTGGCATTGGCAAGTTTCAGGCGCGCATTGAAGGGCGTGATTTTTCGGCAACCGAGCAACGCGTTATCAACCGTCTGGTTGATGTCATCACGGATGAATATAAAAAAGCCTGGAAAGGCATTTATCCGTTGGAACTGGAATACCAACGCTCAGAAATGCAGCCGCAGTTTGCCAATATTGCGACACCCAGTGAGATTGTGATTTCAACCTCCTTTCAGCTTGAAATTGGTGAGATCACCGGGGCCATCCACTTTTGCATGCCTTATGCGACGCTGGAGCCGATTCGCGATGTGCTGTATTCGTCCACCCAAGGTGACTCCATTGAGGTCGATCGGCGCTGGGTGAATGTGTTGACGCAAGAAATTCAGGCGGCTGAAATTACCTTGGTGGCCGAATTGGCTCGGGCTGACGCGACAATTGAGCAGTTGCTGGCCATGAAGGTTGGGGATTTCATTGAGTTGGATCGCCAGCCACGCATTCAGGTGACGGTCGACAGCGTGCCGGTCTTTGAATGCCAGTACGGCACACACAACGCAAAATATGCGGTTCGAATTGAAAAAAGTTTGAGGGGCTAAGCGCCTCAATGCGAAGGAAAATACCATGGCAATAGATGACAAACCCGTAGAAGATGATGGCATGGCCGATTGGGCTGAGGCGCTCCTAGAGCAGAAAAGCTCCGATGGCGCCGGCAGTGGCATGGAGTCAGGTGGCGTCCTGACGGGCGACTCCCCGCGTTCTTTTACTTCGGGTGATGCGCCAATCGACGATATCAGCCGCGTGTTGGACATTCCGGTTCAGCTCTCAGTAGAGTTGGGCCGAACCAAGGTGCCTATCCGACACATTCTTCAATTGGGGCAAGGCTCGGTCGTCGAGTTGGATGCCTTGGCGGGTGAGCCGATGGATGTGCTGGTCAATGGCTATTTGATTGCGCAGGGTGAGGTGGTGGTGGTGAACGATAAATTCGGTATTCGTTTGACCGATGTCGTCACGCCCTCTGAACGACTGCGTCGCGTCAGCAAGGGATGATTTAAGCGATGACGCAAACATTCATTTCAGTCGCTCTTTTTGTCATTCTGCTGGCGTTGGTTCCGTTTGGGCTGAAGTGGGTGCAGCGTCGCTCTGCTGTTGGTCTGGGTGGTGCAGTTGCTGCGTCCAGAGTGGTTTCTGCCGTGGCGGTCGGTCAGCACCAACGAGTGGTCACGGTCGAGGTCGGTCCAGAAGGTGCGCGTGTCTGGCTGACGCTAGGCGTTACGCCCCAGGCGATTACTTGCCTTCACAGTGCGCCCATTGACGTAAAAAACTCTGCTTCTTCGCCTGTTAACGTTGATTTGGCGCCCGTTTTATCGTGATTCAGGAGGTTGGGGTGACGGATCAATTAAGTCGCAGTGAAAAAACAAAAGGGCTGGTTCGTTCCGTCTTGGCAGGGGTGCTTGTCTTTGCCTCTCAATCTGACGCATGGGCCCAGACTGGGGGGCAGTTGCCTTTGCTGATGGGTACTGGTGGTTCAGGGGTGAGTTTTTCAGTTCCCATCCAGACCTTGTTATTTTTTTCGGCGCTGTCTTTTTTGCCAGCCGTTTTGCTCATGATGACCGGGTTCACGCGCATCGTGATCGTGCTCTCACTGCTGCGCCAAGCCTTGGGAACCCAGTCGGCGCCGCCTAATCAGGTGGTGGTTGGGCTCTCGCTTTTTCTGACATTCTTCGTAATGGGGCCCACGCTCGATAAAGTCTATAACGACGCTTATTTACCTTACACAAAAAGTACGATTTCTTTTGAGCAGGCCCTGGCCAATGGTGAAGATCCTTTGCGTCAGTTCATGAGCAAACAAACCCGGCAGTCTGACTTGGCCCTTTTTACAAAATTGGCTAAATTGGAGCCGGGCACCAATGCCCAAAATGCGCCGATGCGCATTCTTGTGCCAGCTTTTGTGACCAGTGAGCTCAAGTCTGCCTTTCAGATCGGGTTCATGATCTTTATTCCTTTCCTGGTGATAGATATTGTGGTGGCCAGTGTGCTGATGTCATTGGGCATGATGATGTTGTCGCCGGTGTTGGTGGCGCTGCCGTTCAAGTTGATGCTGTTTGTCCTTGCTGATGGATGGAACCTGCTCATTGGCTCACTGGCTGCCAGTTTTGTTACTTAGGAGCTGTCTATGAATGCGCAAATGGTTTTAACCATGGGGCAAGAAGCCTTGTTGATGTTGTTGATGGTGTCCGCTCCGGTGCTGGGTGTTGTCCTTGTAGTGGGTTTGGTGGTGAGCCTATTTCAGGCAGTCACTCAGATCAATGAGGCCACGCTGGCGTTCGTCCCCAAACTGATTGCTGCCATGGCGGTGTTTGCCATTGCGGGTCCGTGGATGTTGAACATGCTGGTTGAATACATTCGCCGAACTATTGAAGCCATCCCTTCTGCCGTGGTTTAAGCCGCTAAATAGGCCGTGATTTCATTCACTGAAGCTCAATTGGTGGCGTGGTTGTCGCCACTGCTTTGGCCATTTTTGCGTGTGTTGGCCGTTTT
>NZ_JBAWYV010000221.1:0-4018 GCF_037143375.1 Rhodoferax sp. | reverse complement strand
CCATGCGTTCCTTGACCAACATCAAACTAATCGCCCGCTTCGTGCTGGTGTGGTTCGCTTTGTCGGTTGGCGTAGCGATTGCCTCGCCGCTCGTCAACCCCAAGCCCATGGAGCTGATCTGTTCTGGTGCGGGTGTGATGAAACTGCAGATTCAGACCGATGACGACACCAAAAGTGTCTTGAGCCACACGCTGGACTGCCCCTTGTGCGTCACTCATCTCGCGCCTCCTACTCCGTTTGTGCGTTTGACGGCAGAGCCCATTCAGCCGCTGGCCTACGTGATGCAAAGCATCCCGGCGGCCCACATCGCGTCTCTCACGGCCCTGCCGCCGCCTGCGCGGGGCCCGCCCGCTTTCTCCTGAACTATTGAATTCATAGCGTCTTGCGCCCGTCGTACGGGGGCTAGACGCCTATTTTGTTAATAATTTCGGAGATTTTCCATGCGGAAAAATAGTATTGCTTTGGGCGTTTCTTTTCGCCTGCTTCCTCTCGTTGGCGCGCTGGCGCTGATTCCTTACGTTGCTTTGGCGCAGGGCATTGCCACCGAGGCACAACTCAAGCCCGTCAGCGTGACCGAGTCCCGCGCTCAGTTGGACCCCAACCTGCCCAACAGCACCGCCAGTAAAACGGCGCGTGATCTGGAAGAGCAAAACCTGTTCAACCCCGAAGATGCCCTGCGCTACTTGCCCAGCACCACGGTACGCAAGCGCTACTTTGGCGACCGCAATGCCAATGTGGGCGGACGCAGCTTTGGCGTCTTGGAGCCGGGGCGGGCCTTGGTGTATGTGGACGGGTACTTGATCTCCACGTTCATGGGGCGCTTTGATGCGCCGCGCTGGTACATGATCAACAACGAGGCGATTGAGCGGGTCGACATGCTGTACGGCCCTTACTCGGCCATTTACCCCGGCAATTCGATTGGGACCACCGTGAGCGTGACCGAGCGCAAACCACAGGGCTTCGAAGCCTCGGCCAGTCTCAAGTACAACCGTCAGTCGTTCAGTGAATACGGTACCAGCGACAGCTTTGAAGGCGTGATGGCCTCGGCCCGTTTGGCCTCCAAACTGGACTCAGGTCTCTGGTATTCCTTGGGCTTGCAACACCAGGACGTGACCGGTCATCCGATGGGCTTTGCCAACGTCTTGCGCGGCGCCACTGGCCAGTTCAGTCCCACCCTGGCGGGTACCCGCGTCACCGGCATCGCCTACGACAAAGACCCCAGCGGCGTGGACCGCGCCCTGTTTGGTGCCACCAGCATCGACCACACGGTGCAGGACACGATGAATTTGCGCCTGGGTTACGCGTTGTCTGCCACGCAGGAGATTGAGGGGCGTGTTTCCTACTGGCAGAACAAGAGCACGGTCACCACGCAAACCTATTTGAAAGACGCCAACGGCAACCCGGTCTGGAGCGGACTGGTCAACGACGGCGTCAAAGGCTTCAATCTGGCGGCGGGCAACGCCACCACCGCCAGTCCATTTGCCCCCAGCCAGCGCGATGAAGACAACCGCCAACTCGGCTTCACCTGGAAAACCAAACATGCGACCGGCTGGAACGCCTCGGTGGTGCTGACCGACTTTGCCATCGTCAACGATGTGAACCGTGTCGCCTTCGCCGCCCAACCCGTGGCGGCCTGGGGCGGCCTTGGCACAGCGACCCGTCGTGACGGTACCGGCTGGGATACCTTTGAAGTCCAAAGCACCTACACGCCCACAAAAGGTGATTTTGGCGATGGTAAACACGCGCTCACCTTCGGCTTGCACCACAACGACTACCGCCTGAACAACGTGGTGAACAACTCGACCGACTGGCGCAATTCGGAGAGCACGCTGAACCAGAACTACTATGGCAAGACCAGCATCACGGCCGCCTATGCGCAAGATGCCTGGCAACTCACGCCAGACCTGATGCTCACGGCCGGTGTGCGCCAGGAGCAGTTCGACTCCTATGACGGCTCCCAGTTTTTTACCGGTGTGGCGCCTGCGACCTACCCGGTCCGCAGCTTGCAAGCGACCAGCCCCAAGCTCTCCCTGGCTTGGGCGGCGCGAGATGATTTACTGCTCAAGGTCAGTGCCGGGCAGGGCGTGCGCTTTCCCAATGTGGATGAGTTGTTCAATGGGTCCAAAACCGGCACCAGCATCACGTTCAACGACCCGAACCTGCGCCCTGAGCGCTCAACCTCGGTGGAACTGTCCGCCGAACGCTACTTTGACAAGGGTACGCTGCGCGCCAGCCTGTTTCGCGATGACGTGACCGACACCATCCTGCGGCAAAGCGATGCCACCGTCACGCCCAGCGTGACCCGTGTGAGCAATGTGGACCGGGTCGTGACCAACGGCCTGGAGTTGGCATGGCAAAGCCGCGATGTCGGCATCAAGGGATTGGACTTGAGTGGCAACGCGACCTGGGTTGACTCACGCGTGGCCGAGAACGCCGCCTTGCCGGCCTCGGTCGGCATGAACTGGTTGCGCATTCCCAAGCAACGCTATACCTTGCAAACCAGCTACCGGCCCAATGACCAGTGGCTGTTCTCCGGCGCCTGGCGCTGGGCCGGGCGGATGTACAACACACAGCTCAACACCGACATCAACCCCGATGTGTATGGCGGTACTTCCAGCGTCAACCAGGTGGATGTGCACGCCGCCTGGCACTTTAGCAAGGAGTGGACCTGGAGTGCGGGCATCGACAACCTGACCAACGCGCAAGCTTGGCAAGCGCACAGTTTGCCGCAGCGTTCGATCCAGACCGAGCTGCGCTACAGTTTGAAGTAACAATGATCGCCATGAAAACTTCAAACGCTATAAAAAAAATAGCTATTAGCGCAGTATCAACGGGCGCTAGAGCCTGTTTTAACCCTTGCCCTGGCGTGGCCGGCTGATGTTCCCCAAGGTCTCCCGCAACGTCGTCATCGTGGCCAGCGTCCTGCTGTTCCATGGGGCGGCGCTGTGGTTGCTGCAAACCGGCTTGCTCCGGCGCGCCGTCGAAGTGCTGGTGCCGGTGCAACTTCTCAGTGAGTTCATTGAGCCGCCCAAGCCCAAAGAAGCGCCGCCGCCACCCCCGGTGCTGCCGAAAGCGGTGACGCCACCGGCTATCGCCAAAGCTACCACGCTGCCGCCGCCACCGATTCCGCTGGCCATTGCCGACCCGACCCCGGCGCCCAATGCGCCGGTGGGTGTGGTGGCGCCGCCTAAAGCACTGCCGCCGATCACCGCACCGGTCGCGACCAACCCAGCGCCGGTGGCCGCAGTCAAAGTGGAGCTGCCCTCCAGCGACGCCGACTACCTGCAAAACCCCAAGCCCGCGTACCCGGCGATGAGCAAGCGCCTGGGCGAGCAGGGCAAGGTCGTGGTGCGGGTCCTGATTGGCGTCGATGGCACGGCGCAAAAAGCCGAGATTCGCCAGTCCAGCGGCTTTGACCGCCTGGATCAGGCGGCCCTGAGCACCACCCAGCGCTGGCGCTACGTGCCGGGCAAGCGCGGTGGCGTGGCCGAGGCGATGTGGTTTAACGTCCCGATTAATTTTGTATTGGAGTAGTTGTTTATGAATTCGCAATCTGGGCTGTTGAGCCTGTGGACGCAAGGCGATTGGGTCACCCGCAGCGTGGCGCTGCTGCTGCTGGTGATGTCGCTGTCGTCGTGGATGGTCATTTTGATCAAGGCGCTGGCCCTGCGCCAGATGGCTAAAGACGCCAAAGCGACCGAAGACTTCTGGCTCGCGCCCGATTTTGAAGCGGGTGTGACCGCGCTCGGCGGCGACGAAAGCAACCCGTTTCGCCAACTCGCACTCAAAGGTCATGAGGCCGATGCGCACTTGAAACCGCAGGACGGCAAGCCGCACCTGAACGATTCGCTTGACCTCAACGACTGGGTCACGCGCTGTTTGCGCAGTGCCATTGACGACGCCACGGCGCAGTTGCAATCCGGGTTGGCGGTGCTGGCGTCGGTCGGTTCCACGGCGCCGTTTGTCGGCTTGTTCGGCACCGTTTGGGGCATTTACCACGCGCTGCTGGCGATTGGCG
>NZ_JBAWYV010000220.1:0-4038 GCF_037143375.1 Rhodoferax sp. | reverse complement strand
ATGATGGATTGGACCGATCGCCATTGCCGTTATTTCCATCGTCTGTTGACCCGGCGCACCTTGCTTTACACCGAGATGGTGACCACCGGCGCCCTGATTCATGGCGATGTGCCACGGCACCTGCGTTACAACGCCGAAGAGCACCCACTCGCTCTGCAGCTCGGGGGCAGTGAGCCCGCTGACCTGGCGCATTGCGCCAAACTCGGTGAGCAATGGGGTTACGACGAGATCAACCTGAATTGCGGTTGCCCCTCAGAGCGGGTTCAGCGCGGTGCCTTTGGCGCCTGCCTGATGAATGAGCCGCAGTTGGTGGCCGATTGCGTCAAGGCGATGGTCGATGGGGTGCAGGTGCCTGTCACCGTCAAGCACCGCATTGGCATTGACCAGTCTGAAAGCTACGACTTTGTGCGAGATTTTGTGGGTACGGTGGCCGAGGCTGGTTGCCAGACTTTCATCGTGCACGCCCGCAACGCCTGGCTCAAGGGCCTCTCGCCCAAGGCCAACCGCGAAGTGCCTCCGTTGCGCTACGAGGTGGCTTACCAGCTTAAAAAAGATTTTCCCGCGCTCACCATCGTGGCCAATGGCGGCATCACCACCAACGAGCAGGTGGCGCAGCACCTGCTGCATCTTGATGGCGCCATGTTGGGTCGCGAGGCCTACCACAACCCGTGGTGGCTGGCCTCGTGGGACACCGCGTTTTACGGCGCCCCGCCAGAAGAACTCACCCGCGAGCAGGTGGAGGCGCAGATGTGCGACTACATGGCCCGCGAATTAGCCGAACATGGCACACCTTGGCCGACCATCGCCCGCCACATGCTGGGTTTGCGCCACGGACTGGCAGGTTCGCGTCGCTGGCGGCAGGTCTGGAGCGACCACAAACTCAAAGGCTTGCCCGCGCATGAGGTGATGGCTTTGGCACATATAAGCCAAATCGACCTCTAGCCCCCGTGTTACTTGCGCTGGCAGCTATCAAAAAAATAGTGTCCATTTAAGACGCTTTACGATGGCATTAACCGTGGGTGCAACTGTCACATTATTCTGGGTGAATTCGAGCGGGTCGCCTAGGCCACTGTCTCGATCTTCTGTGCGCCAAGTTATCATGACGCCTCGCCTGCAGGCGGCTCTGAAGCCCCTGATGCCATCAAACCCCTAGCCAAAATCTCAGCCTTCCGTGCGTCTTAATTCAATCAAGTTATCTGGTTTCAAGTCCTTCGCGGAGCCCACCAACTTCATGCTGCCGGGGCAACTGGTGGGCGTGGTGGGGCCCAACGGCTGCGGCAAATCCAACATCATGGATGCCGTTCGGTGGGTGCTGGGCGAGTCCAAAGCGTCCGAGTTGCGTGGCGAGTCGATGCAGGACGTCATTTTTAATGGCACTAACACGCGCAAACCGGCCAGCCGCGCCAGTGTCGAGTTGGTGTTCGACAACGCAGACCACCGTGCTGGCGGCCAGTGGGCCACGTTTGGCGAGATTGCCGTCAAGCGCGTGCTGACCCGCGACGGCACCAGCAGCTACTTCATCAACAACTTGCCGGTGCGTCGCCGCGACGTGCAGGACGTTTTTCTGGGCACGGGACTCGGGCCACGCGCCTACGCCATCATTGGCCAGGGCACCATCAGCCGGATTATCGAGAGCAAGCCTGAAGAACTGCGCCTGTTTTTAGAAGAAGCCGCTGGCGTTTCCAAGTACAAAGAGCGCCGGCGTGAGACCGAAAACCGCCTGAGCGACACCCGCGAAAACCTGACCCGGGTGGAAGACATCCTGCGCGAGCTCAATGCCAATCTGGAGAAGCTCGAAGCGCAAGCCATCGTCGCCAAAAAATACAACGCGCTCAATGCCGATGTCACGCTCAAGCAGCACCAACTGTGGTTTCTCAAACGGACCGAGTCCGAGGCCGATCAAGCCAAGGTGAAAGCCGATTCGCTCGGCGCGATCAACGCGCTGGAGAGCCGCGTGGCCGATTTGCGCCACATCGAAGCCGAGCTGGAGACCGTGCGCCAAGCCCATTACGCGGCAGGCGATCAGGTCAACCAGGCGCAAGGACTGCTGTACGAAGCCAGCACCGAGGTCGGTCGGCTGGAAGCCGAGATTCGTTTTGTGGTGGAAGGTCGCCAGCGCGTGGAGCAGCGCCTGATCACCCTCAAGGAGCAAGCCGATCAATGGGTTACCCGCAGCGAAACCGCGCAGGAAGAGATTGAGAGCCTGTCTGAGCTCGCCATGGTGGGCGAGGAAAAAACCGAACTCCTGGCCGCGCAAGTCGAAGACCAGGCGATGCAATTGCCCGAGTTGGAAGAGGCGCTGCGCCTCTCACAAAAAAGCGCCAATGAGCAGCGCGCCAGCGTGGCCCAGGTGCAGCAGCAGATTCAAGTGCTGGCCGCTGACCAGCGCAGCATCGAGGAGCAAGCGCGCCAGTTCTGTACCCGCCGCGAACGCCTGAACACAGACCGCAACGCGCTGGCCGCACCCGATGAAGCCCGCCTGATCAACCTGCAAGACCAATTGGAGCAGGCGCAAGAGACCGCCAGCGTGGCCGAAGGTCGTCTGCATGAGTTGCAGGAATCGGTGCCGCAACTCGATGACACCCGGCGCGCACAGCAGCAGACCGTCAACACCGAATCGGCCCGTCTGGCGGACTTGTCGGCCCGCATGGAAGCGCTCAAGGCCCTGCAGGAAAAGGTCAAAACCGACGGCAAACTGCAACCGTGGCTGGCCAAGCATGGGCTGGACAGTTTGCAAGGTTTGTGGAACCGCATCCACATTGAGCAGGGCTGGGAAAATGCGCTGGAAGGCGCGCTGCGTGAGCGTCTGGGTGCGCTGGAGGTGTCTCGCCTGGACATGGTGAAGGCTTTTGGCCGCGATGCACCACCGGCCAAGCTCGCGTTTTACAGCCCGCCGCAAGCGGCTTTGCCTGAAAAAACAGGGGCGTTGCCGCGTTTGTCCGACTTGCTGCGCCTTAACGATGCCGGCCAGCGTGCCGTGTTGGTGGACTGGCTGCACGGTTGCTATACCGCGCCAAGTTTTGAAGAGGCCCTGGCCCATCGCGAAAAATTGCAGCCCGGTGAGTTGATTTTTGTGCCCAGCGGCCATGCTGTTGGTCCTTACAGCGTGACTTTTTACGCGCCCGATTCCGAGCAGGCCGGTTTGCTGGCCCGGGCCCAGGAAATTGAAAACCTGGAGAAGCAGTTACGGGCGCAGGCCATGATCAGCGATGAGTCCCGCTCTGCGCTGGTGCGGGCCGAGTCGGCCTATGCCGACGCCTCGCAGCGTCTGGTGGTGATTCGCCGTGAAGCCACCGAGCGCCAAAGCCAGGCCCACGCCTTGCAAGTTGAAACCTTGCGCCTGACCCAGTTGGCTGACCAGGCCCGGGTGCGCAGCGCGCAAATCACTGGTGACCTGGCCGAAGTAGATGCCCAGTTGGACGACCTGCAAGAGCGTCGAGTAACCGCAGAAGGGCGCTTCGAAGAGCTCGATATGCAGCTCGCCGACACCCAGGAGCGCCACGCGCAACTCGATGAACGGGTGATGGGGGCAGAGCGCAAATTGAACGAGTGCCGGGAGCAGCAGCGCAGTCTGGAGCGCCAGTCGCAAGAAGCGGTGTTTTCCATGCGCAGCCTCGATGCACGCAAGGCCGAGCTCTCGCGTGCTATCGAAACCGCAGCACAACAGGCAGACTCAGTCAGGGCTGAAGCCCAAAGAGCCCATGAAGAACTGGCGCGGCTGAACGATGCGGCAGCGCAAGGTGGCTTGCAGGATGCCCTGGCCGCCAAGCTGGAACGTGAAAAGTCACTCGGTGCCAAACGCAGCGAGTACGACGACCTGACCGCCAAGCTGCGTGCCAGCGACGAGCGTCGCCTGCAACTTGAGCGCGAGCTTGATCCCCTGCGCCAACGCATCACTGAATTCCAGCTCAAAGAACAAGCCGCACGGCTGGGCTTTGAGCAATACACCCAGTTGCTCATCGATGCACAAGCCGACCTGGAGGCTGTCGCCAAATCACTGGCCGAGGGCAATGTGCGCCTGGCCGGTATGCAAGGCGA
>NZ_JBAWYV010000219.1:0-4039 GCF_037143375.1 Rhodoferax sp. | reverse complement strand
ATTTTTCCGGATGCCATTGAAGATTCCTTTTGTTGTAAGTTGAGTTAGATTTCGAGATCAAATTTATATGAATGGATTGTGCCTTTTCAGGTCAGGCCTCTGACCGAAAAAAGCTCAACTTAACGCCTGCGCGCCGAGCGCACGCCAGGGAGTTCGGCCACGGTGCCCAGCACCTTGGCCAAGCGTCCCGAATCGGAAACTTCGATGGTGAACGTCATCCAGGCGGAGCCCCGGATCGATTGCGTTTGCACGCCGATCACATTCATTTTTTCCTTGGTGAACACCTCTGAAATATCGCGCAACAGACCTTGGCGATCGGTGGCTTCAATCGCCACATCGACCGGGTAAACGGAAGTGTTGCTGGTCTGGCGCTGGCCCCATTGCACCTCAATCACGCGCTCGCCATTTTTGGTCACCATTTCACGAAGATTGGAGCAATCGGTGCGGTGAACGCTGACGCCTTTGCCCCGCGTGACAAAGCCACAAATCGCATCGGGCGGGGCCGGTTTGCAGCACTTGGCCAGTTGCGTCATGAGCGAATCCACCCCCACCACCAGCACCCCGCCTTTGGCCGGGTTGGCGGTGCTGCGCGGCTTCTTGAGCAGCAGGTGGTCTTCTTCGGTCGGCAGGGGTTCCGGCGGGCGCAGCAATATTTCCACGTTGCGCAGCGAGAACTCGTCTTTACCCACCACTTCAAACAATTCATCGGCCGAATTGAAGCCGAGTTGTGATGCCAGGTCTTCGAGCTTGATGGCGGTCTTGCCGATGCGCTGCAGCAGCTTTTCAACCGCCTCGCGGCCCTTGGCCACGGTCTCATCCATCGCCAGCGCGTTGAACCAGGCGCGCACCTTGGAGCGGGCCCGGTGGCTGACCAGATAACCCAGTTCTGCATTGAGCCAGTCGCGCGACGGCCCGCCTTCTTTCACCACCGTCACCTCGACCGTTTGCCCATTTTTAAGTGGCGTGTTGAGCGGCACCATCACGCCATCCAGGCGCGCACCCCGGCAGCGGTGACCCAGGTTGGTGTGCACACTGTAGGCAAAGTCGATGGCGGTGGCGCCCTGCGGCAACTCGACGATGGCCGCCTCAGGCGTCAGGACATAAATGCGGTCGTCCAGCACGCCCTGCCCTTGTCCGCCCGAGAGTTCCCGCTCCCAGGCCAGCAACTGGCGCAGCACGGCGATTTTGGCGTCGTAGGCGCTGCTGGCCGTCACGCCTGAATAGCCTTTGGCGCCCGCCTCTTTGTAAGCCCAATGCGCCGCCACCCCGTTTTCGGAGTGGTCGTGCATGGCTTGGGTGCGGATCTGGATCTCGATCGGCTGACCCTTCGTATCGCGCACCACGGTGTGCAGCGACTGGTAGCCATTGACTTTAGGCTTGGCAATGTAGTCGTCAAACTCTTCCGAGATCGGGGTGAACTGGCTGTGCACCCAGCTTAAAGCGGCATAGCAATCGGGGATATTAGCCACCACAATGCGCAGCGCCCGGATGTCGTAGACCTGCTCAAACCCGAGGGACTTGCCGCGCATCTTCTTGACAATGCTGTAAATGTGTTTGGGTCGGCCCTGCACCGTGGCCGCGATGCCTTGGGCCTTGAGATCCGCTTCAAGTTGCGTGCGCAAATGCGCCACTTGGGCTTCTCGCTCAGAGCGTTTTTCCAGCAGCCAACGGGCCACTTCGCGGTAGGTTTCGGGCTCCATGAAGCGAAAGGCCAGGTCTTCCATCTCCCACTTGATTTCCCAGATGCCCAGCCGGTTGGCCAGCGGTGCAAACACCTGCTGGGCCTCGCGTGCCAGACCGGGCGGCACCGGCAGCTTGGTGGCGGCATAGAAACGCAGCGTTTGCAGGCGCGAAGCCAGCCGCAGCATCACGACGCGCAAATCACGCGAGAACGCCAGCAGCATCTTGCGCACGCTCTCGGTCTGCGCAGCGGCTGTTTGCGCCATCGGAATGGCCGACGAGACCCGCGCATTGGCGACTTGGGCCTGACGCGCCTGACGCTGCACCCGCACCAGCTTGGTGGTCTCCAGCGCCAGCGCGGCAAAATTATCGCCAAAAGCCTTGGTAATCACCTCTTGCGGTTTTTGCAGGTGGTCGCAGGCGTAGACCAGGTAACTGGCAGCCTGCATGTCTTGCGAGCCGCCAATGGTCTTGAGAATATCGGCCACGGCGTCAGCATGCGCCAACACGTTTTCACCGGTGTCGAGCGTCTCGCCCGAGAGCAACGGCTCGGCAAAAGCGCGGGCGCGCACTAGCGCATTGCCTTGATGCGGCGGGTTCTCAGTGGCTTCAATCAGTTGGGACAAAGGATGCAAAGGCGCGAGGCCACTCAATTCGGTTGCATGGCTTTTCATGGGGCATTCAGTTAGAAATTAGTTCAGCAAAAAGGCGGTGAGGGCTTGCACCTGATCCTGTGCATTGAAAGTGGGCGCATGGCCCACGCCCTCAAATTGCACCAACTGCGCTCTGGGACCACGCGTCATCATGGCGCGGGCAGTGGCAATAGACAAGAGATCCGACTCGACGCCACGCACCAGCAAGGTTTGGGCGCTGATGTTGTCATAGAGTTGCCACAGCATGGCTTCACTTTGCGCGGCTGATTCGGGCGTGACCGCACCAAACGAAAGGGCGATGGCCGGGTCGTAATGCAGCGTGACGCGCCCGGGCGCACCCGCCACCGGCTTGACCATGTGCTGCGCCAGCGCCAACCACTGCGCCGGTGTGTGCGGGCCAAAGCCTGACGAAATGGCCCACATCGCATCGGCGGCCGCCTGCACCGACTCGTACTCGCCAAAAGTGCCCAGATACTCGCCAATGCGTTGCAGCGCTTGCCACTCGATGGTGGGGCCGACGTCGTTGAGCACCAAACGGCGCACCTGAACCGGCAGCGGCAAGTCGGGCTGGCCACACACCACCAAGCCAATCAGGCCGCCCATGCTGGTACCGACCCAATCCAGCGTTGTGGGCTTGAGTTGCGCCAGCAAGGCCAGCATGTCGGCGGCGTAAAACGGAATCTGGTAGCCAAGCGGCTCTTTCAGCCAGTCACTTTGGCCGCGTCCCGCCACATCCGGGCACACCACGCGAAGACTGTTGCCGGACTGTTGGCACAGTGCTTTAGCAAGCACATCAAAGTCACGTCCCTGGCGCGTCAGGCCATGAACACAGACCACCACATGGGCGCTTTCGGGGTTGCCCCATTCCCAATAAGCCATGCGATGACCGCCAGCGGCATCGGGACATTGGACGAAATTCAGCGTGGGTTCAGTCATGGTGCGATCATGGGTTTGATAAAGTCGGTCAGCCATCCTAATTCAATCCCAGTGTCCTCAAATAATTCACGGAGAAACTTCATGCTCAAAGGCAAAACGGCCCTCGTCACCGGATCCACCAGCGGCATTGGCCTTGGTATTGCCATCGCATTGGCCAAAGAAGGCGCCAACATCGTTTTGAACGGTTTTGGTGATGTAGAAGGCCCGAAAGCTGAAGTTGCTGCACTCGGCGTCAAAGTGGGCTACCACGGTGCCGACATGAGCAAACCCGAAGAGATCGCGGCCATGATGATTTATGCCGCCGCCGAGTTTGGTCGCGTCGATATTCTGGTCAACAACGCCGGCATCCAGCATGTGGCGCGTATCGAAAACTTCCCCATTGAACGCTGGGACGCCATCATTGCCATCAACATGAGCAGCGCTTTTCATGCCACTCGTCTGGCACTGCCAGCCATGCAAGCCGCCGACAACGGCAAGGGTTGGGGTCGCATCATCAACGTGGCCTCGATTCACGGCTTGGTCGGCTCGGCTGAAAAGTCAGCGTATGTCGCCGCCAAACATGGTGTTGTTGGCCTGACCAAAGTCACCGCGCTGGAAAATGCCACCAGTGGTGTGACGTGTAACGCCATCTGCCCCGGCTGGGTGCTCACGCCGCTGGTGCAAAAGCAGGTGGATGCCAAAGCCGCAGCGCTGGGCGTCTCAGTGGAGGAAGCTACCCAGCTGCTGCTGAGCGAAAAGGAACCGTCCAGGCAATTCACCACCCCCGCAGA
>NZ_JBAWYV010000218.1:0-4047 GCF_037143375.1 Rhodoferax sp. | reverse complement strand
TTTTCAGGTGGGCGCTGCCTTGGGCCTTGGCGCGGCTGCGTTTCAGGGTGCCATCAACGCCCGCAATTGGCAAAGACGACATCAGCTCGGGCATCAGCGGCGAGCGGTAGGCGCTTTGTAGCAGGCGCGCCAGTGCCAGGGCGCTGATGCGGTCGGTGCGCGACAGGCCCGAGCCGTTTTCAATGGTGGGCGCGTCATCGCTGCCAAGGCGCTCTTTCCACCAGCGGCGCACCACGTCTTGCGAGGCGACACGGCTGGCGGCGGGCAGGCTCAGCGTCAAAAACACCTGCTGCGCCATGACGTTGTTGCTGTATTTGTTGATGTCGCGAATGACCTCGGCCAGCGTCGGCGAGCTCAGCTCAAACACCGGCTCCAGCACCAGTTTGCCGGTCGCTCCCACCACGCTGGGCACAACGCCGGCGTGCACTGTGCCGCCAAGCGCGCCGCCCATCTCGCGCCACAGCCCTTCGATGGCGCGCACGTTGTAGCTTTGGGGGTCGGCATAGGCCACCGGCCAGACTTTTTCGCCACATTGGGCCGGGTAAGCGCCTGTAAACCGGATGCGCAACGGGTCCGAAAAATCGGCTTTCAGGGTTGCGCGGTAGTCGCCACAGTCGGGCGCAGCGCTAGTAGCTGCGTTCGTTCCATTCACGCCATTCGCGCCGTTGGTCAGCGGCACACTGGTCTGCAGTTGCACCCCGGCCAGCGGCGGCTCAAACTGCACGCTGGCCCGGTGGGCGGTGCGGTCGGGCACGAAAGTCATGACGACCGATTTGAAGTTAAGCAGCAGCGCTTCGGGCGTGGCGTTGTAGGGGCGCAGCGGTTCGCCGTCGAAGCTGCCGGGGTCGGCGGCGACGGACTCAAAGGCGCTGCCGTCGAGCACGATGTCGCCGGCAATGGTCTTGATGCCCAGACCCTGCACCCGGCGCAGCAGCAACCAGAGCCGCTCGGCCACCAGCTTGGGGTCGCCCTGGCCCTTGATGTACAAGTTGCCAAACAAGGTGCCGTCGCGCACTGCGCCTTCGATATACACCGGCGTGCGCCAGGTGTAGGCCGGGCCCAGCAAGTCGAGCGCCGCGTAAGTGGTCACCAACTTCATGACCGAGGCCGGGTTAACGGGGACCGTGGCACGGTGGCTCAGGCGCGGTGGCAGTTTGCCCTCGGCGTCCACCACGAGCAGGCTCACAGCGTCTTGCGGCACTTTGGCGCGGGCCAGCGCGGTGGCGAATTCTGGCGGCAGGGCTTGGGCCAGCGTCAGCGTACCGACCAAGGTTAAAAGCGCGCCCAGCAGGATTTTTTGAAGCAACATCAGCAGATTATCCGGCCAGCATCGCGCCACAAGCCCTTGGCGTGCAGGCGGAAAAGGCGCCACCGATAATCGAGCCATGCATTCTTCCACCAGCCATTCCTCCAGCGGGTTTTCGCCGCGCACGATTGGCCTCGCTGCGGCCGTCATCACGGTCATCATCTGGACCTCGTTCATCATCATCGCGCGCGCCTCGGCAGACCCATCGCGTGGCGGCACCTTGACGCCGTTTGACATTGCGTTTTGCCGCATCGTCGGCGCCAGCCTGATTTTGCTGCCGTGGGGCGCCTGGCTGGTCTACCGCGACCGCGACCGCGGCGTCGGGCAGTCCGCCTTGTTCGGCATTTCACCGCTGTCGCTCAAGGTCACGGCCTCGGTCGGCTTGTTTGGTGGTTTGCTCTACGCGCTGCTGGTCTACAACGGTTTTACGTTTGCCCCGGCGGTGCATGCCTCGGTGCTGATGCCGGGCAGCTTGCCGCTGTGGACGGCGCTGCTGGCGGTGCTGGTGCTGCATGACCGCATCACGCCCTTGCGGGCGTTGGGTTTGGGCTTGATCGTGCTGGGCGACCTGATGGTGGGCGGTGCCAGTTTGCTGCACGCATTTGATGGCGGTTCGGTCTGGAAGGGCGATGTGTTGTTCATGTTGGCGGCAATGTGCTGGGCCACTTACAGCGTGCTGGCGCGCCGCCATGCGCTGGACGCGGTGCGCGCCACCATTGCCATCACCGCTTTCGCGTTTTCGATTTACGTGCCGGTGTACGCCGCGCTGGTGCTCAGTGGGGCGGTGCCGGGCCATGTTTTTACGGCGCCTTTCAAAGAGGTGCTGTTCCATGCCGTGTTTCAGGGCTGGGGCTCGGTGGTGATCTCCGGCATCACCTTCACCAAAATGATCCAGCACTTTGGCCCGGTGCGCTCGACCATGATCACGGCGCTGGTGCCGGGCTTGTCGGCCTTGGGTGCGGTGGTGTTTTTGGGCGAACCCCTGTACTGGAATCTGGCCGCCGGGCTGGCGCTGGTGACGATGGGGATTTTGTTTGGAGTGCGTGCAGCGCTGCCGGTTGATATTAAAGCTGTAGCTGCTAGCGCAGGTACGGCGGGGGCTAGAGGCTAATTTGATGAGTATTGAAGCACACATGAAGAGTCTGAATCTGCTCGCCTTTGACACCAGCACCGATGCCATGTCCATCGCCGTGCAGCGCGGGCAGGACGGTTCCTCGCAGGTCTGGCACCACAGCGGCCCCGGCGGCGCGCAAACCTCGGCCCATCTGATTCCGGCGATTCAGGACTTGATGCATCAGGCGGGTTTGACGTTTGCTCAGCTTGACGCCATCGCTTTTGGCTGCGGCCCGGGGTCGTTCACCGGTTTGCGCACTGCCTGCTCGGTGGCGCAGGGCTTGGCGTTTGGCGCCAAGGTGCCGGTGTTGCCGATCGACACCTTGCTGTGCGTGGCCGAAGAAGCGCGGTTTCAGCACGCGACTGATCTGGAGAACTCCGCCGTGCTTGCGCTGCTGGACGCCCGGATGGACGAGTTGTATGCCAGTCACTACGAATTCAATAGCGGGCAGTGGAGGCAAATCGGGGGCTACAGCCTGATTCGGCCTGAAGACCTGGCCTGTGAACCCAACAGCACGCTGGCCGGCAATGTGTTTGCCGCCTATGGCGAGCGCTTGCCCGCAGCGCTGACCCAGCGGGTCGACGCCCTGCCCAGCGCGGCCGCCCTGTTGCGCCTCGCCCCCGCCTTGCTGGCCGCGGGCGCAGCCGTGCCGGCCGACCAGGCCTTGCCGATCTACATCCGCGACAAAGTGGCCAAAACCACGGCTGAGCGTGCGGCCGAAAAGGCGGCTTTGTGACCACCAACGCTAACCCTCACCCCGGCCCTCTCCCAGAGGGAGAGAACAGCCTGGCGGGCGTTTCAGGTGTCGAGGCCCGGTTCGAGCGCCTGACCGCCGAGCATCTGGAGGCCGTGGTCAACGTGGAACAGCAGGCGTATGCCCATGCCTGGACGCGCAGCCATTTTCAAGATGCCCTCAACTCGGGCAATGAAGCCCAGATGTTGCTCGCTGGTGACACCTTGCTGGGTTACTTTGTCGCCATGAAGGGCTTTGAAGAGGTGCATTTGCTCAACATCACCGTAGCGCCCACCTACCAGCGTCAGGGTTGGGCCCACGTCATGCTCGATGCGCTCGCCATTTGGGCCCGGGGTCAGGGCGCTGAATGGCTGTGGCTGGAGGTTCGGTCTGGCAATGCGCGGGCCACGAAGGTGTATGAAAGCCAGGGCTACCGCCGCATGGGCCTGCGCAAAAATTATTACCCCAGCGCCCACGGCCAGCGCGAAGACGCGGTGGTGATGAGCCTGCGCCTCTGAGTGGGCGAGAATGCACGCATGAGTCTTGACCTCGACACCCGACAGCGCGCCATGTTGCAAGAGATGGGTGTGCACGTCTGGTTACCGCCAACCGAGATTGAAGCGCCGGAAGTGGTGACGCCGCCGGTGGCCGTGGCGGCAGCGGCACCCACTGCGCCACGCAGTCAGCCCCAAGTACCTCGCACCGTCGAACCGGTGATGGATGCGCTTGCTATTGAAGCTATAGCTATCAGCGCAGTGAACACAAGGGCTACAGCCCCAAAAGCCCCAAGGATTCAAGCCGTTGCTGTGGCCGCCGGCACGCCCGCTGTGCTGGCCGAAGGCATTGCCGCCATGGACTGGGCCGCGCTGACCGACACGGTGACCAACTGCCAAG
>NZ_JBAWYV010000217.1:0-4128 GCF_037143375.1 Rhodoferax sp. | reverse complement strand
ACTGTTAATCCGTAGGTCCCTGGTTCGAGCCCAGGTCGAGGAGCCAGATACAAAACGAAACAAGCCCTTGCGAGCAATTGCAGGGGCTTTTTTCTTGGCCCAACGGATTCATTGAGTTTCATTTGGGTTCTGCATTGGTTCGGTTGAACTATTTCTGAATATTGCTTCGTATGAATACACCGCTTGTCACCCCCACTCTCTCAATGTCCACGCTGAAAAACGGCATAAGACTGGCCGTTATCGCCCTCGCCGTCCTTTCTCTTCATGCCTGTGCTGTGATTGCAGTCGCAGATGCGGCGGTCACGGTGGTCGCCACCGGGGTCAAAATCACAGCCAAGGCGGTCGGCGCCGTCGCTGAAGCCGTGATTCCCTGAGTGAAAATTGACGGATAGCCCCGCCAAGCCAACTAATTTAATTAACCGAAAGAAAACATGTTTGATAAAACCGGCCAATGGATCTATCTTGAATCGTTTGATGATTTTGACAACGGTCTGTCAGACCTGATTGAACTGTGGTCAAGTACTGCAACCCAAGCGGTCAAAGATTCAGCACTTGCTCACTTCAAAGAAAACCTGGAGGGTGCCATGCTCAATTGGGCTGACAACCGCGCCAAGATGAAAAAATTCACTGCCATTGGCAAAGAACAGGCCGAGTTCGAAGAAGCACTGAAGTAAGGTTCACACATGGCATCGACGAATGAAACTGCAGCCTGGGAAGCGCTGAAAAGTCTTGGTGATACCGCTTTGGCTCACGGTGGCATTCAAGGCGTTCTTCAATTGTTTGTCAGCGTGCTCACTTCAGCAGATCAAGTGGCGCGTGAAAGTGACGAGGCCGGTCATTCTGAAGAGTTGATTTCAGAGGCCATCTGCACCTGGATCACGGCAACTTATGTCCCTGAAATGCAGCTAGCGTTTTCTGACAGACCAAGTACTGAATAAGGTGATCTGCTCAGTGCAAGCCAAGAATAAAGCTTGAACATTTTTGATGCTGTCCAGTAAAAATGAACTTAATAGCTGATTCAATCTGACGAGAAGTGGCACTTCTACGCTGGCCAGGCGCTCAAGGCAATGGTGCTCAATGAGCACGGTGAACTGGGCTGCACCCGTTTGGGGCCGGACATCTTGGGAGATGAATCCCTCCAACACCTTGTTCCGGGCAATACCTAGTTCGCGTCCAGGGTGGCTGCCGGTGGCTCATTTTCACTGGTTGGTTCGCAGAGACGGTGGTGCAGGAACGACGCGATGGACACATTCAGATCAGATAATTCGTTTGTCTACAGCCCGGATAACATCTTTCATCCTGGCAGGAGTTCGAATATTTTTGACTGAGCGAAAATCAAACCTATGTACCAAAATCGATATCTGGCCTTTGCAGGAACATTCTTTCTCATCACGGCTTGGATGCTGAAAGACTTCCTCCCTGGTCTCGTTTGGGGTGCGGTTTTCGCCATATCGCTGTGGCCACTTTTCAACCGAGCGACGGTTAAATTCGGTGAAAAGCTGAAGAATCCCGCGATGTTGTTTGCCTTTGTGTTCATTATCGTTTTCGTGTTGCCGCTCGCCTATGTCGGCTACGACATTGCGCAGCTTTACAGCGCGGGGAACAGCTTTCTAACGAGAAATGCCCAAGGCCTTATACCGGTCCCAGCGTTCATTAGCGTGTTGCCATTTGCCTCCAACTTATCAGAGTTGTGGGTAACGCATATCAGCAGCAGCACGGGCGCCATCGCCACCATCAATAAGATATCAGGCAACCAACTCACGAGCTGGGTGACCACGTTAGCACTGCAACTATCCACTGGTTTTGTCACCGCTTTAGTGATGATGGTGTCGTTTTACTTCATGCTGAAAAATGGGGATTTCATCAAGAAGCACTACGCAGAGACCCTGACGCACTGGTTTAGTGAAAAAAGCGTGAGCGTTGTTGACAGGGGTGTCGTCGCCCTGCGCGGCACAATCAATGGCGTTATTCTGCTGGGCCTTATTGAAGGCGTGCTCCTTGCGATTCCTTTAGTCCTCGGCGGCGTGAAGTCGGGCATGCTTTTAGGCTTAATCGCTGGACTACTGGGCGTCATACCGATGGTTATGCCTGTCATTATTGTGCCAAGCATCGTTTATCTCTACTTTTCCGGGGAGGTAACGTACGCAGTCATCATGGCCGTAGACCTAGGCGTAGTCTGGCTTCTGTTTGAAAATGTCATCAAACCGAATTTGATAAGCGGTGCTTCAAAGGTGAACCCGTACCTCGTACTGCTGGGCCTCATCGGCGGCTTAAAGTTACTCGGTCCGGTAGGTTTATTCATTGGGCCTGCGATTGTCGCAATGACGGTTGGCATGGCCAAAGACCTTGTGATTCACAAACAAGACTTCCCCGGGTGAGTTGTTTGAGTTGATGGGCAGAGGAAATGAGCCTGAGTTCAATCGCCACTTGTTCGCCCTTAGTTGTTATGGCAGTTTGCTGACTGGACGTAGCCTTGAATTCAACCGGTCGATGCAACAAGTTGGCTGAAACAGTGGTCGGCAAGGTGCCCATTTCGGGGACTACCAACGAAATGAAATAACTTGGTAACACGCCATCACAGCGCGATTTTTGTGTGGCGCCACCACTTCGCAAAGCTTTCACAATATTGCGCTACAGGCTCAAAGAGATTGGGCTGTGGAGAGGATGTAACGACCTGATGAGCTTGCCCCGCTTGAAGCAGACCCTGCAACCTTTCCAACGCAGAATCGGCATGTGCATCTAGTTGCCAGCCTACGGATCGCGCTCCCTTTAAAGCATGCGCAATCTGCTGAACGCTTCCCGACCATAGTTGCGGGGTCCGTGACAAGAGACCTTCGGTGACGAAGCGCCACCGTCGTGCGCTCCAAGGAGTCTGTGCATGGCATTCGGCAAACGCGACGCCAATTAACAATACATCAGCACCAACGTCCTGCGATACCGAACCCATCGACCATGGGTGGACCAACCAGACATTGCGGCCAGCCACTATGGAGTGGTCAGGCTCACACCACGTTGCTCCAGGAGGTGCAGCCAGCAGAGCGGGCTTCGCAATGCCGAAGTATGCTCGACCGTTGTCAATGAGGTGGTCCACCGCTGCAGCGCTGCGGGCAAGGAGGTCCAAGTTTTCGTAACTGGTATCGATCACCGTGCCGGGACTATGCCAATGCGCAGGTGCGTATTTGGCGACATTCTCAGCGTTAAATAGATACGGTTTGGTGCTGCCCGTGCCAGCCGCCCACAGCCAGCTCAAGTGGTTGCTGGCCACATCGCCGTCGAGTAAATGTCCAATCATCCACTGCGCAGCCGTGTACCAGTGCACCTTGCGAAAGTGAACCACATAGCTTGCCAGCCACATACGGGCATGGTTATGAAGGTATCCCGTCTCGTAGAGTTGACGTACGGTTAGGTCGATGGCTGCAATCCCTGTGCGCGCTTCCAGTACATCTGCAGGCATTTCAGCCCGGTAGGCATCGTCGGGCAGCAGCCCAGAGTGCAAGGACTTATGTATGCCCTCGCCAATGTGCGCCCACACATGTCTGTAGTAGGCACGCCAGCCCAACTCGAAAACAAACTTGTGCTTCGCGTCCAACGGATAGCGGGCGTACACGTCGGCGTAAACATCCCGCAGGCTCAGCAAACCGTGAGTAATGTAGGGCGATAACCTCGTGACAATGCAAACAGAGCCTGGGGGCGTGTCACTGGCCAGCTGAAGCTGTGCATGGTGCCGGGGTGGCTGGCAAAGCGTTTATTGACCAGCGCCATAACCTCTTGCGTGATGGTGTCCAGCGCAAAGCGGGTTGGCGGTGGCACATTCTGCGGGCCCGATTCGCCAAAGGCTTCGCGGTTGTCGGCATCAAAATTCCATTGCCCACCCACCGGGGCTTTGCCCTCCATCAGAATTCCGTGCTTGTGCCGCAATTCGCGGTACCAGTATTCCAGGCGCAGCTGTTTGCGGCCGTCGGCATGCGCAGCAAATTCGCGCACGGTGCTGAAGAAATGGGTGTCATCGCGAAGGTCCAGCGCAAGGGCGTGCTGTTTTGCCACCGCGCGCAGGCCTTGCAGCACTCGCCAGTCGCCGGGGGCGGTCAGCACCAGCGCGGCGGGTTGCAGCTGGGTAATCACCTTGCC
>NZ_JBAWYV010000216.1:0-4145 GCF_037143375.1 Rhodoferax sp. | reverse complement strand
GGTGGTGGCATGCGGCAGTCGGGTTTGCTGGCGGCGGGGGCTTCGTATGCGCTGACGCATCAAGTGGCGCGCCTGGCCGATGACCACGCGCTGGCGCAACGTCTGGCGGACGGTTTGAGTCGCCTGCCGGGCTTGGTGGTCGAGCCACCGCAGACGAATATTTTGTTTGTCGATCTGGTAGGCGAGGCGAGGGCGCGCTCAGCCGAGTTGATCCCGTATCTGGCGACGCGCGGCGTGCTGGCTACTGGCCTGTACCGGCTGCGTTTTGTCACGCACCTTGATGTGGATGCCGCCGCCATCGACCATACGCTGGCCGTGATGCGCGATTTTTTGACCGCGTGACGAATGGCGCGTGAAGAAATGACAACTGACGGCCGTAACGCACTCGCCCCGGCCCTCTCCCTGAGGGCGAGGGAGTGTGCAGAAGTGGCCGCTGGTATTCACGCCCTCTCCCCTTGGAAGATGGCCGGGGTGATGGTTGAGTTTGGACCGAGGGTTGCCGTTGGCGTGAGGCCATACAAATGCTAGACGGCATCGCCAATTTGCCGTGGTTCATCGCTGCGGGCATCTTGCTCAACCTGACGCCTGGCCCGGACGTTTTGTACATCCTGAGCCAATCGATCAAAAGCGGTTGGCGCACAGGTGCCGTGGCGGCGCTGGGCATCACGGCCGGGTGCCTGGTGCATGTGACGGCGGCGGCGCTGGGCTTGAGTGCCTTGATGGCGACATCCAGCATGGCGTTCTCGCTGCTGAAGTGGCTGGGGGCTGCGTATCTGGTGTGGGTGGGCTGGCAGATACTGGGGCTTGGCGCTCCAAAAGCCAGCCGCAGCCAGACGAATGAACTTAAGAATGCTACTTATTTAATAGCTGCTTATGCAATAAGCACGGGCTCTACAGCCAAAATTGGCTTAAAAATAGTGTTTGCTAAAGGTTTTTGGACCAATGTGTTGAATCCGAAGGTGGCCTTGTTCTTTCTGGCGTTTTTACCCCAGTTCATCGCCCCCGACGCGCCGCACAAGACGCTGATATTTTTGCTGCTGGGCTTGATTTTTGCCGTCAATAGTTTGTGGGTCAGCCTCGGTTACGCCGCTTTGGGCGCCACTGTCTCGCAACGCTTCGCGGTGATGCCGCGCGGTATCCAGCATCTGGAGCGTCTGGCGGGTGTGCTGTTCATCGGATTTGGGTTGAAGCTGGCCCTGATGGACAATCCAGCCTCGCCCTGAAGAGTGCGCCGCCTGCAACGTTACCCGTCCGTCACATCGAAATTTTAAAACTGACCCTCATTGCACCATGACCAACACCTACAAGATCACACCGCAAGAAGCCCTGCTGCGCACCATCGAGCACCGGGAGATTTTTCACGACGAGATGCTGCACATCGTGCGCCAGATCATGAGCGGCGAGTGGTCGCCGGTGATGATCGCGGCTTTTATCACCGGTTTGCGCGTCAAAAAGGAAACCATTGGCGAAATCACCGCCGCTGCCCAAGTAATGCGCGAGTTTTCGACCAAAGTGCATGTGGCCGACAAAACCCATCTGGTGGACATTGTGGGCACGGGCGGCGATGGCGCCAATACCTTCAACATCTCGACCTGCGCCATGTTTGTGGCGGCAGGTGCCGGGGCCAAAGTGAGTAAACATGGTGGCCGCAGCGTCAGCAGCAAGAGCGGCAGCGCGGATGTGATGGAGTCGCTGGGCATCAATATCAATCTGTCGCCAGCGGCGATTGCCCAGTGCATCGAGCAGGTCGGCGCAGGTTTTATGTTTGCGCCCAATCACCACCCGGCCATGAAAAATGTGGCGCCGGTGCGCAAGGAGTTGGGCATCAAAACCATCTTTAATCTGCTGGGGCCGCTGACCAATCCAGCCGGTGCACCAAATATTTTGATGGGTGTCTTTCATCCCGATCTGGTGGGGATTCAGGTGCGTGCCTTGCAGCGCTTGGGCGCCGAGCACGCGGTAGTGGTCTACGGCAAGGATGGCATGGACGAGGTGAGCCTGGGGGCGACCACGCTGGTGGGTGAACTTAAAAACGGGGAGATCACCGAGTATGAGATTCACCCCGAAGATTTCAAGCTGGTGATGGCCAGCAACCGCGCCCTCAAGGTGGAAACGCCCGAGCAGTCCAAAGCCATGTTGCTGGGCGTGCTGGACAATGTCCCCGGCCCGGCGCGTGACATCGTGATCCTGAATGCCGGTGTAGCGCTGTACGCTGCCAATGTGGTTGACTCGATGGCAGCCGGTGTGGACCGGGCGCGAGCCGCGATTGAATCCGGCGCGGCCAGGGCTAAGTTGGGGCAACTCAGTGTGTTGTCGCATTCGTTGAGCGGGGGCTGATATGGCAAGTCTGTGGCAAAACTCGGAAGCCTGGATTGCACTGGGCATCTCGACACTTTTTATCGTGGTGGGTCTGGTGATGCACCGCGTTTTCATCAACATTTTGAAGAAAGGCCCGAAGGGGCCTCCTGAGCATGACTGACATCCTGAACCAAATCGTTGCGGTAAAACGCGAAGAAGTCGCCGCGGCGCTGAACAAAAAACCGCTCATCCAGATGCGTGAGGATGCCGAGTCGCGCGTACTCACCCGTGATTTTGTCGGTGCCCTGCGCACCAAAATTGCGGCAGGTCGTCCGGCCGTGATTGCAGAGATCAAGAAAGCCAGTCCGTCCAAAGGCGTGCTGTGCGAGAACTTCATCGCCGCCGATATTGCGCAAAGCTACGCCGAGCATGGCGCCGCGTGCTTGTCGGTGCTGACCGATGTGCAATTTTTCAAGGGCTGTGTGGACTATTTGAAGCAGGCCCGCGCCTCGTGCCAACTGCCGGTGTTGCGCAAGGATTTCATCGTGGACGCCTACCAGGTCTACGAGTCACGCGTCATGGGCGCGGACGCCATCCTGCTGATCGCCGCCATCCTGGATGACGCGCAGATGAAAGAGTTTGAAGCGATCGCCCGCAGTCTGGACATGGCGGTGCTGGTCGAAGTGCATGACGGTGCCGAGTTGCAGCGCGCCTTGAAGCTCAAAACACCGCTGATCGGCATCAACAACCGCAATCTCAAGACTTTTGAAGTGTCGCTCGACACCACCTTGACCCTAATGCAAGGCGTGCCAGTCGACCGCTTGCTGGTCACGGAAAGCGGCATCACCACGCGCGAAGACGTGCTGCGCATGGGGGCGGCGGGCATCAATGCATTCCTGGTGGGCGAAGCGTTCATGCGCGCCCCCGATCCGGGTGTTGCACTGGCGGAGTTGTTTGCTGCAGCCTGACCTGTTTCCTGGTGGGTCACCGCGCCTGACGGCTTGGGCGCCGCAGCACTGGCTCGTGGCGGAGGGTTGGCGGCCTGTGATGGATCACTTTCTGACCAGTCAGTCTGGGCAGCAACTGGCTACATTCATTCAACTGCGACTGGCGCAAGGCGCCACCATTTATCCGCCTGAACCTTTTCGTGCGCTTGCGCTAACGCCGCTGGCCGAGGTCAAGGTGGTCATTCTGGGGCAGGACCCCTACCACGGACCCGGGCAGGCCGAAGGTTTGGCCTTTTCGGTGGGGCAGGGGGTCAAGATGCCCCCTTCGCTGCGAAATATAGTCAAGGAAATAGCACGGGAGCGTTCGGGTAACACCTTGGGCGCGTCAGCGATTCATCAAGCGCCTGCACAGGGGTCGTTGGTCCATTGGGCCGAACAAGGTGTCTTGCTGCTCAATACCTGCCTCACGGTAGAAGACGGCTTGCCTGCCAGTCATGCACAACACGGTTGGGAGGCGTTGACTGATGCGCTGGTGAAAGCGGTTGCAGAAAAAGAATCACCGGTTGTTTTCATGTTGTGGGGCGCACACGCTCAGTCCAAGGCGACGCTGATCGGGAATGAAAATGAAGACAAGGGGTCATTGGCGCATTTGGTACTGACTGCCAACCATCCTTCGCCACTGTCGGCCATGCGCGCACCGAAGCCGTTTATGGGTTGCGGTCATTTTGGCCTGGCAAACAACTTTTTAAAGCTTCATGGCGAGGTAGAAATTGATTGGTAATGAGAATCAGATAAAACAAATCTCGCCAACAGATTAATTCATGGCATAATCTGTGGCTCACCTTGGAGAGGTGGCCGAGTGGTTAATGGCAGCAGACTGTAAATCTGCCCTCTTACGAG
>NZ_JBAWYV010000215.1:0-4169 GCF_037143375.1 Rhodoferax sp. | reverse complement strand
TGGAAATCTGGCCTGCGATTCTGGTCACCGGTTTGTCGTTTGCCATTCCTCAGTACCTCGTGTCCAACTTCATTGGCCCAGAACTGGTGGACATCATTGCCGCGATTGTGTCGATGGTTTCGCTGATTTTGTTCCTGCGCGTCTGGCAGCCTAAAAAGATCTGGACCTCTCCTAACCTGAAAGGTCACGAGACCGATGGCGGCGAAGCCAAGGCCCCGGTGGCCCTCCAGAAATATTCACGCGAAGAGCAGATTAATGCCTGGACCCCTTGGGCGATCCTGACCGTGTTTGTGTTCGTCTGGGGCCTGCCGCCCGTGAAGGCCTTCCTGAACGGCCTTTATGCACCCAAATTCGTCATGGATGGGCTGCACAACCTGGTCATGAAAATGCCCCCGGTGGTACCGAAACCAAGCCCTGAAGGCGCCGTCTACGTGCTCAACCTGTTGTCCGCAACCGGCACCGGCATTTTGCTGGCGGCGATCATTGGCGCGCTGATCATGAAATACAAACCGATGGAAATCGTGCGCACCTTTGGTCGCACCTTCTGGCTGGTGCGCTACTCGCTCGTGACGATTGTTTTGATGCTGGGTCTGGGCACGCTAACGCGCTACTCGGGCACTGACACTACGCTCGGTCTGGCGTTTGCCAACAGCGGCGTGTTCTACCCCTTCTTCGGCACCTTGATGGGCTGGGTCGGTGTGGCCATGACCGGTTCTGACACCGCCTCCAACGTGCTCTTTGGTGGCATGCAACGGGTGGCTGCGGAACAACTCGGACTGTCTCCTAACCTGATGGGTGCGGCCAACAGTTCAGGCGGCGTGATGGGCAAGATGATCGATGCGCAATCGATCGTCGTGGCCTCTACCGCTACCCGCTGGTTCAACCACGAAGGCGACATTCTTCGCTACGTGTTCTTCCACTCGATCGCCCTCGCCTGCCTGGTGGGCCTCTACGTGACGATGCAGGCTTATGTCTGGCCGTTCACATTGATGGTCGTTAAATAACTCTGGAGATTAATGATGTACACACGTATTTTGGTTGCTATCGACAACAGCACAACCGCGCAAAAAGCGCTTGACGAGGCCATCACACTGGCGAGCGCACTGGGCGCCAGCCTGTGCATTGCCAACGCCGCCGACGAAGGCCCCCTGACCCAGCACGGTATGGGCTTGGGCTCCTACATCGACGTTGACAAGGTCAAGGAAGAGATGCGCAGCAATGGCAACACCTTGCTGGCGCAGGCACTCGCCAAGGCCCAAGCGGCAGGTTGCATGAAGGCTGAAGTCTTGTTGATCGAATCAGCGCAGAAGCGTCTGGGCGACATGATTATTGGTGCAGCCACCCAGTGGGGCGCTGATCTGATCGTGATGGGCACGCATGGCCGACGCGGCTTCGAGCGCTTCCTGGTTGGAAGTGTTGCCGAGCACATGGTTCGAACTTCCACAACTTCCTTGCTACTCGTTCGCGAGAACTAATCCTTATGAAGAAAATCAAAAGCCTGCTGGTGGCCAACCGCAGTGAAATCGCTATTCGAGTGCTTCGCGCTGCGTCTGAAATGGGCATCCGCACGGTTGCGATTTTCTCCAATGAGGACCGGTTTGCCCTGCACCGCTTCAAGGCCGACGAGTCGTACTTGGTCGGTGAGGGCAAGAAGCCGATTCAGGCTTACCTGGACATCGCCGACATCATCCGCATTGCGCTGGAGGCCGGGGTTGACGCGATTCACCCCGGCTACGGTTTTCTTTCCGAGAACCCGGACTTTGCAGATGCCTGTGCGGCCGCCGGAATTGCCTTTATCGGCCCCAACGGCGATGTGATGCGCACGCTGGGCAACAAGGTTGCGGCACGCGCCGTGGCAGTCAAAGCCGGCGTGCCGGTGGTGCCTGCCACCGGCGCCTTGCCGGACGACATTGAAGGCGCCAAAGTCATGGCGCTGACGGTGGGCTACCCGCTGATGCTCAAAGCCAGCTGGGGTGGTGGCGGTCGCGGCATGCGCGTGATCGAGACCGAAGCCGACTTGGCACCGATGATGGAACTGGCCAAGCGCGAGGCGCTGGCCGCTTTTGGAAACGACGAGGTTTATTTGGAAAAATTGGTGCGCCGCGCGCGCCACGTGGAGGTGCAAATCCTCGGCGACCGGCACGGTAATCTGGTCCACTTATTCGAGCGCGATTGCTCCGTGCAACGCCGCAACCAAAAAGTAGTCGAGCGCGCGCCCGCGCCCTACATGGATGAAGCCACGCGCCAGGAACTGTGCGCGTCTGCCCTGCGCCTGGCCAAAGAGGCGAACTACAGCCACGCCGGTACGGTTGAATACCTGTACGACGTTGACACCAGCAAGTACTACTTCATCGAGGTCAACCCGCGCATTCAGGTCGAGCACACCGTGACCGAACAGGTTACCGGCGTGGATATCGTGAAAGCGCAGATTCGCGTCACCGAAGGCGCCAAAGTGGGCGATGAAGACTCGTTCATTCCGCACCAAAAAGACATCACCCTGCGCGGCCACGCGCTGCAATGCCGCGTCACCACCGAAGACCCGGAAAATAACTTCACGCCCGATTACGGCAAGATTGCCGTCTACCGCAGCGCCGCCGGGTTTGGTATCCGACTCGATGCGGGTACCGCTTATGCCGGTGCCGTGATCACCCCCTATTACGACTCGTTGCTGGTCAAGGTCACGGCCTGGGGCCACACGCCGGATGAAGCCGCCGCCCGCATGGACCGGGCCTTGCGCGAGTTCCGCGTGCGCGGTTTGTCGACCAACCTGCAGTTTTTGGAAAACGTCATCGCGCACCCGCTGTTTCGCTCCGGCGAGTGCACCACGCGCTTCATCGACACCACGCCGGAGTTGTTCAACTTCACGAAACGGCGCGACCGCGCGACCCGCCTGCTGAAATTCCTCGGTGAAGTGGCGATCAACGGCAACCCGGAAATGAAGGGCCGCACTTTGCCGCCACTGCCGCTGGCCGCACCCATTAAGCCGGTGTGCGACCTGACCGCCCCGATCCCCAAAGGCACGCGCGATTTGCTGAAAGAACTGGGACCGAATAAGTTTGCTAGCTGGATGAAGGCCCAGCCACAAGTGCTGCTGACCGACACCACCATGCGCGACGCCCACCAGTCGCTGTTTGCCACCCGCATGCGTTCCAACGACATGGTCGAGATTGCGCCGCACTACGCCCGCATGTTGCCGCAACTGTTCTCGCTGGAATGCTGGGGCGGTGCCACCTTTGACGTGGCGCTGCGCTTTTTGAAGGAAGACCCGTGGGAACGGCTGGCGCGCCTGCGCGAAGCGACACCCAACATCCTGTTCCAGATGCTGCTGCGCGCCTCCAACGCCGTGGGTTACACCAACTACTCGGACAACGTGGTGCGCTACTTTGTGCAGCAGGCGGCGAAAAACGGCGTTGATGTGTTCCGCGTCTTTGACTCGCTCAACTGGGTCGACAACATGCGCGTGGCGATGGACGCCGTGATCGAGACCGGCGCATTGTGCGAAGGCACGCTGTGCTACACCGGCGACTTGTTCGATGCCAAACGCAGCAAGTACGACCTGAAGTATTACGTCAATCTGGCCAAGCAGTTGGAAAAAGCCGGCGCTCACATTCTGGGCATCAAAGACATGGCCGGCGTCTGCAAACCGCGTGCCGCAGCAGAACTGGTGCGCGTGCTCAAACAAGAGGTCGGCTTGCCGATTCACTTCCACACCCACGACACCAGCGGCATCTCGGCGGCCTCCGTGCTGGCGGCGATTGACGCCGGGTGCGATGCGGTCGATGGCGCACTCGACGCCATGAGCGGCCTGACCTCACAGCCCAACCTGGGCTCGATCGCAGCCGCACTCAGTGGCTCGGCGCGTGACCCCGGACTCGATCTGGCGGCGATGCAGGCCCTGTCGCATTACTGGGAAGGCGTGCGCCGCGCGTATGTGCCATTTGAGGCCGACATGCGCTCGGGCACCTCCGACGTCTACAACCACGAAATGCCCGGTGGCCAGTACACCAACTTGCGCGAACAAGCCCGCGCCATGGGGCTAGCTCACCGCTGGCCCGATGTGTCCAAGGCGTATGCCGATGTCAACGTGCTGTTTGGCGACATCGTCAAGGTCACACCGACCTCCAAGGTGGTGGGCGACCTGGCGCTGTTCATGGTCGTCAACGACCTGA
>NZ_JBAWYV010000214.1:0-4188 GCF_037143375.1 Rhodoferax sp. | reverse complement strand
GGCACCGGGTTGAGCGCCAGCCGGTAATCGCCACTAACCGCCACTCCCGCGACCATCTGCGTATAGCTGTCACCGGTGGCGGTGAAGCTAACCGGCTCGTCGGCCCAATACCACCCCATCGACCGCTGCAATTGATACGAACCGCCCACGGTTAAGTTGGTAAAGCTAAGGAACGACATGGGCGCAATGCCCAAAACCGGATTGGCAATGAACGGCGGGTCGATGACGACCAGCGGCGCGTTGGTGTAGCCATATCCGGCATCCAGCATGCTGATGGCCGTCACCATGCCATTGCTGACCACCGCGACCGCTTGGGCTCCGCTCCCGCCCCCACCGACGAACCGAACGACCGGGGTATTGGTGTAGCCGCTGCCGCCGTCCGTGATATTGGCGCCAACGACGAAAAACCCAAACAACGTCGCCGTGCCAGTTGCGGTGCTGAAGGGTGGAATGACCGTCAGAACGGCATTGCTGCTGGTGACGCTGCCACCCGTATTGCTGACGATCACGGCGTAAATGCCCGCATTGTTAGCAGTTGCGTTGGCCAGGCTGTAGCTGGCGTTGGTCGCCCCGGGAATGTTCACGCCGTTCCACTGCCATTGGAAACCAAGGCCCGTGCCCGTGGCGCTGACACTGAAACTGACCGGACTGCCTTGATTAACGCTTTGGCTCACGGGCTGGGTGGTGATGGTGGGAGGCGGTGTTGACTCGTAGGCATACATCTGCTGAACTTCGGAATCGGAAAGGGCCCGGTTGTATAGACGGACTTCGTCCATATCACCTTGGTAGTACGCTGTTCCAGTGGGGTCTGCATATTGCCAAAAGTGTTTACCCAGCCAAAATGAGCGATTTCCGTCGCCTGCCGACATTACATGATTGTCCACGATGCTGGCCACCAACTTTCCGTCTAGGTACAGCGCGTAATTGGTTCCATTCTTAACGCCGACAATGGAATGCCAAGCTCCATCCAACACGTTCGATGAGGTGGAACAGGTCAGATTACCGTAGTAATAGTCATCAACATTCAGCGACAGCCTTCCAGAAACATTAATGTCCAATGTGGCCCAACCGCCAGTAGCGACATCGGACGATCCGGTGCGTCGAGTCATGAAGACAATGTGTTTCGTGTAGCCCGGATCATATGGACGGGGCTCCAGAACTTGGGTTGATTTGATCCAGCAGCATTCAGTATAAACTGCTGGAGAAGCGGGAAAGATGGCTTTGCCAAGGTCAACAAATGATTCCCCACTAAAGCGTATTGCACTGCTACTCATACCAAACCGATCGGCCGCAAAGGTAATATTTGTGGTTATCCCTGTATTTCCATTTCCGGTCGCATCATTTGCATTCCCGTTGAACGGGTAATAAGCCAGCAGACCGTTGGTTAAAAAGCCTGGTGGTGGATTTGCCGGAATGACGGCCAGAATAGCATTGCTGCTGGTGACGCTGCCGCCCGCATTACTGACGACCACGGTGTAAATGCCTGTATCGTTGGTCGTTGCGCTGGCCAGGCTGTAACTCGCGTTGGTTGCCCCGGAAATGCTCGTGCTGTTCAACCGCCATTGGTAACCAAGGCCCGTGCCTGAGGCGATGACACTGAAACTGACCGGACTACCTTGATAGACGTTTTGGCTCGCAGGCTGGCTGATGATGGAAGGCGGTGGATTTGGAGCTGCATTTACTAAAATCACATAGGCACCCGCGTTGGTGACCGTGGCGCCGTAAGCTTGAAATCCTGCCATTGTCTGTCCCGCGACCACTGTCACCCCAGAAGTGGTCCCCTGCGCGCCTCTGACATCAGCATCACCGGCTTGGCCAATCAATGTGGCATTCAACGGTGAACCATTGGTGGACAAGGTCACAACGAACCCAGCTGTGCCGCCCAGACTGGTGAGATTGGTGGTGGCCATGCTCAAGCCATTTGTCGTCTTGCCAGCAGCCAATACTTGTGAATTCCCGAGAAGATAAAGCGATGCCACCGCTTGATCCCCCGCTCCCCCGAATTGGGTCAGCCACTTGACCTGCCCACTGGAACTGATGCAGCCGGCGAAACCGTCTTGCCCGTTCGGCACGGGCAATTGGGGTGATTGACCTCCAAAACTCAGTCCCACCGTGTTATACGTTCCCGCCAGGAAAATATCGCCGTTGGTGGCCGCAATGAGAGTATTGTAGCCGACATAGTTTACACCATCTGGGCCGCCGGGAGTTGACAATGCCCATTCGTAAATCCCACTGCTGCTGAATTTGGCAAGAAAGGTTGACTGATAGCCGCCGTTGGCCACGCTTTGGACGTTTCCTCCTGCATCTACCAGAGTAGTGGCGGCTCCAGAGCTGCTGGACCTGCTGTTGCCGGCAACAAATACGGCACCTGCGTTGTCCACAGCCACGCCATATTCGAAGGACGCATCACGATTATAGCACTTGGCGCTCCACTGATATGCCCCTGACGAGTTGAACTTGATGAGAAAACCTGTGCCAAAGCTTGATGTTGTGATGCTGGTCGAACTGCCAAGCCCATCCGTTACAGTTGCGCTGCCCTGTGAAGGACAGCATCCGTTGTACAAACCAGCCCAATAAACGTTTCCCGAGTTGTCTATCGCCGTCGATTGACCACCATCCGTGGCAGAGATGCCAGTGACCGAGGCTTTCCAAAGCAATTGCCCGGCAGAATTAAAATGCAGTAGAAAACCGTCGGATACTTCTTCTCTTGCTTGGTTGCCTGCGTCATAGGCTGTGGTGCTTGTCACCTTGCTCCCATCCACCACCGTTAAACTTGAGTGCTCCCAACCTGCGATCACACACATATTGGACTGCACCGACATCCTGATCCCCCACGGCACATAGCCAGTTGTCCCAACGTCATCGTAAACACCACCAATGGTCGCCGCCCAGTTCACAACTCCTGCCGGCGAGTATTGTACCAATAGCGCATCTCTTTGCCCGCGCGAGGTGAACGTATTGGTTCCGAGCGTGACGCTGTTCGTGAATGCTCCAAGAACCCAAACATGGCTTGATTGGTCTTGAATCGCCTGAATCAGTTCAAAGTTGGCTTGGGGAAGTGGCAAGCTTTGGGCGTTGGCTGGAGCTGACTCATAGGCATACAACTGCTGGACTTCGGAATCCGAAAGGGCACGGTTGTAGATGCGAACGTCGTCCATTTGCCCCCTATAGAGTGCAACATCTCGTGGACCCGAAGTGGTATAGACGCTGCTCCCTAGCCAAAAATGCCTTGTGCCGTCACTTGCTTCCATAACGTGAGTGTTTGTGAAGTTAGCCACACGGATGCCGTCAAGGTAGAGGCTGTAAGCAGCATCTGCATGCACTGCGAGCAAATGATGCCACCGACCGTCCAACACGACTGCATTTGTTGGGGCGGAGCCGACCGTCGCGTCATAAAAATAGAAGTAATCATCAAGTTTCAGAGTAAGCAGTCCGTCATTGTCAATGCACAGTCCACCCCAGCCGCCTTGACCTGTGCCGTTGCCAATGGTTTCAAACCCCGTCCTTCTCGTCATGAAATAGATGCGCTTATAGCCGGGCGTGCCAGTGCTGATTTCCAAGGCTTGGGTTGATTGTATCCAGCAACTTTCCGTGTAATCGGAATTGCCCGCCGAAGGACTGAGCAAAATGCCGCAGTCGAAAAAGGCCCCGTTCGACAGAACCAGCGCGGAGGAATTCTGGTTCCAACGGTCTGTCGCAAAAGTGTTTGTTGAGCCAACCGTTGCTCCATTGTTCCGATTCCCACTCGCGTCATTGGCATTCCCGTTGAATGGATAATACGCCACCAGACCGTTGGTGGGGGGCTGCGGGGGCGTTGACTCGCAGACATATAGTTCCGCGCTGGAAAGAGAAAGAAACATGACAGTAGCCGCCTGGAAGCCTTCGCACCCCCCTGCGATCAGCACGTTGTGATTCGGGAGCAAGATCGCCTTGCTCAAGAAGCGTCCGGTGTTTAGATCGCCTGTCGCCGTCCACGTCTCGGTGGCTGGATTATACAGCTCTGCGCTGGCGATAGGGGTGTAGTTGGTCCCAGTTTGCCCGCTCGCGACCAGCACCGCCCCATTGGGAAGCAAGGTCGCCGTGTGCATAGTACGTGCGGTTCCCATCGCGGTAGTCGCGGTCCAAGTGCCGGTTATGTTTACGCATAAATTGGGTAATCAGATCTTTAGCCGTCTGCAACGTCGTGGC
>NZ_JBAWYV010000213.1:0-4223 GCF_037143375.1 Rhodoferax sp. | reverse complement strand
ACCCAATGACCCTTTTTCTGCCGCTGGGCACATAGAACAAGATGCGTGGCGACATCAACGGACGACTGACCATCCTCTCAAAAACCGAGAAGGTCGCGCTGTATGGTATTCCCGAGTTTGACGACTTTCAGCGCATCGAGTTTTTTGCCATGACTGAAGCTGAACATGCACTGGCATTCGCGCGAAAGAGTGTGGCAGCGCAACTCCATTGCCTTTTGCAAATTGGCTACTTCAAGGCCAAGCACTCGTTCTTCCGTTTCTCATTGGTCGAGGCACCAGAGCAGGACGTTGCTTTTTTCATGCAAAGGTACTTTCCTGGGCAGACGTTACCCTCGGAGGAGGTGAGCGACAATGACCGCTATCTGCCGCGTAAAGGCATTGCCGCTTTGTATGGTTTTCGTCTCTGGCTTGACGATGACCTGGCTGGGTTGCTCAACAAAGCAACGTTGCTGGCCAGAACCGATGTGTCACCGTCTTTTCTGCTGGCCGAGCTTATGGTTTTCCTGGTGGGTCAGCGCATTGTGCGACCCGGATACACCACGCTGCAAGATTTGATAACGAATGCGTTGGCCACTGAGCGTGAGCGCCTGGAACAACTGGTGGAAGCGGCCCTGACAAAAACAACCCACAAGGCACTTGCGCAGTTGTTGGTGCGCGAGAACACCTTGTCTGACTTGGCTGCACTCAAGCAAGATGCCAAGAGCTTTCACCACAGTCAAATGGAGTTGGAGCGCCAAAAGCGCCGCACACTGGCTCCCTTGTATGCCATCGCGAAGACGCTGCTCCCAAGCCTTGATATTTCGCTGCTTAACATTGCCTACTACGCCAGCCTTGCCAATTTCTACACAATCTACGACTTGCGCCGACTCAAACCCGGCCAGACCAATCTCTATTTGCTGTGCTACGCCTGGCAGCGCTACCGGCAAATCACGGACAACGTTGTGGAAGCCTTTGGCTACCACATGCAGAAACTCGAAGACGAAACCAAGGCTGTTGCCACCGCACAGGCCGCCAAAATTCACAACGAACGGCAACAAACCACGCCAAGAGTTGGTGAATTGCTTTTGCTGTACGTAGATGACGCTCTTGAGGACATAACCCCTTTCGGTGATGTGCGTCACCGGGCATACCGGATCATGCCCAAAGAAACATTGCGCTCTACTGGCAAGCTTCTAACAGAGAATCCCGTCAGTCAATTGGATTTACGCTGGGGAGCGGTGGACAAACAAGGCGGGCTTTGCACAAAAAACATGCGCCCACTTGCCATGGCTTTGAGCTTTGAAAGTGACTCTACCAGTGGCAAAGACTGGCTGGCCGCACTGCAATGGATGAAGGATGTATTTGCCCGCCAGCAAAGCCTTGCCAAGCAGCCAATGGCGGACATTCCTTCGCGCACAGTCCCATCACGCCTGCGCAATTTTTTGTTGCGCTTTGACCAGGATGGCAAGCCTGTTGGCTTGGATGGCAGTCGGTATGAATTTTTTGTCTACCGGCAATTGCGCAAGCGCCTCGACAAAGGGAACATTTACCTCGACGACAGCGTGCAACACCGCCGCTTTGCTGATGATTTGGTGTCTATGGAGGTCAAGGCGGAAGCACTCAAGGTGTTGAACATACCCTGGTTACGCCAACCCGTAGACGTGACCTTGGAGGCCCTGTTCACCGAACTTGATATCCAGTGGCGAGCGTTCGACGAAGAATTGCGCAGTAGCAAACTCAAGCACCTGGAGTTCGATCAAGAGAAAAAGACGCTTATTTGGCACCGCCCCAAGGCCGACAAGGACAAACGACTACAACAAGGCTTTTACGGCAAGCTCCAAGCGCGCGATATTGCGGACATTTTTCGGTTTGTTAATGAGCAGTGCCACTTCCTGTCGGCCATGACGCCCTTACAACCACGCTATGCCAAGAAGATCGCCGATGAAGATAGTTTGATGGCGGTAATTGTCGCCCAAGCCATGAACTACGGCAACTTGAAAATGGCTGAGACGTGTGACATTCCGTACCACGTCTTGGATGCCACGCACCAGCAGTACTTGCGCCCTGCCACGCTGATTGCCGCCAACGATACGATCAGTAACTTCATTGCCAGTCTGCCCATCTTCCCGTACTACTCCATCGACATGGATGTGCTCTATGGCAGTGTGGACGGGCAAAAGTTTGCCACGGGCCGCCCGACGCTCAAGGCCCGCCATTCACGCAAATACTTTGGCAAGGATAGGGGCGTTGTTGCTTACACGTTCTTGGCCAACCATGTGGCGCTGCAAACTGATTTGCTCGGAGCAAACCAGCATGAAAGCTACTGGGTGTTTGACATTTGTTACAACAACACCTCGGACATTGTGCCGACTACCATCACGGGCGACATGCACAGCATCAACATGGCCAACTTCGCCATTCTGCATTGGTTCGGTATGAACCTGGCTCCACGTTTTACCAACTTGCATGCCCAATTGGCGCATTTGTATTGCGGCCCAGAACAGGTCGGTTACTTGGACTTTCTGATTCAGCCCGTGGGGCAAATTGACCACAGTCTGATTATGTCAGAAAAAGCAAACATGGATCACATTGCCGCCACCTTGGGACTCAAGGAGATGAGCCAAGCGGTGCTCATGCGAAAAATCTGCACGCTGTCTGGCCACAACCGCACACGCAGGGCCATCTTTGAGTACGACAAACTGATCCGCAGCATCTACACGCTACGCTACCTGCGCGACCCCCAGTTGCAGAGCGATGTCCACCGTTCGGAAAACCGCATCGAGTCCTACCACCAGTTGCGATCCACCATCGCCAAAGTGAATGGCAGGAAGGAATTGACTGGGCGCACCGACTTGGAGGTTGCTATCAGCAACCAGTGCGGTCGCCTGATTGCCAATGTCGTTATCGCCTACAACTCCATATTGCTGTCAGGACTGCTCACCCGTTATTTGGCAACTGGCAACGAAAAAGCACTGGAATTGCTCAGGCGAGTATCACCAGCAGCGTGGGAGCACCTGCATTTCCTGGGGCACTACGCTTTTCGCGACAAGTACAATCCAATTGATTTGGAAGCCATTCTGGCGGGAGTGAATTTGACCGCTTAAAGATTCCGTGGATTTGGGCTTACTACCCCATACAGCAAGAGCAGTTCCCCCACCCGTGGTGTGGCTTGCTGCCGTTCGTTGTGTATCTGAGCAGCCTGTTGATTGGCGACGGCCTTGGTATCGTCTTCGAGCTGCCGAGTGTGGTAGCCAAAGGCTTCCACCACATTGTCCGTGAGTTGCCGGTAACGTTGCCAGGCGTAACACAGCAAATAGAGGTGGGTCTGGCTAGACTTGAATCGCCGCAAATCGTAGATGGTGTAGAAATTGGCGAGGCTGGCGTAATAGGCGGTGTTGAGTTGCGAGATTTCAAGGCTTGGCAACAGCGTTTTGGCAATGGCATACAGGGGAGCCAGCGTGAGGCGCTTCTGACGCTCCATGCCCATCTGTCGGTAACGAAAGCTTTTGGCATCCTGTTTGAGGGCGGCCAGGGCGGATAGGGTGTTCTCGTGTTCCAGCAATTGTCGGAGCGCATCGCGTGCCACATCGGTCAGGGCCGATTCGACCATTTGTTCCAGGCGTTCACGCTCTTCTGAGAGAGCATTCGTGATCAGGTCTTGCAGCGTGGTGTAGCCGGGCCGCACGATGCGCTGGCCAATCAGGAACACCAACAACTCAGCCAGCAAAAATGTCGGTGTCACGTCTGTCCTGGCCAGCAAAGCTGCCTTGTCGAGCAGCGCTGGCATGTCTTCATCTGAACAAAGGCGGTACCCAAATAACTCGACAATCTTATTGCGCTGTACGTAATATTCGCTGGTTAGCAGCGGTTCGGCTATGAACGTCTGGCTCGGAAAGTACCGTTGCAGCAGAAACGCGATATCCTCTGGAGGCACCTCCTCCAAGGTGAATTGGAAGAATGCCTGTTTGGCTTTGAAATAGCCGATTTGCAGCAGGCAATAGATCTGTTTCACGATGCCCCTGCGCTGCAAAGCCAAGGCACGTTCCGCGTCGGTCATGGCAAAAAACTCGATACGCTGGAAATCATCGAAAACAGGAAGCCCATAAAGGGCTGTCTTCTCGGCCTCAGAGAGGATGGTCAAGCGCTTGTTGATATCCCCTCGCATGTGGTGTGCCCCTTCAGGTGTCTTGTTTGCCAGGCCAGCCAATACGGGCCAATGTCTCGATCAAGGTCGTGCGTTTGAC
>NZ_JBAWYV010000212.1:0-4257 GCF_037143375.1 Rhodoferax sp. | reverse complement strand
CGCGAAAGGGGACTGCGCAAGTCGTGTGAGACTCCGGCCAGCAGCAGCCCACGCTCGATTTCAGCTATTCGTAGCCTGTCAAGCAGCTGACGGTAATCGTTGTAAATAAGGCGGATTTCACTTGAGGCGCCGTGCATGATCGATTCCTGTGAGGCCACTGCGCCGCCCTTTGAATCGATTTCCAACACATCGCCGCGGATGCTGCGACTCAATTGCTGTAGTGGACGCGTCACATGCCGTGTAAACCACCAACTCAAACCCACAAAAATAACCACCATCAAAGGTTCTAAGGGCGCGCTGTAAACGCTCAAAAAGGACCCTAACGGCGGCGCAGGCAGCCCGAGCCAGACCGGATCAAAGCCCGGCTGCACGGCATGGAACCAAAACTGCGTTCCGCTCGCGCTGTGCACCGCGCGTATGTCGTCCATGGCCAAGCCGCGCAGGGCGAATTCCGATTGCCAACGGGAAAATCCCGGGCCTACGGTCAGGTTATGGCTCGCGAAGCCACTGGGAAACAAGGCTTGCCGTTGCACCGGGTAACCAGGGGAAGCTTGCAACAACGCGGCACCTGGTGGTTGACGCACGACTTCTATCAGATTGGCGGCCCACAGCTGTGCATAGGGTGCGGCAGTCACAACCGAACGCGAGGCCATAAACATCATCGCCACCAGCACCATCAGAATGGTCTGCGCCAACATCAGGCGTGCAAACAAGGAGTCGAAAGGACGGCTGGTCATGGATCGGTTAGCTTAATTCTTTGAGTTCACCAGCGGACAGCGCATAGCCCAAGCCGCGGACGGTGACGATCCATTCGCACCCAGGGGCGGTATCTTGAAGCTTGCTGCGAAGTCGATAGATTTGTGTATCCACAGTGCGATCTTGAGGGCGATACGCGCCAAGCTGCATTGCAGCGTTCAGTGCTTCTCGCGACAAGGTCGCACCTGGTTCGCGCGCAAGCGCTTCCAATAGCTTGAACTCCGCCTCGGTGAGAGCCACCCGCTGACCGTTCAGCACGACCTGTCGAAGCAATCGGTCCAAATGCAGTCCATGCACGGCAAACTGGGGGGTTGACTGGCGCTCCACCTGCCGCCGCCGGCGCAGCAAGGCCCTGACCCTGGACACGAGCTCGTCCTTGACAAAGGGTTTGGTCAAGTAGTCGTCAGCCCCCAGATCAAGGCCGTGTACCCGATCCTGAGGTTCACCTTTGGCCGACAACATCATGATGGCTGTCTCCGGGTACTCCAATCGCCAACGGTTCAGCAAGTCCAGTCCATTGCCGTCGGGCAGCATGACGTCCAACACGACCACCTGCGGACGGTGCTGCGCCATAAGTCGCACGGCATGCTGGGCCGTTAGCGCCTCATAGACGAACCAACCCTCATGCTTAAGTGCGAGGGCAATGAGGTCTTGTAATTCCGCATCGTCATCCACGACAAGCACCTTGGAATACTGCATTTTTTGGAAACCTCTTGAACCCTTGGATAAAAGTGTGATTGCGACACCATGGACAGTTCGCGCGCAGCACCCATGGAGTCACCTACAAGGTGAATATGGAAAAATGTGATATTTGGACGAGCAATACCCAAGGGATACTGAGTTCATTGAGACACTGTGTCGATTTTAGTTGCCATTTTGGTCTGCCGCAGCGCAAGCACGACCGACGTACCTAAGCGAACCCACGACCAGTCTTTCGCAAAGTGAATTCTCGCGTTTCGCAACATCTTTTGAGGCTTCTTACTTAAGGAGATGCCGAGTGAATGACCGGAAATGGGGGCTTGAGCGGACGGTGGCGAGAAATCGGCTACTACCGGTTCAGGTCTTGACGAGTCATCGATGGCCAAAAACCCTGTGACTTCTAACGCGGCAAAACGGCAACTCACGCGCCATCGAAATCCCGGAACTTTTCAAAAACACTCGGTGAGCAGCCCCGTAAATTAAGAGCTACTAACCGTGTCTCAGTCTCCGATCAATTCAACGCGGCGCGCACGTTTTCCTTGTAGTTGTAGAGCGTGACGGACGGTGTCGTCAACTCACCTTTGGCAGTAAAGGCGATGTTCGCGGTCACACCCTTGTAGTGGGTCTTGCCGATGAAGGGCAGATAGACCGTGGGTTCCACCGAGTTGGCGCGCTTCATGGCGTCGACCAAAACGAATGTAGCGTCATAGGCGTAAGGGCTGTAGATCTGGAACTGGCCGGGGAAGCGGGCGTCGTATTTCTTTTTCCACTCGTTTCCGCCTTGCATTTTGGCCACCGAGGCGCCGCCCGTGGCGCAGGTCACATTTTTAAGCGTGCCGGCCTTGGCCGAGAGTTCGGGGAGCTTTTCGGTGCACAAGGCGTCACCGCCAAAGTACTTGACATCGGCCATGCCTAGCTGCTCCATCTGGCGCAGCATCGGGCCGGCTTGGGCATCAAGGCCACCATAAAAGATGGCGTCAGGTTTTTTGCTCTTGATGGCGGTCAGGATGGCCATGAAGTCGGTTGCCCGGTCGGTGGTGAACTCTTCGGCCACGACCTGCATGCCTTTTTGCTGGGCGGTGGCCTTGAACACGCCCACCAGCCCCTGACCGTAAGCCGTGCGGTCATCGATGATGGCGACCGACTTGAGCTTGAGCGCGTCATGCGCAAAGTAGGCCAGCGCAGCGCCCAGCGCGTTGTCGTTGGCGATCAGGCGGAAGGTGGTCGGGTAGCCGGGCTTGGTCAGGTCCGGGTTGGTGGCGGAGGCGGTGATATGCGGCAGACCGCACTTGCTGTACACCGTGGACGCTGGAATGGTGGTGCCCGACTGCAGGTGACCTACCACACCGGCCACTTTGGAGTCGCACAACTTTTGCGCTACCACGGTGGCTTGGCGGGGGTCGCCCGCATCGTCTTCGGCGACCAGCTCAAACTTGATGCGCTTGCCGCCAATCACGATCGACTGGGTATTCAACTCGTCGATGGCGAGGCGCACGCCGTTTTCAGTATCTTTGCCAATGTGGGCAATACCGCCCGAAGTGGGGCCAGCGTGGGCGATGCGGACGGTTTGAACGTCCTGCGCGAAGGCAAGGACTGCCGTCAGGGTCAAAGCAGCCGTAGCAGCCAGACGAAATGGAACAGATTGAGCAAGAGCAGTTGTCATGGTGAGTGATCCGGTTTTCATAAGGGGGAAAACAAAAGGTAACCAGGGTTTACCCTGATTAATCGATGTTACTCCTTGCCCTTTGCCCTGCGCTCAAACGCCTGACAGCAAAGCTTGCAAACGTGGCAAAGCCTGCTGAGCATTGCGCGTGGTGGCTTCTGCCAATGAGCCGGGTGAGATTCCGCGCAGCGCCGCCAGTACTGCGCCGATGCGCGGAATCTCACCCGGCTCATTCAGGCCTTGGGACGCACCGGCGGCCCGCTGCTCCGCCGTTTTGTAGAGCCAGTGGGGCGGCATATCAGGCGAATCCGTTTCCATCACCAGCGCGTCCAGCGGCAGGTTGGCAGCCAACCGGCGCAACTGCAAGGCACGATCAAAGGTCAGCGCACCGCCAAAGCCCAGCTTAAAACCTAGACCAATAAATGCCTGCGCCTGCTGCTCGCTGCCATTAAAAGCGTGGGCAATACCGTGCCAACGCCAAGGCTGGGCACCTTCCCGCGCTACGGCACGCAAACCTTTGAGCAACTGATCGGCCGATCGGCGCACATGCAGGATCACCGGCAAACCATGTTGGCGGGCCAGCTTGAGTTGCGCCCGGTAGAAGTATTCCTGACGCTCGCGCAGCGGGCTATCCCGAAGTTCGGGCACAAAGTAATCCAGCCCGATCTCGCCCACCGCGACCAATCGCGGATCGTCGCGGTAGTGGTGCAGGCAGGCGTCCAGCGTCGCCAGATCCGCCTCCGTGGCCTGCGCCACATACAGCGGGTGAATGCCCAGCGCGTAGCTGTCGCCGCCGGCGTGGGCCAGTTGCCGTACCGACTCAAAGCTCGAAACTGTGACCGCAGGTAACACGCAATGCGCTACGTTATTAATAGCTGCTCGCGCACGTACCACCTGGGCTAGAGGTCTAAACTCCTCTGCATCGAGGTGGCAATGGGTGTCGATCCAAATAGTCATACAAGGGTGTTTACCATAGCTTTGCCATGGGGATGACATCAGAATGACTTTTGCCTGTCGTAATCTTCGCAGACTTCCCTGCCCATTGAACAGGGTTCAACGCTGCCACACTCATCCAAGGACACTCGCATGAAATCTCAATTGACTCTTGTTGCCGCTGGCGTTCTCGCCCTCGGCGTTGC
>NZ_JBAWYV010000211.1:0-4325 GCF_037143375.1 Rhodoferax sp. | reverse complement strand
GGGCCGTGGCCGCCATGAACCTGGTGTTGAACGGTAAAAAAATCACCGACTACGAACTCACCGTTCAGGCCAGGAGCAGAGTGGAAACCGTCGTGTCGCTCAATGCCACCACGTTTTACGACCGCGACCGTGTGCTGCAGGGCGTGTTTGCAGCGGCACGCGATGTGACCGAGCGCAAGCGTATCGAGGTCGAACTTGAGAAAGCCCGTGACAGTGCCAATGCCGCTAGCCTGGCAAAGAGCACTTTTCTGTCCAACATGAGTCACGAGATACGTACGCCGCTGAACGCCATCATCGGCCTGAACTACCTGCTGCGACGCGACGGTGCTTCAGCGCGGCAAATCACTCGACTGGATCAGATCGATAGCGCCGGTCGCCACCTGCTGTCCATCATCAATGACATCCTGGATATTTCCAAGATTGAGGCCGGACGCCTGCAACTTGAAATGACGGACTTTCACCTGTCTTCGATCCTGGACAACGTGGCTTCCATCTTTGGTGAATCAATTCGCCGAAAGGAACTCAGGCTCCAAATTGATTCCGATGACGTTCCCATGTGGTTGCGCGGCGACCCTTTGCGCCTGCGTCAGGCATTGGTTAACTATGTCAGTAACGCTGTTAAATTTACTGAAAAGGGCGAAATCACCTTACGCGTCAAATTATTGAAGGAAATTGGTGATGAACTATGGGTCCGCTTTGAAGCAGTTGACACCGGCATTGGCATTTCCCTTGATAAACAGGCCCGGTTGTTTCAGGAGTTCGAACAAGGCGATACCTCAACCACCCGCAGGTACGGTGGAACCGGACTAGGGCTAGCCATCACCCGGCGACTGGCCCAATTGATGGGCGGCGAGGTGGGTGTTGAGAGCACCCCAGGGGTTGGCAGTGTTTTTTGGTTTACCGCCCGGTTGCAACTCGGTCATGGGGCCATGACCATCGCGCCGTCGACCGATGCGCGAGATGTGGAAATCACATTGCGTCAACTTCACCGCGGCACGCGTGTCTTATTGGCAGAAGACAACGCTATCAACAGAGAAGTTGCGGTGGAACTGCTCAACAGCGCTGGTTTCGTCGTCGATACGGCTTCCGACGGTCTGCAGGCCGTTCAAATGGTTCAAACACATGTTTACGACCTGATTTTGATGGACGTTCAAATGCCCAATATGGATGGGCTGGAAGCGACGCTGGCTATCCGCACTTTGCCAGGGTGGTCAAGTAAACCCATCATTGCCTTGACTGCCAATGCCTTTGAAGAAGATCGTCGCGCCTGCGAAGCTGTTGGCATGAGTGATTTTGTTGCCAAACCGGTCGACCCAGGGTTGCTCTTTGCGACACTGCTGAAATGGTTGAGCCGTGAAGCCGACACAGCGGCCGGTGCAGCCATCCCCACGCATGCCGCTGAGCAATTGCCGCCCGTAGAGGCCACCGTCGTGTTAGAGCTGGAACCCATTTTGGCGCGATTGGGTCAGATTGCCGGTTTGAATTCCACCTATGGCTTGTCTGTTTTGCGTGGACACGCAAGCAAATATATTGATTTATTGATCCGTTTTGTGGCATCACACGCCAGTGACGTCCAACGGATGAGGTCATTGCTGGAACAGGGTGACTTTGATGCTACAAGGAGTTTGGCTCACGCACTCAAAGGCGCTGCCGCCACGCTGGGCATTGAACACCTGTCCGAACTTGCCGGTAAGCTTGAAACCTGGTTACGCACGCACAAAGACGAGGTGAGCATCAGCGATGAATTTCGATCAACGATGAGCGCCATTGAGCCCGAGTTTGCAGCGCTGGCTGCGGCACTGCCAGAGCGAAGTTCTGCTACGGAGGTAGACGACGCACATGGCGAACAAAAGAACTTGGCGCGGGTGCGCCGTGAACTCTTCGATTGGCTGGAGCAAGGCGACGCCAGGGCGGTTGGCCTGTTCGAGCAACATGCTGGGTTGTTGCGAACGGCCATGGGCACCGTTGCAGATGAGCTTGAGAATCAAATTAAACGCTTTGACTTTGAGGCGGCGCTTCTCACCTTGGGCAAGATGGAAAAGTAGTGTCAAAAAGCGCATCAAACAATCAAAGATAGCTAAACGTATCAGTAGCTAGATCGGTTACGCCTGTGTATCTGCTGATGTAGGTGGTGGGTCTTGCGAGCTGTCAATAAAAAATGCTGCGGGACTGTCAGCATTCAAGGATTTGACGCAAGGAGGCCGCACCATGGTCGAACATCGAATTCTTCTGATTCAAGGTCACCCTGATACGCTCACCCGCCACTTGGGCCACGCCCTTGAAGAGGCTTATGCCCAAGGTGCTGAGGCGGCAGGCCATGAGGTGCGGCGCGTTCCGGTGGCGCAGCTTGATTTTCCGCTGCTGCGCAGTGCGCACGCCTGGGAAGAAGGGGCTTTGCCAGCCACATTGCAGCAGGCGCAAAACGACATTGGCTGGGCTCAGCATATTGTGCTGTTTTACCCTTTATGGCTGGGTGACATGCCCGCCTTGTTGAAGGGATTTTTGGAGCAGGTGGCGCGCCCGGGCTTTGCGTTCAAGTCAGACGGCGATAACCCGTTCTCCAAAAAAGGTTTGACGGGTCGCACCGCCCGCGTGGTGGTCACGATGGGCATGCCGGCGCTGGTTTACCGCTGGTATTTTCGGGCGCACAGCGTCAAGTCGCTGGAGCGCAATATCCTTGGGTTTGTGGGCATTTCGCCGGTCAAGGAGACGCTCATCGGCGCGGTAGACAAGATGGGCGAGGCCGATGTCAAAAAATGGCAAGACCAGTTGCGCAAACTGGGTATGTCTGCGCAGTAACGCTACCTCAGGTCTGGGGATCAGCCTTGAGCGCTTCAGCCCAGAGCCGTTGCGGCACGTGCGTGCTTAGTTTGGTGATGACCAGGTCGATAAAGTCCGGGTGAATTTCATGGCCAATGAAGGGGAGAACCTCGGCGGTGATGTCGGCGCCCAAGTCCCGCAGATGGTGTGCTGCCGTCACCGTGTGGCTGTAGGGAATCACGGTGTCGACCTTGCCGTGCAGGAAGTGAATCGTGATCTCATTCTGGGCCACTTCCGGTAGGGTGGCAAAGCGCCCGCTGAGGGCACATACGCGTGAAGCCATAGGTGGGTTCAGTTTGCTGGCCTCCAGCGCCATGATGGCACCTTGCGAAAACCCGATCAGGGCCGTGGCCGATGCGCCAACGCCCGCCACGTGCTGCCAATGTGCCACGCAGGCTTGAAAGGCTGGCATGCCCTCGGCAATGCGCTGTGGCCGGTTGTCTTCAGTGATGCCCGTGACCGAGAACCATTGAAAACCAGCGGATATATCGCTGGGCTGGTAAGCCGCCACCGCCACCACCATGGCCAGCGGAAAGGCCTCGGCCAGTCGCTCACCCAGCGGGCGCATGGCCTGTGCGTCGGAGCCCACGCCGTGAAAAAGCAGGACCAGTTGCGCGGCAGGCAGGGCCGGTTGTTGAATGATGTGCGCGTTTTGAGTCATTGAAGTCGGCCTGGGTTGGTGATAGGAGGGACAATACGGCCCGTCTCCAATTTTCGACGATGTTTGCACCGGCAAACACAGCGCCGCGTTGGGTTGACCAAGTTTTATCGGTAAAAGGAATTTTAAAAATGGCTATTCAGTGGTTCCCGGGTCACATGCACCTGACCAAAAAAGCCATCGGCGACCGCATCAAGAACATTGATGTTGTGATCGAATTGCTCGATGCACGCTTGCCCGGGTCGAGTGCCAACCCGATGTTGGCCGAACTCACTGCGGGCAAACCGGCCCTCAAGGTGCTCAACAAGCAAGACCTGGCCGACCCGGCCCGCACCGTGCAATGGCTGGCGCACTACAACGCCCAGCCGGGCACCCGCGCGATTGGGTTGGACGCCAGCGTGACGGCGCCGGCCAAAGCGCTGGCCAAAGCCTGCTTTGAGTTGGCACCGCACCGGGGCGGCAACGTCAAGCCGATGCGGGTGCTGATTTGCGGCATTCCCAACGTCGGCAAGTCCACGCTCATCAACACGCTCACCGGCAAACGGGCCACCAAAACTGGCGACGAGGCGGGCATCACCAAACTGGAGCAGCGCATCTCGCTGGCCGACGATTTTTATCTGTACGACACGCCTGGCGTGCTGTGGCCGCGCATCATCGTCGCCAAAAGCGGCTACAACCTGGCCGCCAGCGGTGCCATTGGGCGCAATGCGTTCAACGAAGAAGAGGTGGCGCTGGAGTTACTCGACTACCTGAAGCGCAACTACGCCGCCATGGTGGAGGGCCGCTTCAAGCTCGAAGGCGTGGCCGCCATGACCGACGAACAACTGCTGGAAGCCATTGGCCGCAA
>NZ_JBAWYV010000210.1:0-4332 GCF_037143375.1 Rhodoferax sp. | reverse complement strand
AATATGACGGTGGAAATGGACGACACCGACAAGCTCAAAGTCTTGTTTGAAGACGCCTTGAAGATGGGCCTGACCTTCGAGCCGCCCGATGTCAACCGGGGCGTGAGCCGCTTTGAGCCGATCTCCGACAAGATGATTCGCTATGGCCTGAGCGCCATCAAGGGCTCCGGCCAGCAAGCCATCGAGGCGATTGTGGCGGCGCGCGAGGGGCGTGGTGCCGGTCCGCAAGGTGACAAAGTGGGGCCGTTCAAGAGCCTGTTTGATTTTTGCGTTCGGGTAGACCGCAGCAAGATCAACAAGCGCACGGTCGAGGCCCTGATCAAGGCAGGTGCCTTTGATGCCATTCAGCTCAACCGGGCCAGCTTGCTGGCGTCGGTGGAGCGGGCCTTTGAATTTGGTGCAGCAGCCGTGGCCAACGCCAATCAGGGCGGCTTGTTTGACATGGGCGGTGACGACGACCACGGCTCCAGCACCCAAGAGCCCGATTTGGTGGACGCCATGCCGTGGGGCATCAAGGAACGGCTGGTTTACGAGAAAACGGCGGTCGGCTTTTACCTCTCAGGCCACCTGTTTGACGAGGTGGTGCTCGAAGTGCGTCGCTTTGCCAAGCGCGCCATTGACGACTTGATCGACACCCGCGAGCCGCAATTGCTGGCCGGCATCATTACCGATTTTCGGGTCATCAACGGCCAGCGCGGCAAGCTGGCGCTGTTCAAGCTGGACGATAAAACGGGTGTCATTGATGCCCGCTGCGACGAGGCGCTGATCAACGCGCATAAGAATTTACTCAAAGATGACGAACTGGTCATCGTCATGGGCAAGCAGCAACTCGACCGCTTTTCAGGTGGCATGCAACTGACCGTGACGCAGATCTGGGATCTGGACCAGGCGCGTTGCCGCTTCGGCAAGTACCTGCGTGTGGCGGTGAATTCGGGTGTGCAAAGCAAGGTGCCCGATGTGGCGCGCGTGATCAAGGAATACCCGGCTCAGCGGGAAACCACCGATCAGGGTGAGGTGGTGCGGGGCTTGGGGGTGCGCTTTGCGGTGGCATGCCAAAGCGAAGCAGGATCGGCCACGGCGGAGCTTCAATTGGGCGATGCCTACAAATTCTTCCCCACCAACGAGGCCTTGTCTGCTTGGCGGGTGCAGGCAGGCTTGGGCCAGTCCGCCATTGTTTATGAATGAAATAGGGCTCTAGCCCCCGTGTTACTTGCGTGAGTAGCTATTTAAAATAAAGCTAATCTTTGGGGCGGAAGCTGATGATCATGGCCGAGGGAATCCGGCCATCGGTATCGGCTGGGAATTTTTCGGTTTTATCGATGGCGCGTAAAACCGCTTCGTCCCACGCCTTGTCGCCGCTGGGCTTGAGCAACTTGCGGCTGATGATGGAGCCATCGGCGGAGGTGCGCACTTCGACTTCGGCCAGTGGGTTGCCAATAATTTCGTCGACAAAAACGATGTTGGGTTTGATACGGGCCCGAATTCGACCGGCATAGCTGGCCGAGGGACCGGACGATTGCAAGTGGGTGCCCGTGGCCGAGGGGCCGCCCGTGGCGCCTGCCAGTCCGGCCATGCGCTTGATGTTCTCAGTGCGCTGTGCTTCGGTTTGCTGGGTGGCCAGTTTGTCTTGCTGCGCTTTGAGTGCGTCTTTGCGCTTGGCGTCCAGGGTTGTTTTCTTTTTGTCTTCAGCCGCTTTTTTATCCAGATCGCGTTGATCCTGCAAGCGCTTGTCGGCCAGTTGTTTCTTTTCCAGCAGAAGCTTTTCCTGTTTCAATTTTTCTTGCTTGAGCTTCTCTTGCTTGCGCTTGTCCAGTTGCAATTGCGCCAGTTGCTGCTTTTCAAGCTCTAACTGTTTTTCTTTCTGAAGCCGTTTCTTTTCCTGGGCCAACGCGATGTCGGCATCAGGTTTCAGGTCTTCAACCTGAACGGGAACGGGTCGTGGTGGCGGCGGTTCCACCACCGGTGCCGGTGGCTCGGGCGGTGCTTCAACCAGCTTGGGCGCCGCTTCTTGCGGCATGGCAGACCACAATTCGGCCTCTGCCGAGAGGGTCACCGCTTCACGCTTCCATTGCACACTCAGAGACAGTGCGATCAGTAAAAAAACATGCGCCAGCAACGCCAGCCCGAGTGCGCGCAGCCCGCCTGGCGTCGAAGGCGGCGCAAATTCAAGGCGATCGGTCGCAGCCTGCATGGGAGGGGTTCTAGTTAGCCAGTTGCACCGACAAGCCCACGCGCTGGACGCCGGCGCGCTGCAAGGTGTCCATGACCTTGACGACGGTCTCGTACTTGATGTTCTTGTCGGCACTGATGACTACGGCCGAGTTGATGACCCCACTTTGCGCTTGCTTGACGGCGCTGGCGATTTGTTTGAGCCCCAATGAACTGGTCTTTTCCTTGACCTTCATCTCAATCGACTCGTCTTTGCCGATGACGATCTGGATCACCTGGTCGGGCTGCTTGGCCGCCTTGCCGACACTGGGTAAATCGATCACGCTGGGCGTGATGAGCGGTGCGGTCACCATGAAAATAATCAGCAGCACCAGCATCACATCGATGAAGGGCACCATGTTGATCTCGTTGATGGTGCGGCGTCCCCGACCACGGCTAACCAAAGCGGGCATGGTGTCGCTCCCTTATTTGCCGGAGGCCGACTGCGCGCCGACATTGCGCTGCAAGATGTTGGAAAACTCTTCAATGAAGGTTTCCAGGCGGATCGCAATACGGTCAATATCGCGGGCAAACCGGTTGTAGGCCACAACGGCAGGAATGGCCGCAAACAGGCCGATGGCGGTCGACACCAAGGCCTCGGCAATGCCGGGTGCCACCGTGGCCAGCGTCACCGTTTGAAGGGAGGCCAGGCCGGTAAAGGAGTGCATGATGCCCCAAACGGTGCCAAACAAACCCACATAGGGTGAAACCGAACCCACCGTGGCGAGAAAAGATAAATGAATTTCAACCACGTCCATCTCGCGCTGAAAACTGGCACGCATGGCACGCCGGGCGCCTTCCATCAACTGATTGGCATCGGTGATGCGTTTCTCGCGCAGCTTTTGATATTCGCGCATGCCACTGGCAAAAATGCGTTCCATCGGGCCCGTGCCATGGGCGTTTTTGGTGGCGGCGGCAAACAGGTCGTTCAGGCTCGTGCCCGACCAGAATTCACGCTCGAAGTCATCGTTGATGGCTTTCACTTTTTTCAGCGAAAACAGCTTGCGAAAAATGGCCGCCCAGCTCGACACCGAGATCACCACCAGCAGCAGCATCACCAATTGCACAACCAAGCTGGCGTTGAGCACCATGTGGAGGATCGACAGGTCTTGATTCATTTCAGGGCTTCCAGAACAGTGGGCGGAATTCTTGCAGGTTTGTGGGTCACGGCATTGACCCAACCGGCGCGGATGGTGCCTTCGCACAGCAGGTGCGTGCCCGTGGGTGTTTTTAGAAATACTTGCTGCTGTATTGTCATGGACGCACGACCCGCTTCCAGCGGCCAGGCTGTAACAATAAGTTCGTCGTCCAGGCGCGCGGGTTTGAGGTATCGGATTTGGGCCTCGCTCACCACAAACATGCCGCCGGTGCTCTCCACCAACGCGCGCTGTTCAATGCCACGCGAGCGCAGCCATTCGGTTCGAGCACGCTCAAAAAACTTCAGGTAATTGGCATAAAACACAATGCCGCCGGCATCGGTGTCTTCCCAGTACACCCGCACGGGCCAGGTGAATTTTTCTGAAGCCTGGTGTGCCTCGGTCATGCCAGCAAAGTCTTCAAACGGTCGATGGCCATTTTCAACTGCGGCATCGAACTGGCGGTTGAAAAGCGGATGAAGTTGGCGGTCTCATAGGTGCCAAAGTCGCGCCCCGGGGTGACCGCAACGTGGGCTTTTTGCATGATCTCAAAGGAAAGGTCCCAACTGTCTTTGATGCCCAGTTTTTGGCAGGCGGCCGAGCAGTCGGCCCACGCGTAAAAAGCGCCATCCGGCATCACTGGCACAGTCAGGCCCAAGGCGTTGAGTTCAGGAATGAAGTAGTCTCGGCGGGCTTTGAATTCAGCACGCCGGCGTTCGTACTCGGTGATGCTGGTGGCCTCAAAACAGGCCAGCGCGGCATATTGCGAAATGGTGCTGGGGCAGATAAACAGGTTTTGCGCCAGGCGCTCAATCACGGGCACCAGTTTCTCGGGCACCACCATCCAGCCCAGCCGCCAGCCGGTCATGTTGAAGTACTTGCTGAAGCTGTTGATGCTGATGATGTTGTCATCCAGTGCCAGCGCCGTCTGACCGTATTGCGCGTCATAGCTCAGGCCCAGGTAAATTTCATCGACCAGGGTGATGCC
>NZ_JBAWYV010000209.1:0-4337 GCF_037143375.1 Rhodoferax sp. | reverse complement strand
GTGCTAGACAACTCGGTGGTCACGGGTTGGTATTTAACTGACCAAGCCACGCCTTACACGCAGGCGATTGCTGCCCGACTTGAAACTGAGAAAGCTTTGGTGCCACACCTGTGGCAACTGGAACTCGCCAACGTGCTCAAAACCGCCTGTACACGCGGCAAACTAAGTCCGGACGCTGCCCTGCAGATATTGGACACCCTGAGTTCGCTCCCGATTGAGGTGGATACGCGCACGGCGCCTGGGCAACGGCAGTTGTTTGAATTAGCGATGCGCTTCAAGCTCAGCAGCTACGATGCGGCCTATCTTGAACTGGCCATGCGCCATGGGCTGCCGATAGCGACTCAAGATGAACAACTCAAGGTAGCGGCGCTGGCCGCGGGTCTGGTGGTTTTGTAACGCCCGCGTTGAAAATCCGCCACACTGCTGGCTTCTTCATTATTACTATTATTTTTATAGCGCCTTTCGCAATAGATACGGGGCTATAGGCCTATTTGACCGCAGATTCAACCAGTTGCGTGTGCGCAGGCACTGGCGGCAAGACCCTCCTAAAATGGCCCGATGGACGCTATTCAAACCACCCGCCCCCCGCTGGCGCGGCGCAAGCTGCCGATTGGTATTCAGACCTTCCGCGAAATCATTGAGGAAGGTTATTACTACGTGGACAAAACAGGGTTTGCGGTTGACCTGATTGAGCAAGGCAAATACTATTTTTTGAGCCGCCCACGGCGCTTTGGCAAGAGCCTGCTGCTTGACACGCTGAAGGATTTGTTTGAAGGGCATCAAGCACTGTTTACCGGCTTAGCTGCTGAAACGCGCTGGGACTGGACCAAGAAACACCCGGTCATTCGGGTCAGTTTTTCGGATGGCGTGTTGCAAAACCGGGCGGAGTTGGATCAGCGAATCCTGGACATCCTGCGCCTCAACCGTGAAGCACTCGGGCTGCAGCTACCCCCCGGCCTGCCGGAGCGCGACATTGCGGGTAACTTTAGCGACCTGATTCGCCAAGCGCACCGCAAAACCGGCCAGCGCGCCGTCGTGCTGATCGACGAATACGACAAGCCAATTCTGGACAACATCACCAATTCAGCGGTGGCGCTGGAGATGCGTGAAGGCTTGAAGAACCTGTACTCGGTGCTCAAGGGCTCTGATGAGCATTTGAAGTTTGCGCTTTTAACCGGTGTTTCCAAATTCAGCAAAGTCAGCCTGTTCTCAGGGCTGAATAACCTGACCGACATCACGCTGGACGCCCGCTTCAGCGCACTGTGCGGCTACACCGATGCGGATGTGGACACGGTGTTTGCCCCAGAGCTGCCTGGCCTGGACCGCGAACAGATTCGCCAGTGGTACAACGGCTACAACTGGCTGGGCGCCAGCGTTTACAACCCGTTTGATTTGTTATTGCTGTTTCGCAGCCGCGAGTTTCGACCTTATTGGTTTGAGACCGGCACGCCCACTTTTTTGGTCAAATTATTGTCGGAACGTCAATTTTTCTCACCTGATCTGGCGCGCCTGCAAAGTAGCTTGACGCTCTTGTCTGCCTTTGACGTGGACCAGATTGAGCCGGAAGCCTTGCTGTTCCAGGCGGGTTACCTCACTGTGCATCAAAGCAGCCAGCCGCTGCCGGGCCAGTGGGTTTACACCTTGGGCTACCCCAACCGCGAAGTCGAGTCGAGCCTGAATGCCGCCTTGCTTGGAGGCTTCGGGGCGCCGGAGCGCAGCTCGTTTGAAACCCGCCTAAAGCTCATCGACTTGCTCAAGAGCACAAATTTACCTGCCCTCAAAGACCTTTTCCACGCCTTTTTCGCCACCATTCCCAACGACTGGTACCGCAAGAAAGAGCTGGCCAACTTCGAGGGTTACTACGCCAGCATTTTTTACAGCTACTTTGCCGCACTGGGGCTAGATATTCGTCTCGAAGACACCACCAACAAAGGCCGCATCGACATGGCGGTGCTGTTTGAGGGGCAGGTTTTTCTGTTTGAGTTCAAGGTGGTGGAGCTCACACCCGAAGGCCGCGCCTTACAGAAAATCAAGGACAAGGGTTACGCCGACAAGTACCGCGCACGCGGCGAGCCGATTCACCTGATTGGCGTGGAGTTCAGCAAGGCCAGCCGCAATATTGTTGGTTTTGAGTTCGAGTCGTTAATTTAGATTGCGTCAATGGCAGCCGATGATCCGCTTTGGTTTTCGTGAAAGACTTACTAAATATAAATATAGATGTTTACAAAATATCGTAAAAAGATAAACTCTATTTTATAAATTATGCCAAAGCAGCCTATCGCCCTCACCAAAATTCCGCCGCAAACCTTGCGCGCTCTTGAAACCTTGGGCTCCCATCTGGCGGTTGCCCGCGTTCGGCGCAAGGAATCTCTGGCAACGCGCGCCAAACGCATTGGCATTTCAATTCCGACGCTCACACGACTCGAATCTGGCGACCCGTCGGTTTCCATGGGAATTTATGCCACGGCCCTGTGGCTCATTGGCCGTGATGGCGAGTTGGCTCAAATAGCGTCCCCCGAGCATGACAAAGGCGCGTTAGAAATGAATATCCAGGAAGCCATCGACCTTGGCAAAGCACGCGCCAAGGCGTCGCAGAAAAACCGGGCACCCGCCAAACCCCGTCCTGACAATTTGTAAAGCACGTCATGGCCACCAAAATTGCGCCCCAAGCAACGCCAGATCGACTTTTTGCCTGGCTGCTGAGCGACCCCAAAACCCCCAGACTTGTTGGCGAGGTTGTCCGACAAACCAATGGCGACGTCGGCCTCGTTTACGACCCCAAATGGATCGCAACGGGGTTTGCCCTGAGTGATGACATGCCACTCGACACCCCAACATGGACGCCCGTGCACCACACCGGCCGGCAACCCGGCGCGCCCGGTGCGCTGGATGATGCGCGACCCGACCGCTGGGGAGAAAAGGTGATCCGGTATTTGTACAAACCGGGCGCAACGGTGTTCGACAGTCTTTACTTCGCGGGTGACGAGCGTTTTGGCGCCTTGGGCGTATCCGACTCGCAAAGCGCGTACACGCCGTTCATGGCGCGCCCATTGCCACGCCTTGAGGATGCAAGCGATCTCAACGAAGCCATTCAAATCATTGAATCGGGCGTAGGAGAACTGCAGGCGCAGCAACGGGCGCTCGTGGGCGCAAGTGGTAGCCTGGGCGGCGCCAAGCCCAAAGCAGCCATCAGCATCGATGGCGAGGAATGGGTGCTTAAATTTTTCAATGGCGAACCTTTTGACCTTCCTTTGGTCGAGCACGCCACCATGACGCTGGCACACAAAGCGGGCATCGAGGTTGCACAAACGCGTCCCATCCGGCTCAAAGGTGAGCACGCCGTCGCCATCAAACGCTTTGACCGCCAAAAGGGCATGCGCATTCACAGCATTTCGGCCTGCACCCTCTTGCGCTCCGAGGTGCCAGAGGGCATGGAACCAGAGTTTGGTTACCCGCAACTGGCCCGCGCTCTGCGGCGCTCCGCCGACCCGAGAACGCTGGCGTCACAGTTGCACGAGCTTTTTCGCAGGATGATTTTTAACATCCTGATCGCCAACACCGACGATCACGAGAAAAATCACGCCTTGCTGTGTTACATCCATGGTCGAACCATGACGCTAACGCTCAGCCCCGGTTATGACATCGTGACCACGGGTTCAGGTGCGCTTGAGCACCAGTTCATGATCTCTGACCTCAGTCGCGAGCCCAGCCTTGCTGAAGCCATGACTGTTGCGATTGACTTCGACCTATCGTCCTTGAAGGCCGCCAATGAGGTGGCCAAAATTATTGCCGTGGTCAATGACTGGCAGGCGCACTTTCAGTCGCTGGGGGTGACTGAGCGGGACATCACTGAAATTGCCGCCTTTGTTGATGCACCGGATTTGCTGACGCAACGGCAATCTTTCAGCACCACGGCGTATGACCTGAAAAGTAAACCTCAAAAAAAACCACGCTCTGGCGCGAAAGTTTTTCGCTGAACCACCAACTTGTCGGTGTTTTCAGCTTACTCAAAATTCGGGACGCTATTAATTAAATAGCTGCCCACGCTTATTGAACGGGGGCTAGAGGCCTAAAAGGCTTGTATTTCACCGCTATTTCTTCGGTCTGCCTGAATTCTTGTAAGAGTTTCCCTTACAAGCCACCCGCCGAATGCTGACAGCCTGATCAGGCAAATGCGGATTCAAGTTCCTGAACCTCGCGTTCAGAATTGGCTTCATGGTGAAAAGCAAAGCAAATAGCTGGCAATCACCCCCCAATTCAACGCATTGCATCAGGAGCCCCCCATGAACGACGACCAACTGACCTCCGAGATCCGCGACGCCAACCTCACCTACCTG